>DAONFJ010000073.1:0-17875 GCA_035403545.1 Spirochaetota bacterium
CTCAATCCCGGTAATTAAATTTAAAGTAAATTACTCAATATGCATATCAAAAAGCGCTTTGAGGTAATAAGGCGGAGTGTCTGTCAGAATCCTGGAGAACTCTTTGTTATAAAGCCTCCCGGCACCATTTGAAATTTCCCTGTAAGCTGCTTCCGTATTACGCATTTTCCTGTAAGCACGATTACTGGTCATCGCATCAAAAGAATCCGAAACCGCGATAACCTGCGCAAGAAGCCCTATGTTATTTTCACTATATCCGCCCGGGTATCCTGAACCATCCAGTCTTTCATGGTGCTGCCTGGTAATATCCGCGATTTCACTCATCAGGTAAATATGCTTCAGAATGTTGTACGAATGCACAGGATGATTTTTTATTATTAACCATTCATTAAAATCAGGAGAATTTATTTTATCAAGTACATCGTTAGGGATACTTATTTTACCGGCATCATGCAGCAGTCCGGCAACCTCAACTTTTATAATATCAGCTGAGGAAAAACCGGCCTTTTTAGCAATATATTTTGAGAGTATTGAAACCCGCGTAGAATGCCCCTGCGTGTATCCATGTTTCGCATCTATAACACGGGCAAAAAGCCTGAGGATAGGATACATACCGACCATCCCGATCCCTGCCCAGTAACCTTCATCACCACTCCGGTAATCCCTGTTAATATATTTTTCCTTGATTTCAAGAAATTTATCTGATGATTTCCCCGGTATAATTTCTTTACTCCTTATCATATCTGATATCAGGTCAACTATAACAGGATTAAATGAAATGCCCCGTTCTTTCTTAATCAGAGACTCGGATTCTTCAATGGACAGTTTATCCCTGTCAAGCCTCGGAGTCTGCAGCGAATCAAAACAGTCCACCGCGCTCAGAATCTGCACCTCCACAGGTATCTGCTCACCAATTAAGCGGTCAGGATAACCTGTTCCGTCCCATTTCTCATGATGCCATCTAATCCAGAATGCGAGATCACTAAGCTCCGGAAGAGCGGCAGCAATTTTTCCTCCGATTATGGAATGGTTACGGACAAGACTGAATTCATTTTCAGTTAGTTTTCTTTTCTGCATGAGAATATTGGTGTCTATGGCGATTTTGCCTATATCATGAATCAGCCCGGTATAGTACAACTGCTGTATTTTCTGAGGGGGGAGTCCTACTTTTTCCGCGATAATTGCACACATCTCTCCAACACGGATTGCATGCTGATGCACAGAATTATCATTCAGGTCGTATTCAAGAACCAGGCCGAGAGCTTCAAGGCATTGACTGAGCAGGAGGTTTCTGTTTATGTTCATTTTATTTCCCGGCCTTATGTTCTTTTAAATATTCTGCATTTCCGGATTAATAGCGTATCCGTAAATTTTTCAGTTATTAATCAGGCCCATTACAGAATTAAAGTCAATAATAATAATTTAACAGACTTCATGCAAAGAACCTCTTGCATAAGAAATAATCTGTATTGAATTACAATAAATGTTGAATTCACAATCGCTCCATACATCAAAAAAATTATCTCTTTTTGATATTCTTTAATTCGCTTACAACTGACCCGACTTCTTCCATTATACCAAACCCTTTTGAATTACTGCTCAATCCGTCAACGTTATTCCATTTAACGGGTTCTGCAGGTTCATTGCATGAAGGGCAGATTACATTTTGAGCTTCATCTTTTTTAAATTTATGACCGTTTTTACACTTATAAGTTTTCTGCATAATTAACCTCTCTTATAATTATCATAATTAAGATAGCCACTTACAAAAAATAATGTCATTTTTACGCTGATATAATCCGCTATAATTATGTTCTTTTGCAAAAAACTTCAATAACTTTTCTTCTCAGGTTATGTAAAATTTAATAGTTCAGTTTCTGATAAAAATGAAAAAGCAATGCTGCAGGTATTATATTGAAACAAATATTTTGCAGAACTGACTAATATAAACAGTTAATTATTGAAGAAATGTTTACTGTTACATTCAGCCGGCGTTAATCTTTGATCAGTGTTGTGTATATTGAGCACGCTAAACAGTAATAAACTAAGTTGGCGTAAAATACGTAGTATTAAAAAAACGGAAATTATAAATTATATGAATATAGAAAACAGATCAAATCTCTCATTAAAATCATCACCATCAACAGTCTACCTTGAGACTACTTCACGCTGTAACCTGAACTGTTCAATGTGTGTAAAACACAGTACCGGGAGCGGCATGACTGACGGAGATTTTGACATCAAACTTTTTGCTGCAATAAAGCCGGCGCTTCCGGAAATTCAGAACCTGATACTTAGCGGAATCGGTGAACCGCTGCTCTACCCCCACCTTGAAGTTTTAATCAAAGAGGCACGTGCATTGATGCCGGAGGGAAGCAGTATAGCTTTCCAGAGCAATGGCATGCTCATAAGCAGGGAACGTGCAGCAAATCTCGTCAATGCCGGCCTTGATAAAATCTGTATTTCGCTCGACTCAGTTAATCCCGAGACTTTCAGCTTAATGAGAAACGGCGGTGACCTGAACAGAATAAAAGATGCTTTTAAATATCTGGAAGAAGCTTCAGCAGCATCCGGCAGAAAGATAACTACAGGAGTCGAATTTGTCCTCACAAGAGAAAACATGCAGGATCTGCCTGATGTAATAAAATTCGCATCAGACAACAGTGCTTCATTTGTTATCGTTACCCATCTCATTCCATACAGTAAAGAGAGTACCTCAAATTCCGCCTACGACAGAAACACTGACGCGGCCGTTGAACTTTACGAAGCGACATTAAAAAAATGCGCCCTTGACGGTATTGATATAACACAATACTTTAAAGTTAAATGGAAAATATACAACTCTGACGAAGAGAAACGGATAATTGACGCTGTTGAGAATATGACATCTGAAGCCCGTGATAAAAATATATTTTTCCATCTTCAGGGTATAATGGACAGGGACCACGAAATCAGAGAGAATGTTGAAAAAATATTTTCAGCATCAGCCGGGATTGCAGATCAGCTGGGAATTGAATTGAGCCTGCCGGCAGTGTCTCCCGCCGCGGCGAAGAGGTGTGAATTTATTGAGTCAGGAAGCGTGTTCGTTTCATGGGATGGAGATGTTCATCCATGCCATTTCCTCTGGCATAAATTTCAATGTTATGTGTCGGGATGGCAGAAGTATGTTAATCCCAGAAGTTTCGGCAATCTGTCAGGGCGGAATTTACCTGAAATCTGGAACAGTGCTGCATACATGGAATTCCGTGAAACTGTTTTAAAATACGATTACCCGGTTTGTTCAAACTGCAGTTTTGCCCCGTGCGATTATATCTACTCGGAAAAATTTGAACAGGACTGTTACATTAATAGTATTCCATGCTGCGACTGCCAGTGGTGTCTTGGAATTTTTCAGTGTTTAAGGTAAGCTCTTTTTTGTTAGTTGACAGAATCCGCCTGTATAAAATCATCTGCTTATATAGCAACCTTTAAAAACAAAGTGAAAATTCATCTCCCCCGTCACAAACAGGGTGAAGAAAAAATTCCGGTAAAATTTTGCAGGTTACATATTATTCTAAAAACAAGGTTTAAAATGAGCTTAACTAAAGAAATCAACAAACGAAAGACTTTTGCAATCATAAGTCACCCTGACGCAGGGAAAACAACTTTAACTGAAAAATTACTTTTATACAGCGGCGCAATACAGATTGCGGGAGCTGTAAAATCGAATAAAATCAAAAAAACAGCAACTTCAGATTTCATGGAAATCGAGAAGCAGAGAGGGATTTCCGTTACTACATCAGTTCTCTCTTTTAATTATAAAGGCCATATTATCAACCTTCTCGATACTCCCGGCCACAAGGACTTTGCCGAGGATACATACCGTACGCTCACAGCCGTAGACAGCGTCATACTTGTAGTTGACAGCGTAAAAGGTGTTGAGGAACAGACAAAAAAACTCATGGAAGTCTGCAGGCTGAGGAACTACCCCGTGATCATCTTCATAAACAAAATGGACCGTGAAGGAAAATTTCCCATCGAACTCCTTGATGAGCTGGAGAAAAGCCTCGACATCAATGTACGCCCTTTAAGCTGGCCTGTAGGTATGGGAAGTTCGTTCAAGGGTGTTTATAATATTTATAAAAATACATTCAATTTTTTCAAATCGAATAAAAGCCAGATCGAGGATGAGAACGAAATAAAATCATTTAACGGGCTTGATGATCCTGAAATCGACACAGTTATTGGACACGATGCATTAAGGCTTCGCGAAGAGATTGAACTTGTAGACAGCATTTACGACAACTTTAATACAGAGGATTACCTTTCCGGAATGCTCGCTCCGGTATTTTTCGGAAGCGCTGTGAATAATTTCGGAGTTAAAGAACTTCTGGATACATTTATTGAGATAGCACCGCACCCTCTTCCCAGGGAAACAACCAGCGGAATGATGGAACCAGCCGATGAAAAATTCAGCGGATTTGTATTCAAAATACATGCCAACCTCGACCCGAGGCATAGAGACCGGATTGCTTTCCTGAGAGTATGTTCCGGCAAGTTTGAGAGAAATAAATTCTATCATCACGTACGCCTCGGCAGAGAGATAAAATTCCCCAATCCCGCCAACTTTATGGCGCAGGACAAGAGCCTTATTGAAGACGCTTATCCCGGCGACGTAATAGGTCTTTACGATTCAGGAATTTTCAAAATAGGGGATACTCTTACAGAAGGAGATTCCTTTATGTACAAAGGTATCCCGAGATTTTCTCCGGAACATTTCTGTGAAGTCAGAAACTCCGACCCGTACAAGGCAAAACAGCTTGAAAAGGGGCTCAACCAGCTTACGGATGAGGGACTCGCACAGCTCTTTACGCAGAATCCGGGCCAGAGAAAAGTTATCGGCGTTGTGGGACAGCTTCAGTTCGATGTAATCAAATACAGGCTTCTCCATGAATTCGGCGCAAGCTGTAACCTTTCTCCGATCAGCGGCTACAAAGCTGTATGGGTAAAGTATGAACATAAGGATGACATCAAAGACCTTACCGGTTTCCGTTATCACTGCCTCTTTGCGGACAAAAACGACAACATGGTATTTATACCTGACAATAAATTCACTCTTCAGATAGCAAAAGATAAAAACCCGAAAGCGCAGTTCCTCATGAGCATTGAACACAATGACTCGACGCTTGAACTGGAAGCGAGTTAGGTTTTTTAAGACTAATGTTTTATCTGCTGCACCTTCCCGCCCTATGGTGAAGGTGCCCAAAGGGCGGATGGGGAAGGCATACTCCATGTTTCTTAACGAACATTAAGATCACAAAACTGCCCCCCTCTGCCGCAGTAGCGGCATCTCCCCCACAGGAATGGAGAAGACGAAAAATTCAGAATTACATAATCATATCCTACTTAAGAAAAGAGCAGCAGTAATCAGTTGGAGTTTTTACCCTCATTGTAAATTTTGAATTTGCAGGAATACTGAATGACTCTCCGCCGCTGATCTTTTTCCATTCATTGCTTCCGGGAAGCTGCACATCAAGTTCACCGGAATAAATTTCCATCAATTCTGCCGCACCGGTGTTAAACAGGTACTCGCCCTTCTGCATAAATCCGAGAGTTTTCTGTGTACCGTCTGCAAAGATAACTTTTCTGCTTACAACATTGCCGTCAAAAAATACATTCGCTTTTTTTACTACTGTAACGTTTTTAAATTCAGACATTAATTTCCCTCTTTGTTTATTTATTAGAGAATCATTTATTAAAGGCCAAAAATTGAATCAAATACTATTTTTATTCAGTTCAATTACTGAAAACAGTAGCGATTTATTTTCAGGGGTGCGTATGCTCCTCATACACGGGGAAATGGCTGGGTACGAGTCAGTCCCCGGGAGGGGGCAAGGCACTTTGGACGGCTGGCTCAAAGGTTTTATTCACCATTGGCTTCTCCCGGCTTAAAAAATTTATGCACAAATTGTACCAGGAATAAAAGCTGCTCTCTCCGTAATTGTTCGCTTCTCCTTCGCTTTTGTTCGCTCCTGATAAGTAGTAAAAAAAATACTTTTTTTTACTACTTTAACATTTTTTTACAACTTCACTCCCGGCTGAGTATTAAAAGTGTATTTTAAAACAGTAATAATTCCTGAATTTTTTTATAATAGAAAATGCACTATTATCCCCGCCGCCGAAGGCGGCGGGGATATATAATTGTTTTTTTACACTAAAATACATGTTAAGGAATTAACATTGAAGAAATTGACATTTAATTTATATATACTTTATTATTTAATATGTTTAATCTTAAAAAATCATACAAAAATGCAACTTTTATCCGATTTATTTGTTATATAGTAAAAGCCGAATCATCTAAAAAATACTGATATTAAGTTTAATTAAAATTTATCAGGCAGTGCATTTCAAAGATGCTTCTATTAGAAGACGAACAATCGCGTCTGTTTCGGCTATAGTTTTTAAATATAACATTTTTGGGGGGCCGAAATGGATATGTACGGTAAAACAGGAGTAGTCACTGACGATGTGGTCAAAACTGTTGATGATGTAATCAACTATGTAGGTAAAGAAATCAATTATGCAATGACGCTGGGACTGGGGAAACC
This sequence comes from Spirochaetota bacterium, assembly GCA_035403545.1. GTDB lineage: Bacteria > Spirochaetota > UBA4802 > UBA4802 > UBA5550 > WRGT01. The sequence goes on from DAONFJ010000073.1 coordinate 6,591, forward strand.
GGTAAGGTTCATAAATGAACTATACAGAAGGGCCAAAGAGGACCCTTCAATAAAACTCAATATTATAACCGCACTCTCCCTTGAAAAACCAACCGGGAAAAGTGAACTTGAAAAAAGACTTGTTGATCCGCTTGCAGAGCGTATATTTGGAGGATATCCCGATTTCCAGTATATGATTGATCTCAGGGGCGGCAGGATGCCTTCGAATGTGCAGATATTTGAATTCTACAGTAAAGCAGGATCAATAATAAATATAGCATCACAGAGCAGGAATTATCTCCCGTCAAATTATACTCACATAGCGCGTGACTCATATTGGCATCAGAATGTCAACGTTTTCGGCCAGCTTGTAGGAAGCCAGGAGGTTGACGGCAATACTATATATTCCATGGGCTGCAACACAGACATATGCGTAAACGCTGTCAGTCTTATCAAATTCGGAAAGTCACAGGGAAGAAAACTTGTTTGTATTGGTGAAGTCAATAAAAATATGCCTTTTATGTACGGCGATGCTATTGTTAACGAAGATAAATATGATGTGCTGCTTACAGGGCCGCAATACAACTACAGGCTATTCGGCCCTCCAAAGGACGCTGTAACGATAAAAGATTACATGATAGGCCTTAATATCAGCACTCTGGTCAAAGACGGCGGCACACTGCAGATTGGAATCGGCGCTCTTGGAGATGCTATAGTCGCGGGCCTTGACCTCAGGCATTCCCATAATGATCTGTATAATTCCATAATCGAAAAAGCAGGGCTTGTCAGGCATTATGACCGTTTAATAAAAAAATACGGCGGTACCGGTATTTTTGAAAAAGGCCTTTACGGTTCATCCGAGATGTTCGTAGATGCGTTCCTGCAGTTATACAAAAAGGGAATACTTAAACGAAAAGTATATAACAATCTCGCGATAATGCAGCTTATTGCTGAAGGGAAACTCACCGATGACAATATTCCGCCCAATATACTGGCCCTTCTTTATGAAAAAGAAGGGCTGCACATGAGGCTTAGGGAGAAGGATGTCAAAATGCTCACTGAATATGGAATATTTAAAGAGGGCGTTGAATTTAAAGACGGCTTTATATGGTACGAAAACAAAAAATACGAACGTGATTGTTATGACAAAAAGAACCTTGAGGAATTAAATAAACTTCTTGGTAAGAAGCTGAAGAATGGACAGGTAATACTCGGCGCGTTCTTCCTGGGGCCTGAATCATTCTATAATGATCTCAACGCCATGAGCGATGAGGAAAGGGCACAGTTCGGCATGTCGGGAGTTGAGAAGGTGAACCAGCTTTACGGCGGAGAGGAGCTTCGCTGCCTGCAGAGAAAAAACGGCAGGTTTGTTAATTCAGGCCTTGTGGCCACACTCACAGGAGCCGTAGCATCAGATCAGCTTGAGGACGGAAAGGTCGTAAGCGGTATAGGCGGCCAGTATAACTTCGTATCAATGGCACACGAAGTTCCCGGCGGCAAGCTTATTATGGCGATAAGAGCAACAAGGGGATCAGGTAAAAGCCTGAAATCAAACATAGTGTACAATTACGGCCACACATCCATACCCAAGTACTTAAGGGATATAATAGTAACCGAATACGGTATTGCTCATATCAAGGGATTGTCAGACGGCAAGATTGCTGAAGAGATGATAAAAATCGCTGATTCAAGATTCCAGCCTAAACTTGTTAAACAGGCAAAAAAACATGGAAAACTTCCTGCTGATTATGAAATACCTGAAGAATACAGGCACAATTACCCTGAAAAAGTTGAGGCATTTATAAAATCCTACCAGGCACAGGGCCAGTTTCAGATGTTCCCTTTTGGTACCGATGTTATGCCGGAAGAAGTTGCACTTGCCGGTTCACTGAAGGGGCTTGTGGCGTACAAAAATGCAAACCCTGTAAGTACAATAATAAAACTGATTACAGAGCTGTTAAAGCCTGTACCGGAAAAAGCCGCTCCATACCTTAAAAGGATGGATCTTGAAAAACCGGCTAACTTCAGCGAGAGGTTCCAGCAGAAAACTGTTATTGTTGCATTGAGAAACAGCAACAGGATATAAACAACTGCACTCATCCTGCACGGCTTTGGGAAATTGGCGGGCGTCAGGAAATTTTTCTCTTTTTACATCCGGCAAGAGAGGTCGTAACGCACAATTTATATGTTACGATCTCTCTTATAATTATTACATATACTGCAATATTAAATTTTTTAAAAAATGCTCAGATATTCTGCTCTGCTTTTTTCATCAGTTCACCGGCACTTTCAAATATTTTACCGGAAGAACCTGCCATTTCATTAATTTCACCTACCATTTCACTGACAATCTGATTAAGTTCGTCAACAGCATTGCTTGTATTTTCAATCGCATTTTTCTGTTCGTCGGTACCTGACCCGATAGACCGGGCAAGAGTAATATTCCCCTCCATCTGCCGGATTATTGAATTGATATATTTTTCCTCTACCATAAGCGAATCCTGGAGTACCTTTATATTATCTGTACTTCCGGACATTTCATTGATCATCTCCTTTATAACATGAGATGAGTCTTTAATAACAACTACACCTTTCCCTGTAACAGTATTATTAAATGAAAGTACTTTTTCGATTTCCTTTATACTCTCTGTTGTCAGAAAAGCGAGCTTGCCGATTTCATCCGCAACCACAGCAAAACCCCTTCCATGTTCCCCTGCCCTTGCCGCTTCTATACTCGCGTTAAGCGAGAGCAGGTTGATTTTATCCGCAATATCGATTATGATGGACACCGTGTCTGAAATTTTTCCGCTCTGTACTGCAATGGTATTCATCGTATTTTCAACATCAATCAGTTTTTCATTCGCAAAACTTGTTTTATCCGCGACATTTTTAATTCCCGTATATGTTGCATTAAGGTTTGCCTTTGTTTCTGTTTTTATATTTTTAAAATCACTTATAATTTCGTCCATCTTCATGTTACCGTCGATCTGCTCAACCGTAGTATTATGTATGCTTTCAGAGGAACCCCGCAGCTCCTCAAGAGTTGCTGAAATCTCCTCAAAAGTTGCAGCCTGGTTCTGCATCTTGTCATTGAATCTTACAACAAGATTATTCTGTGACTCAACTTCGGTTAACAGGGAAGTCATTTTCTCTTTTATATCGCTGTTTATATCCTGCATCTGAAGGACCCGCTTCTCTATCTCTTCATGCTGCAGCCTGGTTTTCTCGGCAAAATCATTTATTATTTTTATCCATCTTGATGAAACATAGCAGATAATCGCCATGCTTATTATGAAGTAATATTCTCTTGTAATTATTACACCATGAAAAATTCTGCCGTCCGACACCGCGTTATAAGAATATACCGCACCGCGGGTAACTGCCAGGTAAACGAACAAAGACCATACTGAAATACCTGTTACCGATATTACCTTGAAAAGCCGCTCTTTAAGGAAAAGGGAGCTGATAAAAATCATTACAACAACAACCACTGAAGAGTTATATGATTCAAGAACGAAGGTCCAGCCGAATTTTTTCGCGTAGCCGGCTTTTGCGATAAAGGGAATAAGAAGGGTTATAAATGAGAGAATCCAGATCAGAACATCCGATTCTTTATGTCTCTTTATGTTATGATATATCACATAAGCTATGCTGACACATATTACAGCAGCGATTATTATAGGCAGCAGTTCATGCATTGGAACATGCGCGATTATCTGGAAAGTGAGCGCTACAGTCATAGTCATGATAAGCGAGACCAGATATGTAAGATATGCCCTGATTTGAAGTGATTCCCTGGCGGTGTATTTCGTATTCATTACTTACCTCTAAATTACTAACAGAATATTTTTTTTGTAATGAAAAATTTCATGCCTGGAAATGTCAATGATCAAAATATAATTTATGTTGAATATTCTCCGGAGACGCCGGATTATTATTATTAAAACTCTAAATGAGTTTTTTTAAAATCTAAAAGTTCCAAATTGATTCTTTAATGTTTTAATGCTTTTATTTGAAAAAATTTAATAATCAACCCTCTTGTATTGTCTTTATTTTTAATCAGCCGGATGATCTGAAATCTCACAGCACTCCCCGTATTTTTCACGAAATTTCCTTATAAGAACCGGAAGAAAAGACACCAGATCTTCTACTATTATATAATCTGATATAGAAAATATCGAAGCATTGGGATCTTTATTTATTGCCGCTATGCATTGCGAATTTTTCATTCCCGCAATATGCTGCTGCGAACCGGAAATTCCGCACGCCATGTAAAGCTTCGGAGAGACGCTTTTCCCTGTTATACCGACCTGCTGATTAAACGGGAGCCATCTCTGGTCACAGACAGGCCTTGATCCTCCCACAGCGGAGTTTTGAAATATGGATGCAGTATCACGGATGAGTTCAAGATTCTCCTCTTTACCTATCCCTCTCCCCGCGGAAATTATTACATCCGCGTCTTCGAGTTTGACGCCGGTATCTGCTTCTGAAGAGAGAGATAACGGTTTATACCCGCTATGCTTTACTGCCGGTACGTGTAAACGGGCATCTTCGAATTTCATCTGAATGACCGATGCTTCACTGTTCCCCGGGATTCTGTTTTCAGCAGGAGTATATGCGCCGGGAAGAACCGTTATAATTTTTACCGGATTTTTAAGCCGTACATTTTCTTTAAATTTCCCGTTAAACACCGATCTCTGAAAAACATAACCTTCATTGTCTCGCATAAACGATTCAACTGCTGTTGCAGAAGACGCTTTCAGTGATACGGACAGTTTTGACGCACACTGGCAGTTTCTGATTGTATGAGTAAACATAACCATTTCCGGTTTATGCTCACCTGTAATTTTAATGAGCAGCTCTGACAGAAGTTCCGGATTGGGGTAATATAACTCATCATGCTCAAGCGCAGCGGTATCTATGCCGTAATTTTCAGATATAGATTCGCAGAGTTTAATAACGGAACTCCCGGAAACGACCAGAAGAGTATGCAGCAGGTCCACCTGTGTAAAACTTTCTGCAAAAGCGATGAGTTCAAAGCTCTGAGGAATCAGTTTATTCTCAATGGTATCGAGAACCGCTATCATGTTATATTTCGTTTTGTTCATATCAATGCCTTTTCATGAAACAGGCAGAGAAGCTTCTCCGCCTTTTCCTCCATGGTGCCGTTTATAACAATTCCTTTTGATGATGCCGGAGGATAACCTGCTGATACAATTTCTTCATAACTTTCAGTAATCTTTAAGCTTTCAATATCTACAGTAACAATTTCCATAGACCTGGCGCGCATAACATTGGAGAGAGACGGATACCGCGGCAGGTTGATTCCAGTCTGTACTGTAATTAAACACGGCATTTTGATTTCTATATTTTCAGTCATTCCACCTTCCAGTTCAGAGTAAACTGAAATGGCATCTGAATTATTTACAAGTTCAGTTTTTACAACAGACACCGCTGACGGAATGGAAAGAAAGGATGCAATCATAGGTCCGACCTGGCTCTGCATTAAATCCTCAGACATTACTCCTGCAAATATAATATCATAGCCCCTGTCTTTTGCATACTCCGCAATGACTGATGAAGTCTCAATCGCGGTTAATGCAGAATTACCGCATTTTATATGAATACCGTTATCTGCCCCCTTCTCAAGAGCTTTTTTAACTGCTGCAGCCGCGCGCTCCGGGCCTACAGATATTACATCAATAGCAGTTCCCGGAAGAATGTCTTTTATAATAAGGGCTTCCTCCAGGGCATATTCGTCATAGCGGTTCATTCTGTAGGCGATTTTGTTATCTTCAACAATCCATGATGAACTGCTGTTGAGTCTCAAATTCGATTCAGTATCAGCAACCTGTTTTATGCAGACCAGAATTTTCATTTGCAATGGTTCCTCTTTATAATAAAAATCAATAGAGTTATACAACTTATCGGCTCCTGCACTCATGAAGTGAGCCTATGGGTCTGTTTCAATAAATATCCGAATAAACAATAAGTCAATAAAAAAGCGAACATTCGCTCATTTTTTTATTGACTTTTCCAATATGTTTATTACCGTATAATTAATGGTAAAATAAATGAGTACACTGTTTTTCATAAGACACGCGCAGGGATCGTTCGGTAAAGGAAACTATGATAAACTCTCCGAAACCGGAAAAAAACAGGCATTGATCCTTGCGGAATACTTCCACAGTATCAAAATCCATTTTGATGAAATATACTCAGGTACAATGGAACGCCATAAAGATACCGTAAATGAATATATCTCCCTGTCAAAAGTCAGAGATATACCGGCTGAAGAAGTAAAATATGACAGCAGGCTCAACGAATACGACGCGGAAAAAATATTAACTATTCTTATTCCGGCATTACTTAAAGAAAAACCTCACATGAAAGAACATTACGAAAAACTCCTCTCGGACAAAAGATCATTCCAGCTTGTGTTCAGTGAAGTAATGAATATGTGGGCTTCAGGAAATTACGACATGACAGGTACCGCCACATGGGAGGAGTTCACCTCCGGCATCTACAGTTTCGCAGATGAAAGGATGAGTGAACATAACGGCGACAGGAATATAGCGGTTTTCACTTCAGGGGGCCCGCTCTCGGCACTTATAATGAAAGTTCTGTCTTTGAGCCTAAATACGTCCATGCTCATACGGGACAGAATCGTCAACAGTTCAATTACAAGATTCAGGTATACGGCTTATAAAATAATGATCTCATCATTTAATGAGTATTCCCATCTGGAACTTGCAGGCGGAAAGGATATAATTACTTACAGGTAACCCTTCGGCTCTGTTTATTTCGGCAGGCTCAATACAGGAAGGGACCATTGTTTAACGTTGCCTGAGCGGAGCCGTGGCATGGCAGAGTTACTTATTTAATCGATTGTACTTATAACTGCGTAAGAAAAAAGGAGGCTCAAATGAATTTTGAAATTTCGGATAAGATGAAGATAGTACTGGAGATGATCAACGAATTTGTCGAGAAGGAGCTGATCCCTCTTGAACATGAATATCTCAATTCCGAGTTCAGGGATCTTCTGCCTGTACTTCATGAAAAGAGAAAAATGGTCAGAAAGATGGAACTATGGGGACCCAACCATCCGGTGGAACTTGGAGGAATGGGCCTCTCAATGGTCGATCACGGACTTGTTTCTGAAGCTCTAGGAAGAACCCCCACCGGGCACTATGTTTTCGGATGCCAGGCGCCCGACGCGGGAAACATTGAGATACTTCACCTCCACGGCACAGAGGAACAGAAAGATAAATATCTTAAACCTCTGGCAGCGGGAGAGATACGAAGCTGCTTCGGAATGACAGAGGTCGACATGCCTGGATCAAATCCTGTCATGATGGAAACTACCGCAGTTAAGGACGGCAAAGATTATATTATAAACGGCCACAAATGGTATACATCCGGCGCTGACGGTTCGCAGTTCTGTATAGTAATGGCAGTAACAGACCCGAAAGCCCCGGTACATCTCCAGGCGAGCATGATAATTGTGCCGACAGATAATCCCGGTTTCAACCTTGTACGTAATATCCCCGTAATGGGACACTCCGGCAGTGATTACGCCAGCCATGGAGAAGTACTTTTACAGTCGTGCCGCGTACCGCAGACAAACCTCCTCGGAAAAGAAGGAATGGGATTTGTGCTTGCACAGGACAGGCTTGGGCCGGGAAGAATTCACCACTGCATGAGATGGCTTGGAATCTGCAGCAGGGCATTTGAACTTATGTGCAGAAGAGCAAATTCCAGAAAGATTTCACCTGACGGTAAAACTCTCGCTTCAAAACAGATTATACAGGAATGGGTTGCTGAATCCGCGGCAGAGATTCAGGCGGCACGTCTTATGACTCTATATGCGGCCTGGAGAATCGATACCGCCGGACCGAAAGAATCGAGAGACGATGTTTCCATGATAAAATATGTTGTGGCAAACACAATGCAGAAAGTTGTAGACCGGGCGCTTCAGGTACACGGCGGGCTTGGCATGACGGACGATACAATCCTTGCGTACTTTTTCAGGCATGAACGCGCTGCACGTATATATGACGGCGCGGATGAAGTTCATAAAAGTTCACTGGCAAAAAGAATGCTTAGAAAATACGAATAGTTCAGGAAGATAAGAGAAATGGAATTAACTTTCACGCAATTCATAAGAGACACCAGCGTATCGATGGAGGATATCTGCCGTGATTTCTATCTCGGAAACCGTGAAACAATCAGGATCAAGAAAGAAGCAGTAGCGGTAAAAAATCTTGCTACTATTTTAAATACAACACTCAGGCTGAGTGTAGAGATGGGATTCCAGTCCATGACGCTGAGGGACCTCAGCCGTGAATCGAAACTCAGCATGGGTGCGCTTTACAATTATTTTTCGAGCAAAGACGAACTGTTTAAAATCATACATCTCAACGGTATGGCACTGATTACAAATATTCTGATTAAACAGATCGAAGGCGAAAAAGACCACCGCCTCAGACTAAAAAATGCCGTAAGGATACACTTATATCTCAGCGAAATAATGCCTCAATGGTTCTACTTTCTTTATATGGAAACCAAAAATCTTAAAAAAGAAGATAGAAAGATACCGATGGAGAGCGAATTATTTACAGAAAAAATCTTTATCGATATACTTAAGGAAGGAACTAAGTCAAAAATCTATCTCAATAAAGATCCGCTGCTGACTGCATCCATGATCAAGGCAATGCTTCAGGACTGGTATCTTAAAAGATGGAAGTACACGAAGAGGAAAGTAACTGTTGACCAGTACGCATCATTCATGATTGAGTTTATTGAATCCTATATTAAATCATAAAGGAGGAGAATGCATGACATCACCGGGTATTATCACAGACGAACCGACAGCAACACGCGAGGGAGAGGAGCTTGATAAAGTAATTATCTATGACTTTCTTAAAGCGAACCTTCAGGGAATAAAAGGAGAACTTGAGATCAGGCAGTTCCCGAGCGGTTTTTCAAACCTCACCTACCTGGTCAAAGCCGGAGAGAGGGAGATGATTCTCCGGAGGCCGCCATTCGGCAAGAAAGCAAAAACCGCACATGATATGTCGAGAGAATATAAAATACTTAAAGCATTGAAACCGTTGTACCCCTACTGCCCCGAACCTCTGGTATATTCTGAAGACGAAAATATCATGGGCTGCCCTTTTTATGTAATGGAAAGGATTAAGGGAATAATACTCCGCAAAGACCTTCCTGCAGGATTTGTACTAAATCCTAAAGACGCCAGGACCCTCAGCGAAAACCTTATCTCTGTATTATGCAGGCTCCACTCGGTGGATTATACAAAAGCGGGACTTGCGGACTTCGGCAAACCTGACGGTTATGTAAAGCGCCAGGTAGACGGCTGGACCGGACGCTACCGTGACGCAAGAACTCCCGATGCGCCGGATTTTGAAAAAGTAATGCAGTGGCTTCACGATAAAATGCCCGGTGAATCAGGCATTGTGGGGATTATACATAATGACTATAAGTACGATAATGCGGTTCTCGACTCCGGCAATCCGACAGAAATAATCGGAATTCTTGACTGGGAGATGGCGACTCTCGGCGACCCTCTTATGGATCTTGGCGCATCGCTGGCATACTGGGTGGAGAAAGATGATCCTCCCGCAATGCAGCCCATACGTCAGATGCCGACAAACATCGACGGTATGCTTACAAGAAAACAGCAGGTAGATCTTTATGGCGAACTGATGGGAGTAAAAATTGATAACTTTGATTTCTATTACTGCTTCGGACTTTTCCGCCTGGCAGTAATTGCGCAACAGATTTATTACAGGTTTTACAACGGTCAGACAAAAGACCAGAGGTTTAAAACTCTCATCTTCGCCATTGTGGTGCTTGAACAGACTGCATTAAATGTAATAGCGAAGTCTGATTTATAAGGAAGTAAAAGTATTTTATTTTCCCTTCCCCATCTCTCGGAGGGAAGGGAAAAGATGGAGATAGGATTAATATACTGATAGTTATTATTTAAAACAATTTTGATAAAAAATAAAAGGAGCGTTCGTATGAAAATAAATGACATTAAAAAAGTTCTTTTACTAGGCGCAGGAACTATGGGTCAGCAGATAAGTATCCCGTGCGCACTTGCAGGTTTCGATGTGGTAATCTATGACATAAATGAAGAAGCTCTTAAAAACGCATTAAGGCGTATACCGAAAATTATGTCCGGAATGGTTCTATGGAAAAAAATTACTCAAGAGGAGGCCGATGCCGCTTTTAAACGCATTACCACTACTACAGATCCCGAACTTGCAGCAAAAGATGCAGATATAGTAAACGAATCTGTTCCGGAAAAACCTGAACTTAAAGTAAAAATATTCTCACAATTTAACAAGCTCTGCCCCGAAAGAACCATATTCACTACAAACACTTCAACACTGCTTCCGTCAAAAATTGCGGCCGGTACAGGACGTCCCGAGAAATTTCTCGCGCTTCATTTTCACGATGTAAGCATAACTAATGTTGTAGATATCATGCCTCACCCCGGCACATCAAAAGAAATTACAGCTCTTGTAAAAGAATTCGCTGTTAAAGCAGGTCAGCTCCCGATTATGCTGGAAAAAGAACATTCCGGTTATGTATTCAATTACATGATAGGAGCTCTTTTCACATCCGCACAGACACTCGCTACTCAAAATGTCGCTTCAATTGAAGATATAGACAGGGCATGGATGGGAGTAACCCACATGATGCAGGGGCCATTCGGCATGATGGACGGCATTGGCCTTGATACAATGCTGAGCGTCACCGAGTACTGGGCATCAAAAAATAAAGATCCGCAGTGGATAAAAAACGCGGAGTTTTTAAGAGGATACGTGGAAAAAGGGCATCTGGGAATGAAAACAAAAAAAGGATTTTATGAGTATCCTAAGCCTGCGTATAATCAGCCTGAATTTCTTAAGGGAATTAAAAATTAAAGGTTTATCCGGGCAGCGCTCTGTGCCGCACGGATAACTATTAAACAGCAAACATTAACAGGAGACAAATTATGAAAGTAAATTTTGATCTTACAGGCAGAGTAGCCATTGTAACAGGTGCAAGCCGCGGTATCGGTGAATCTATAGCTAAAACACTTGCAGCGTACGGCGCTGAAGTTGTAATAACAAACAAAACCATGGAAGGCCTTCCTGAAGTTGAAGCCGCTATAAAAGCTGACGGAGGAAAAGCTGTATCCATGACATGCCACAACGGCGTTCTTGCTGAAATCGAAAAGCTGTTCAAGGATGTGGAAGCGAAGTACGGTAAACTTGATATACTGGTAAATAACG
>DAONFJ010000074.1:0-17798 GCA_035403545.1 Spirochaetota bacterium
CAATATATTCAGGCTTAAGCTCAATATATTTTTCCAGTGAATTCTCAGGTTTTTCGATCATGAGATGTATATCAAGAGGAATATCTGTATGCTTTTTAAGATCTTTTATAAAACCGGGGCCAAATGTAAGATTAGGAACAAAATTCCCGTCCATTACATCCATATGAAGCAGATCTATTACCTCCGGATCAAAACCTGCGACGTCTCTCCCTATTGTAGAAAGATCTCCGGCAATAATGGAGGGAGAGATTATTATATTCTTAGAATTCATTAACATGTATACTTAAAACCCTGAGATTTTTCTTATCCCTGTTTATAAAAATCTTAGCATTCCCCACTCTCTGGAAAACGAATTTTATTGTCTGCCCCGGACCGGACGGGCTGGAAAATCTTATACGTCTGGAATGATTGTCCTCAATGTATGCTTCAAAAAGACCCTGCGGCTGGTCCGATGGAATAACGTATTCAATAAGCTCATATGCCGAATACGGATGCTCCGTGAGACTGTAGTAATTTACAGATACTGTTACCGTAGCTCCATCGTTGAGTAAAGTCTCAGCGGGGATACTCTGGCTGTTTATCAATCCGCTTTTATTGATATCATCTGTTTTTACAATTTCCTGGTTAACTATCACGCCTTTTGCAAGAAGGAGGTCGTAGCATAAATCTATGGATTGTCCTGTTACATCAGGCATCTTTTTATCAACTCCAACAGATCCGCTTGATACAAGAAGATTTACTTTAACATCCGGTGAAATTTTTGTTCCCGCTTTGGGTGACTGGTCAATTACGACGTTTGCTGCTGTTTTATCAGACGGAATATAAGAGATAACGCCTGTACTTATAGATACCGATTTGTCCTGATAATGCAGATTTTTCAGTTTATTTACAGCGATAGGAAGCTGTGAACCCACAAGGCTCGGGACATCTATAAAGAATTTGCTCCTGCTGATCGTAAGTGTAATCTTACTCTCTTCAAGGGCAATTCTTCCGCCTTCGGGATACTGGTCTAAAATTATGCCATCCTCGATATCATAAACATCCACGAATTTAAGTTCAGTTCTGAATCCTTTTCTTGTAAGACCGTTGCTTACATCAACAAACCTTTTATTAGTTACATCAGGTATTTTAACTTCCGCTGATGATTTAGTCAGAAATATCAGCATCATAGTGGAAATAAAAAGATAAACAGAAAAACCGATAAAAAATATAAGGGCTAATCTTTTTACAGGTTTAAAATATTTAAACTCTGCTTCTTCACTATTTGTATTTTTATCATTGTCGTTATTCATATATTACTCTCATAATTAACTGTAAAATATTCAGAATTTATTCATTAACACTTTTTTGTAAAACATCCTTCAACATGTTAGGATGGTCGACATCGGCCTGGAATAATTTCATCCCGCCTGCAGTATTTTATTATTATTTATAATAAAATTTGATGTTTAAAAATAATCACTGGAACATTAAGTAACCTTGCTTTTTTCCTGTATTTGTCAATAAAATAACTCAGGCATACTGTAAAATAAATTTTATAACTGAAAAATCTTATTTTAATTGGCACCCGCCCGGAACTGACTTATACTCATTTCATACTGAACCGCCTCCATAATCTCCCGGAGTAGAGCAAAAATAATGTATCCAGTCAGATTTCTTATAAAACATAATACTCCTGCCATAATCTCCCCCAAGCTCCCTGAAGAATTTAGAGGGATGGATGTGATTTTATAGATACATAAAGCGCTAAATTTATAATCTTTATCTAAAGTTATAACTTTTTTTTATCGACAAATAATTAATTGTACTATAACTATAAATGTTAAAATTTTTATAAACATAATTAAGAGCACAAACCGTATATGGAGTATATGGAAAAAATAAAAATACTGCTCATATCAGACTTACATCTCGGCATGGAAAAAATAAACTCTTTAATTTCGGGAGAAGAGAGGTTAGGCACATTAAAGAGGATAATTTCCCTTGCTCATAAACATGATATCCTCCTCATTGCCGGAGACCTGATTCATGATGAGAGTATTGAGAGCAGATATTTTGATATACTGAAAGACGAATTTTCATCTCTTATGGATGCCGGTAAGGAGATTTTTTACACTCCAGGGCCGGGAGAGTTATTGTCAAATGGAAAACTGAATCCTGCGATATCAGAAATCAGCACAACATTTACTTTCTCTGATGATAAGAATGAGTCTATGATGAAATCTTCAAAAGGGAACATTTACATATACGGGATGCAGAGTAACAGTTTAAATCATGAGTGGAATATTACCCGGAATGAACAGAAAGGTTTTCATGTGGGATTATTTAATGCTGATTTTAATCCGCAGATCAGCGGATCTCATGATACAGGCTGTATAAAAAAGGATGATATAAAAAAACTGAACCTCGATTTTTATGCACTTGGTAAAAATCATACTTTTAAAATGTTCAGGTTTGCCAATAAAATTCTGGGAGCATACCCGGGGAGCCCGGAATCATGTTCTATTGATGAAACCGGAGACAGATTTGCAGTCTCAATGGAAATCGCGGATAATACTCTTCATAGCATAAAAAGAATTGCTGTAAACACTATAAAAATACTCAGTGATGAAATAGACTGCGGTACTATAATAAATCAGAATACTCTTCTTGAAAAGATTAAGTCGACTTACCCTGATAAAAGCATTGTAAACATTACTCTTACCGGCGAGCGTGATTTTCAGATAGAAAATAATTTTAAAACTGAACTTTCAGAATATTTCAGAAGATTAAAAATCATGGATTTTTCACTCCCTTCTTTAAAAGTGCTGATTGAGGAAAACATGAATTATGATTCATTAAAAAGCATTTTTTTTCAGTCACTGAGCGAAAGGATTAATGACATAACAGATAACAGAATCAAGATTGAAGTACTTGCTGAAATTTTATCTCAAAAAAATACAGGCGGAAAGAGTGAGGGGGTTATACTTTGCGATTTTTAAATCTGAAAATCACCTCCCCGGATAACAAAGATCTGCAAATCGAATTCAGAGAAGGTTTAAATATTCTTTCCATTCCGGATAAAGAATTATTTAACCTTTTTACTCACATCCCGCTTTCAGGGATGTTCGGAACAGAGCCTGGGGATGTAACTCCCGCCTTAAAAAATGTTTCATGCACTATTAATGCTTTGTCTGATATTTCAGGGGGAGAGATCTGTTTCATCAATAACAATGGGAATTTAGTATTAACAAGATCTGATTCGTCAGATGAATGCTCCGGAAATGAAACGGATGAAATTCCCAATCTGGAGAGATATAGAAGTATCTGCTCAACTGACGATTTTATTACTTCATCATTTTTTTACCCTGCCCAGATACAGAAAAATATGGACACTGTTTTTGATAAAGGAAAAATTAAATCTCTATTCATTACTAACGAAGTATACAGGCTGAACTTCCCTTTCTTTAACTGCAGGGAAACTCTGCTTCAGAACAAAGAAAAAGATCTTACAGATCTTAACAGGGAAAGACAGCTGCTTGAACTTAAAAAAATGAAGAAAGAAAAACTTCTCAAGGAAATTCATACTTCAGAGCGGAATGTTAATAAACTTGAAAAGAGAAGGGATTCGATTCTCAATTATAAAACAACATTAAACGAGATTATTGCAAAGATCGAATCAAAAAATAAACTGTCATCCAAAATTAACAATTTAAAAAAAGATCTTATTGAATTAAGGGAGATAAAAGAAAAAATAAATTCCGTCGAGAATAACCTGAAGGAGCGCTTCTCCCATTTTACAGAAAAAGGCAATGAACAGATACCGGATCTGGAGCAAATCCAGGAATCATTCAACACATTCAGAGATGTCAATGAACAGCTGGATAAATTCTCTCTGCGCAAAAAACGTTATTCCAGTGCGGCTTTGAAAGCAATTACATCCCTGATTATTTTTTCACTAATAGCTTTCCTGTTCATGATATTCACTTCATCCGCATCTTTTATTCTTGGCCTTACTTCCGCAATAGCAGCATGTTCCGCCGGATTAATCGGTCTGCTTTATTATTTTAAAATCAGAACACTCCAGCCGGTTGAGTTGTTTGAACAGAAGAAAAAAATGGAGGATGACCTGATAGATCTTCTCAAAAAAAATAACTTCTCCGTTGATACTTTTAAAACCGGAGAGCTATACGAAATTTTATTTCAGTATTTCGAAGATTTTATAAATTACCGGGATATCAGTTATGAACTGATGGAACTGAAAAAGAAAATATCCAACTCATCAAGCCTCATTGAAAAAGAAAAAAAACTTGAACAGTTTACTGATGAGATTGAAAGTATTAATAATGATATAACAGTAACCATTGAGAATCTTGACCTTTCCATCCATCCACATCCGGAGGAAGACGGCATCAACAGGGCAATTCACGACATAGACGAACTCCTGGGAGAGAACGGAGCTGAAATAAATGAAAAAAAATCTCTCATAGTAAAATTTGAAGAGGAAATAGAAGAGTATGACAAAATAGAAAACAGTTCACTCTCCGCAGAGCTGAGACTTGAAGAGATCCTGAAGCAGATCAATGAGTGCAGAGAGGTAATAGAGCATATAAAATTTCTCAATAACGTTTTCAGCAGTGCCTCGGAAACCTGGTGTATAACTAAATTAGAAGAGCTGTCGCGTTCAGCTCTTGATAAATTTTTAAAACTTACAGACAACTCATTTATAAAAGAAGATATCGCCGAAACACTCAATAATCTCATCATTCAGTCCGGAAGTATTAAAAATGAGCATAAAGGTTTAAAAAAATATTTATCATTCTCAATAAAAGCGGCACTTTCTGAATTACTTGGTAATGGAGATCTTCCGCCATTTTTTATGGTTGACCCTTTTACTCCGGAAAATGAATTTGCAGACAATATGAAAAAATTATTGCCTGAATTGTTTTCCGGAAGACAGGTGGTAGTAATAATTCCCGGAAACGATCCGGACCTCAAAGGAAATTTAATTACTCTTTTAAAATAAACTATGGATATTAATGAACAGCTAACATTCTCCGATGATCCTCTGCTGCGGGAAAGCACTGAGATATATCAGATGATCTCCGAAGGAAACTTTCAGGAGGCAATAAAAAAATCTGACCTATTAATGAATGTCAATCCCGAATACCCGGGGCTGATTGAAGCATATAGAACTGCAAAGTTCTGGTCAAACAGGGAAAAGGAAATTAAAAAAACAAGAGAAGGAAAAAAAACTGCAGATTTTCTTATGGAGGAATGGAACGCGTTTGATGATTACGCATCATATAAAGAGATGAAGTCCTCCTCCGCATACAAATCTGCAATGAGGTACATTTTTTTCAAAGCTGCCGAACATTATAAACTGGCTTTTCAGCACAATGAAGAGACAGACAATAAATTCGATCTTCTGATAAATCTCGGCGAATGTTTTCTTAGATTGAAAGAACATAAATATGCTATTGAAACCCTTGAATACGCCATGACTTCATACAAGAGCAACGCCAAGCTGCTGTTTATTCTCGGTGAATCGTACTACCATATGGATGATATCCCCAAATGCCTGCTCTACATGAGAGAGGCGTTTCAGATCGATCCGTCGCAGATAGATCTTACCCTTATTGAAGCGAAACCGATCATGGAGATTATTGAAGCGATTCAAAACAGCGGAAAAAATGTCAGAGATGTAAGAGAGTGGATTCCGGTGTTCGGTTTCTTAACTGATATCTTTTATGTCAGAAGGAATCTTAATAAACACCAGGTCGAATCCCTTAAGCGGGAGGTGTTCAACCTGGAAAACAGTTTCAGCAGAATGAACAGTGATGACATTGAGGCTACAAATATTATGCCGAGAATTATAAATAAATATCTCTGGCTTCTCGATTATTATGAGCATCAGAATATAAATATTGAAAACAGCGACCAGATAAAAAACCGGCTCCTTTCACTCGACAAAGATCTCTTCCAGGATTTTTTTAAAAAGTCATCTACCCACAAAAGATATTAATCACCGGCAGTAATTCCCGGATTTAGGCATTATGACATTTCACAAATGAAATAAGACAACTCCACCCTGCGGCTGAGCTCATGGATCGGAGTTTAACGCAGGGTGTGATTCTACAGGCAGTTAGTGAGCCTGCCGGGATGTTGACTTGCCGTGTATCCGGAACCAGACGGAAATTCATACTCAATCATTAACTGCTATAATAAAAAATAAAGCGTAATGGACTTTATCATCTTCCCGCAGTATAATTTAATTAAACAGAATTTATTTTATTCCAAAAAAACAGGATGTTTCTTTAATGAACCTGTATATCCGGGAGCCTGAGAAAAGTTATGTATTACATGTTTCATGCGGAGATAAACAGCGATGTCACTAACCACCGTGTTATTTAATTCAATAAAAAAATCCATAAATAACTATGGAATCATGAGATGGATATTTTCAGTACCGATTATTATTATCTATACTGTAAGTTTTGCGCTGCTCATCCCTGAATATAAAACGCCTTTTCAGACCTGCTATGAAGAGCTGAATAAAAAATTAATTGCTGAAAAAAGCCGGATAACCACTCCGATCACACTTCCATCCGACCTGTTCTATTACAGCAGCATATGGCAGGATATGGCCGGAGAAAATCCTCTCGTACATACACTGATGACGTCAAGCCTGGAATACCTTTTTAAAAGCCTGAACTTTCTGAAAGATATCCAGGATAATGATGAAGAAATGATAAAAAAAATGATACAGAACAAAATGTATTTTCTCGAACAGAAA
The DNA here is from genome assembly GCA_035403545.1 of Spirochaetota bacterium. Lineage (GTDB taxonomy): Bacteria > Spirochaetota > UBA4802 > UBA4802 > UBA5550 > WRGT01. The sequence goes on from DAONFJ010000074.1 coordinate 6,776, forward strand.
AAAAAAGATGTTCTCACTGCACAGAATATTTTCGGATCAATCAGTAAAAAGGGAGAATATTTCACCAGACTGTTTGATCAGCTGTTTTCCAGACACGGATTAAAAAAACTTGGTGTAAAATATTCAGAGACCGATGTGGAAATCTTTTTCAATCAGCTATGCAGATCTCCTGAAGAAAAAAAGTTCCGCCGGTTACTCGGTGCCCTGGTTCTGAATGTTCCCTACTATCTGGTCATTAAAAACAGCATCAGCGAATATTATCAGAACAGCGATGTCCTTATACCTGTCGATCTTTTCAGCTTCACGCTTTTTATGATGTTCCTTGACGGAGTAAAAAAGAAGGAGACCAGGCCGACCATTGAAGAATGCCGGGCCTGGGTGTTTTCTGCTATTATCCCGGATAGCGATAAACGAAATGAGCTTCTGGCAAAACATTTTTCGGTTCAGCAGATCATCCGCGAAGAGATGATTATGCCTAATCCCGGCTATTTTTCGAAAGGATATAACAAAAAAAAACATAAGGCCATTGATATCGCTAGTGAGAGGGGAACCATGATCCGTTCACCAATCACAGGAACAGTCAGGTATTACGAAAAATCACCGAAAAAATCGATAACAGGCAATTTTATTATTATAAAAGATGAAGGGTCACAGTACAACATCTTTATCTGCCATATGGATAATAAGGATTATATTGAGGAGCATTCGACTGAAGGAGAGCTTGCAGAACCAATTGCCAACCTCGAACCGGACTGGATTCATCCTTTAAAAAAAGGCCAGTTTTTCCAGGTAGTCGGAAGTTCCGGAAAAAGCACCGGGGCACATACACACATACAGATTGCCCGGAGGAACAAACCGTACACGACATTCGATTTTCTATCTGTAAACAAACCGTACCAGGAACAGTTCAATTCATATTTGAAAAAAAACAGTCTATGGCAGGAGTACAGCAGAAATGAAGAATTACTGTTATCTGTACTGGGGATGGTTATCTCTAAATATGATAGTACCAGACATTTTACAGACCGTGATCCGGCAACGCTTGAACTCTACAGCAGGCTGCAGGAAAACTATACACCGGCATCCACAACTATAGATTCAATTGACATTACACTGGAGGAGATTCCTGATAATATTCTCCGCACTTATTTTTCCAAAATAATCCAGGAACAGGTTATCAATGAACGTTATGATGCCCAACTGAAATACTTTGCCGGTCTTATCCTTCAGCTTAATAATCTTTTGAAACAGAAAGTGCCGCCGGCTCCGGCTCTGCCGGCAAAAGCAGTACCGCTCACTCCATGGCAGATTGTTAAGCGGAAGCGGAAAAATGCTGACACTGGCGAACCGGATGAAGATGCCCATGGCCATATATTCTACCAGGCAATTAATAAATATTTTCTGTTCAAATTACTTCAGCTGAACTACACTCCGAGAGAAATTCGTGACCGGCTGTTATCTGATCCCGCGTTCACAGGTAATACCAGTGAAGATATTACTGACCTTTTGCCAGAATACCGGCAGAAAAATATTGAAGACCGCATAACCGCACTTAAAAAATATATACAGGGAATAATACATTTATCAATTGATTTTTCATTTATTAACGATGAGAATTTCTGCGGATCTATTTTCAGTACTATAATAACAGCATGTAAGAACCAGGGTGTACCGCTGTATTCTAATTTCGGTTTTTTCCGGTATGATATAGATGAACTTCAAAAATCATACCAGGAATCCAGGTTTATAAAATTTTCTGAAAGCCCTGAATTTGTTTATGACAAAAAGCATGATGATGCAATCCGTACATTTTTTCTTGATCTTCTTGAGCTTGGAGCAGAACATAAATATTTTGATCTGTTCCGGCAATTATTCAGCATAAAGGGCGAACCCTCGTCGACTGTAATACATAACGGTTCACAAAGAATAAGTAAAGTATTAACCAAAACTTTTACCCGGAGAATATATAAACTGCTTTTCAGGACATATCCGCCAGCACCGGAGATTTATCCTCCGCATCTATATCCGGCATTTCAAAAACTTATTGAAAATATTGTTAAACCGGCGCCATACGAAATAAAAAAATATGCCGGGCAGACTCTTTACAGGGCATCAGAGACAGCGCTCCTCTATTCACTGATCTATGAATTCTTCCTTTCGGGCAGAGAATGTTACATGGAACTTTTCCCTGCGGAAGAACTTACAAACGTTATTGACGCAATAGGATTGTTCGACAACATGTTCAGAATGTTCTGCGAAAACACAGCACGTAAACAACTGATAGACACTGAGCACAGCAGAATCACACAGGAGCTGGAAACCGCGGAGAGGGAGCTCAATATATATAAAAAATCAAAAGTGCAATTGCAGGAGGATTTCAGAAAAGATACAGTCAGCGCTAAACAGGCGGATAATTACCTCAGCAGAAATACAGATTTATTTTCAAAATATTTTATGGAAGAAGAAAAGATAAACGAAAAGATCACCGGCCTGGAGCAGACACTTGACCGTTACCGCAATGAATGTATTGTGTTAAAAAATGAAAAAACCCAAATGCAGAAAGAGCATGAAGTGAAACTGGAAACAATGGCCAGGGAAATGGAAACACTCAGATCAAAGGGTACCTTGGATCAGGACCGCTACAGGATCAAAATGAAAAATATTTCCTACCATAAAGAAAAAGCCGAAAGAGAGATTATTGAACTGAAAGAAGAAATTAATCATCTGAAAAAAGAACTGAAGGAGGAAAAGGAACAATTCAGTTATACCCTTACAAACACGGAGAAAGACCTGGAAGACGCACACGAATTACTGAAGAAATATAAAAAAGCAATCATAATCCGGAATACAAAAAATTCCGATCAGGAAAAACTTATCAGTGATCTGAGTAACGAAATCAGCAGTATCCGGAAAACACATGAAGAGTTTATAGACATTATCAGCAGTACCATGGGCCTTAATGAGAAGGAGATGACAATGCAGGAACTTTCACACAGGCTCCTCAACCTGATGAAGCAGGCTGAAGTATGCAAGGACCAGACTTCAGCAATCAGAGTACTTCAGGAACAGCAGAAGAACGACAAACAAAGTCTTATGCTCAATGCCAGCCTCATCAATGAACTGAAAGATAAATCTGAAAAACTCCAGATACAGCTTGATTTCCTTCAGAAAACGACAACATCTACCCGCGAAAAAGACCTGGAGGAAGAGAATGAGCACCTTTCTGCATCAGTAAGAGAACTCAAGGAAGAGATTCGGACGTTACATAAATTGATCAGTAAATAACAGTAAATTTATTACACTTCCAGAATTTTTAAAAATTTCATTTATATTTAAATATACTTTGCTGTTAAGCCATTTATTGTAAACTTAACCAGGAATTTTCTGCAACGTATTATGCATATTAATGTGCAAAGGCTCCATACCAGAGATTTGCAAATGTTGTAAAAACGCAGAAATTCTATAGTAAAATTTTAATTGATTTTTTTAATTGATTTTTTCGATATAATAAACAGGACTATAACTCAATGATTTATTGCTTGGACTGTTATTAAAAGTGTCTATCGGGCAAACCCGCAACGGCACACTGTTTTTCAATCTTGTCAAAATAAGTTTATTAAAACGGACTCATGAAAGTTATAATAAACAGTTTTGTAAACTTTTTAAAAATTAATCTCTGGAAGTAATGATGAGCGGATTTACAATAATATCTTATCCAACACCGAACAGTGCTAATCTGCTTTCCCTTACAGATTCAAGATCAAGATATATGCTCCCTATCGGCGGGAGATTCAGGATAATTGACTTTACTATACGCAACTCGGTATCTTCACACGCGAATGAAACAATAATTTTCAACAGCCACGAAGACCAGCTTCAACAGTATCTCGATGAATATTCAGTTGAATCACTCGAAAAGAATCCTCATAAAACTACAGTTTATCCCTTTGACCCTTCTGATATTGAATCCGTTCTTGAAGCTTTGACTCAAACAGAGACATCCTACTTTGTCCTTTACAACGGGGACAATCCGTCTATAATCAATCTCTCAGCTCTTTTTGAAAAATTTAAAGCATCAAGAAAAAAATCTCTGCTTATTAAACTCAAAATAAATGAAAAAGCTTCAATGGCATATAAAGTCGTTATATGCGATAAAAAAACACTAATCTCTCTTATAAAAAAATCCCTGAAAGAAAAAAACAGATCTCTCCATTTTTTTGAAATGATAATAAATACATTAATTCATACGGGAATCAATACTACAACACTTGACGCACACTACTGGCCGATAAACAGCGTCACTGACTACTATTCACTTAACAGGGAAATTATCTGGAATAAAGAAATCTCCGATACTCTCACAAGAGAAAAAATTATTAAGAGTAAAATTAAATCAGACCGTTTCGCTCTGCTTGATGAAAAATGCGCTGTAAAAAATTCTTTCATTTCAGATTACTGTTATATTAACGGAAAAGTTGAGAACAGTATTATTTTCCCCGGAGTTGACATTGAAGAGGGGGCGGTCGTCATTGATTCAATCATACTCCCCTTTGTGAAAATCGGCCCCGGTGCGAGAATTATTAACTCAATCATTGATGAATCAACAGAACCTGAAGAAAACAGATATAACGCAGGTGCGAACTGCAGAATAGGAAGTGACGAGAAACATATTAAAAATAATAATTTCCCTAATACGCTTAATTCCAGTATTACACTTGTGGGGAAAAACAATTATATAAAAGAAAACACTTTTATCGGAGCCGCCTGCTATGTAGCGTCCGGTTCTGCCGGGGAGTATTTTACTGAAAAGACAAGACTCAATGACGGAGATTCAATACTGAAAATTATACCTGCCCAGGATTAATATTATAAATCATGAAAATCCAGTGAAACTGTTCAGAAACTGATTGTTATAAATATTTACGCCGCGCCGATACGCGGCGTAAATATTTATAATAGAATTTTTTAAGCAGCAGCCTTTTTGTTCAGAATTATTAAATAGAATTTCTCTATTTACACATAGGACATTTACTGCAGTCAGAGCTGCTGCAGCCGCAGCCGGAGGTACCTGCCGGTCTCCGGATAAATTTTACAATTTTAATTACAAAGTAAATAATTGACAATGCAACAACAATTCCTACAATAATTATATCAAGCATACTTATACTCCTAATCCGAAAAATTTCCCTGTCTGATAAACTGCAAAGCATAAAGTCCATGAAACGGCAATAGAATATAAAACATAAAAACCAAGCCATCTCCAGCCTATTTCAGCCTTAATTGCCGCCTGTGCCGCGAAACATGGCGCCAGTATAAGCGTAAAAAGCATAAGAACGAAAGCAACAAGCGGATTAAATGTTTTATCATTCTGAAGAGCGTTTCTTAAAGTCCTGCTCTCTTCCCCTTCCTCTCCGCCGGTTTTGTAAAGTATCCCGAGAGTTGAAACAACTGATTCCTTGGCGGCAAATCCTGTGATGGTTGCGACACCTATTTTCCAGTCAAACCCGAGAGGCCTGATTGCCGGTTCAATAATACGCCCGAGTCTTCCGGCTGCACTATAAGCAAGTTCATCTTCTTTCTTTAAATTCTCTGCATATTTAGAGGCCTCTTCATCAATGTTTATTCCGGCCTCAACATCTCCTGTGACTTTATCATTTCCCGGTGTTACAGTTTTTGTGCTGTATTTTTCTTCCAAAACAATTTTGTAATCAGCTCCAATTTTCTGGTATTTCGCAGGGTCTTCAAACGGTTTAGGAAATGATATTACAACCCATATTAAAACTGACGCAGGCAGAAGAATTGCACCGGCTTTTTTTAAATAGAGAGCAGTCTTTTCACTGATGTGCTGTAAAATTCCGGCACCAGTCGGCATTCGGTACGGAGGAAGCTCCATAACGAATGGCGTAGATTCACCTTTTAATATTGTATTTTTAAATAACAGGGACGACAATAGCGCCAGCGCAACACCTGTTACGTAGATCAGTAATACCATATTTCCGGCATTAGATGCAAAAAAAGTTCCTGCAAGAAGAATATGAACCGGCAGCTTTGCTCCGCAATTCATAAAAGGAGTAACCAGTATAGTTATGATCCTGTCTCTCGGATTTTTAAGTGACCTTGAAGCCATAATTGCCGGGACAGAACATCCAAATCCGACCATAAGCGGTAAGAATGACTGCCCGTGAAGTCCGAAGATATGAAGGAATTTATCCATAATAAAAGCAGCCCTGGCCATGTAGCCGGAATCCTCGAGAATGGAAATAAACATAAAAAGAATAACAATAAGAGGAACAAACGACAGCACTCCTCCCAACCCTCCTATGATACCGTCAACAACAAGTGACTGCAGCATACCTGCAGGAATAAATTGAGTGGAAATATTACCAAGCCAGCCGAAAAAAGTTTCAAGCCACCCCTGAGGATAAGCGCCGATCGCAAAAGTCAGCTGAAAGATTCCCCAGAGAAAAAAGAGGAAAACGGGGAGCCCCAGAAAACGGTTTAAAAGGAACGCATCCAGCTTTTCCGTGTCTGTGATTTTGGAATTTTCATATTTAACAGTTTCAGTTACTGCACCGTGAATATATCCGTAACGCTGTTCAGATATAATAATTTCCGCATCATACCCGTAATGAATTTCTATCCTCTTTATGCATTGAAGAGCAGTATTATTTACCACTTCATAATCTGCATGTTTTTTAATCTTTTTATAGGCGCTCTGATCTTTCTCCAGAAGTTTTATAGCTATCCACCGTGGCGGGAAGATGCTGGAAAACTCATGATCGGATGCAAGTAATTCAGTAATTTTATTAATCTCGTCTTCAATTTCATAACCGTAGGATGGTATTTTTACAGATTTCTTTTTGCTTTCAAACATTGCAATAGCTTCGTCAAGCAGATCATTGATCCCCTTCTCCCTGGCCCCCACTGTTTTTATCATTGGCATATCAAGAATTTTTGAAAGCTGCTTATCATCTATTTTAATTCCCATGCTTTCAGCCTGGTCTGTTATGTTCAGTGCCCCGATAATCGGTATATTCAATTCCTGGAATTGAAGTAATAAATAAAGATTTCTTTCAATGTTTGTAGAATCAATTACATCAATTATAATATCCGGTTTCTCATCTAATATAAAATCTCTCGCTATAACCTCATCAATCGAATAAGCTGTCAGGCTGTAAGTACCCGGAAGGTCATAGATTAAAAAATCATATCCCTTATAATTTTTTCTTCCCTCTTTTTTCTCAACAGTAACTCCCGCATAATTCCCGACCTTCTGGTTCATTCCTGTTAATGAGTTAAAGATTGTTGTTTTCCCGGAATTAGGATTTCCGGCAAGTCCGACTTTTATCTGCCTCATAAATATATCCTGTTAATATTTTTTATATCAATTCTACTGTAACGCCTTTTGCTTCTGATTTACGGATTGAAATATTGTAACCCATAATTTTAATCTGCATCGGATCGCCGAATAATGCGGACCTTATTACTTTACCTTCAACATTTTTAGAAAAACCCATGTCAGCGAGTCTTTTCCCGATCTCGCCCGGCAGTGTAACATACTTTATTTTAAAGCAGTCTCCGTTGTTTAAATCTGTGATAACCATAAGACCTCTCTTTGCTACAATTATAATTATGATAATCATTATCATAATATAGTTAAAAAATTTTACTTTGCCCTGCATTTAGGGCATATCCCGTATAAATTAAGGCGATGATTTACTAATTCAAAACCATAATTTTCAGAAATTTTTTTCTGAATTTTTTCAATCTCAGGCGAGACTATTCCAACAAAAATACCGCATTTTGAACATATCAAATGATCATGATGATGATTATCATTTATCTCATAACGGGTTATACCGTTGTCGATAATAATCTCTGTACATACACCTATACTGCAGAAAAGTTTGATAGCCCTGTAGATAGTTGCAATTCCCAGGTTCGGGATGCTCTTTTTGCAAATATCATATAATTCTTCAGCAGTAAGATGTTTCCCTGAATTATACAATATCCTGAGGATATCCTCCCTCTGGCTGCTGGATTTAAGATGTTCATTTTTTAAATGATGTTCCAGCTTAATTAAAATTTCATTAAGTGTTATATTCATATTCCTGTATCGATATTGATAATAATTATCAATATCGATACAAAGCTTTTTTTGTCAATAAAATTATAAAAAAAATTTAAATTCCTGAATTAATAGCATCGCCATATCTGCAGAAAAAGAAGTAGTTGAAAATTTATAGATTAAAATGGACTATGAATATTCAATACATATATTCCTTTTATAATAAAGCGGAGTAATAAAATGATAGACAGAGCAAGACGACTTAGAACTAACGAGATTATAAGAAACCTCGCCGCGGAAACCCGGCCTGACAGCAATAAACTGATTATGCCCTACTTTGTAACAGAAGGAATAGGAATACGTGAAGGGTTCGACTCAATGCCCGGAATTGACAGGCTCAGTATTGACAATCTTCTTAGGGATCTTGATGCTGATATAAAATCCGGAGTCAGGGCTATACTTCTCTTCGGAATTCCCGATAAAAAGGATGCAGCCGGTACCGGCGCCTACTCCGATAACGGTATAGTTCAGAAAGCCGTAAGAAAAATCCGGAAAGAATTCAAAGACCAGGTTCTTATTATAACCGATGTCTGCCTCTGCGAATTCACTGATCACGGGCACTGCGGTGTTGTCGACCACGGAAGAGTTCTTAATGACCCGACTCTCGAACTGCTCTCCCGTACAGCACTAAGCCATGCTGAAGCAGGAGCAGACATTGTAGCGCCCTCAGACATGATGGATGGGCGGGTGGCAGTTATTCGCGACACACTTGAAGAACACGGCTTTTATGATACGGCAATTATGGCTTATTCCGCGAAATTCTGTTCAGCTTTTTACGGGCCGTTCCGTGATATTGCAGGAAGCGCGCCTCAGTTCGGAGACAGAAGAAGCTACCAGATGGACTTCAGGAACGCCAGAGAGGCGGAGAAAGAGATTGCAACAGATATCGATGAAGGTGCAGATATTGTCATGGTAAAACCAGCACTCTCCTACATGGATATTATCTACAGGGCAAAACAGGTTTCATCCCTCCCCCTGTGCGTATATAATGTCAGCGGTGAATACTCAATGGTTAAAGCCGCTGCCGAAAAAGGTTTCATTGACGAGAGAAGAATTGTTACAGAAATCATGACTTCATTCTTCAGGGCAGGATCTGATATGATTATTTCATATCATACGCGGGATATATTGAAGAACGGGTGGTTCTGACATCAAAATAATATTCTAAAATTTTTGAATTAAAAAAATTTTAATCACGGTTTAACATTTTTCCGGTCCTCCACCTCCGGAGTGAGCAAGGATGGATTGTATGGTGGAACACATTCAGTATAACATACGTTTTGCTTTGCCCCTCCTCCAGGAGTGCGGTGGCTGACGGTGCAAGGTGCCGGTAATCAGAGCTGATTTTTAAAAAATCATTAATGCTTCGACAAATATAAAATGGAGATCTATATACATGAAAACCTCAAATTCTGAAAATCTTTTCAAAAGAGCTCTCACCCTTCTTCCCGGCGGAGTCGATTCCCCGGTCAGAGCATTTAAATCTGTGGGAGGCACCCCTCTTTTTATGAAAGAAGGCAAAGGGAGCCATATTAAAGATGAAGATGGAAATGAATATATAGATCATTGTATGTCATGGGGACCGCTTATTTTCGGTCATGCGGATACGGATGTAATTGAAGCAGTGCGGAATACCGCGCTGTCGGGCACAAGCTTCGGAACTCCGCACAGATATGAAGTTGAACTGGCGGAACTTGTCATATCAATGGTACCGTCTATCGAAAAAGTACGTTTTGTAAGTTCAGGGACTGAAGCGACCATGAGCGCTATAAGGCTGGCGCGCGGTTTTACTGAAAAAGATAAAATCATCAAGCTTGACGGCTGCTATCATGGACATGCGGATTTTCTCCTTGTTTCCGCGGGTTCAGGCCTTGCGACCTTTGGAACTCCTGATTCTGCCGGAGTTACCCAGGGGAACGCGAAGGATACGCTGGTTGTCCCGTATAACGATCTGGAGGCTCTTGGTGCAGTTTTAGAAAGAGAAAAGGGTTACGTAGCGGCACTTATTCTGGAACCGGTACCGTGCAATTACGGGCTTATTCTCCCGCTTGATGAATATCTCAGAGGTGTCAGAGAACTCTGTGACAAATATGGCGTTGTACTGATTTTTGATGAAGTTATCACCGGCTTCAGACTTGCGAAGGGAGGAGCCCAGGAATACTTCGGTGTGACTCCGGATCTTACCACTCTGGGAAAAATTTTAGGCGGCGGCCTCCCTGTGGGAGCTTACGGCGGAAGAAAAGATATAATGGCGAAAATTGCTCCGGATGGTCCGGTGTATCAGGCAGGAACCCTCTCGGGGAATCCTCTTGCAATGGCTGCAGGTATAGCCACAATGAAAAAACTAAATTCAAAAAATTTCTACAGTGAACTTTCCGCTAAAGGCAAAATGTTTAACGACAAAATTTCACCTGTTATAAAAAAATTCAGCAGCAGTGTGCAGTTCCGGTGCATTGAGTCAATATTCTGCCTCTACTTCACAGGCAATAATAACCTTACAACAGTTAATGAAATCAGAAAATGCAACATGAAACTTTTCGGGGCATTCCACTCCGCGATGCTGAGTAGAGGTATTTATCTATCTCCATCGGGCTATGAAGTAGGATTTCTTTCATCTGCCCATTCATCTAAAGATATTGATAGAACTGTTGCTGCAATCGCGGAATCGCTGGAGGAGATTTTGTAGTACATTTTGTCATTCCCGCGAAGCCACCTCCGGGGGATTTAGGGGGTGTTGAGTTAAATATCATTAAAATATTTTATACAAAGAATATTCCGCTCCCTGAGCGCGGGCGAAGGGCAAACAAAAAAAGACCGTTCGCATTGAACGGTCTTTTTTATTTTATGCATCCCCGAGGGGATTCGAACCCCTGCTGCCGAGATGAAAACCCGGTG
>DAONFJ010000075.1:0-16995 GCA_035403545.1 Spirochaetota bacterium
ATATACTCCTTCGCCGGTTTATCCCAGTAATAGGCTGCTTTCTCGGCATTGTTTCTCAATGCGGCAAATGTCTCTTCACCGGATGTTTTGAAGAATTGAGATGCCCTTTCCATCGCATCATAGAATGACCATGGTGAAAAGTCAGAGAAAAGAAAACCGTAGCCTTCGACGGAAGTTCCCGAGCCGGAAACCGGTTTAATGGTATCACGGAGGCCGCCGGTTGCTCTTGCGATTACAGGGCATCCTGCAGCCATAGCCTCAAGCTGTGAAATTCCTCCAGGTTCATGCATTGACGGCATAAGAAAATAATCGCATGAAAGAAGCGGTATGCTCACATCCTGGTATCCGAAAGAGATATTGCATCTGTCAGGGAAATACTGGTTTAAAAGATAAAGCCCGTGAGCTATTCCCTCGCCCCTTGTATCCCCTGCTGATACGCTTCCTCCCGCAATTATCTGAAAGCCAAGATTTTTAAAAATTCCTTCTGAAGACTCGAGCAGGAGCTGAAACCCTTTCTGTTCGGAAATCCTGTGTATCATAACTGCGAGAATCATATCCGGATCAATTTTCAGGTTTCTATCAAGCTGAATAAGCAGTTTATTCCTCATCCGTATTACAATACTTTTTCTTTGAGAGTCCTCCATCGATTCAATAAAGGAATTTCCCTTAAGTATTTCAGGATAACGTTTTTCAATCTTTAATTTCAGCTCTGCATCGTAACCGAATTTCTCCAGAAGTACCGGATACAGGTTGTCAACAAAACCTGATCTCTTCATATTCTGCTCGGTTTTCTGACGGAAGTCTGAGCCGATGGCATTACTGATGCCGCTGACATTAAACAGAATCCTTTCCAGACCGTCAGAGGCAATCTCCACCTGTTTAGCGTATGACGGGCTTACTGTGATACATTTTCTGGCAAATCTTATGCCTGCCGCCATACAGTTTAACCTGTCTCCATGCACAGGGTCGCAGAAATCTCCGGCTCTCCATGAGGGGAGGTTGAAGAGATTGAAGAGATCAAAACCTTTTTCATACCTGTGGTACGAGTCAAAATACTGCCATCCCCCGTTGTGGATTATATGAATAAAAGTACAGTTTCTGAACACGGGGTTGCTGTCGTAATAGTGGTCACATCGTATAATGCCGTTGAAGAGTCCGGGGAAAGCGTCATTGGTAAATGTGTATTTTGCGTCAATGCCGAATGTCAGTATAACCTCGGCGCTTGACCTTGCGAATGCGATCCGCCTGCGGAGTTTTTCCTCTGACGTAATGCCCCAGTAGAGGCCGTTAAAAAATTCATAGTGGTCAAGAAGATAATATTTTATTCCGTCAACCTCGGCATAGTGGATACCAACTTCATAATCGGCATCCATAATTTTGAATCTTACATTTCTGCCGGTATATTTTGCGCCGTATTTCTCAAGCGCTTCATCCATTTTCCGTTTTTCCTTGAAGTTTCCGTTTCTGTAAAGAGGGGTTATGACATATACGTCTTCGCCGCATTTTGCCATCTCCCTCGGGAGTTCATACACAACATTTGCAAGCCCGCCGCTTTTGGAAAACGGTTCAGCTTCGGCAGACATAAACACGATAGCGCCTTTTTTATAATGCCAGTACAGCTTTTCCGCTAGTTTTGAAAAAAAGGTTTTCTCTTTGGACATTTTTTCGAGATACTCTTTTACCTGTTCGATTGTAAAAACTTTATTTTTATATAAATGAAACATGGTTCTCTTGAGGCCAAGCTCCAGAGTTTCGGCTTCCATGTCAGTTTTAAGAAGTTTTTTCGATATAAAAGCCGAACAGGATTTGTATGTCTGGCAGTGTTCAGCAAGTTCACTAAACGCGAAATTAAAAAAGAGTTTATCAGTCCGCTCAAATTCACAAAGTCTGCGGAACGAATCGAGAAAAAATTCATCGTAATGTTTTTTAAGAGCGGTTTTTTCCAGTTTCAGAATTTTTACCCGGTCGGTGTAGGCAACAGGCGCGTTGATTCTTGAAGCTTTGAGTTCTTTGCCGGTGTAGTATCTGAAATTCCCGGTTATTGTAGAGTAAAGCGGATCGGAAAGTATAAACGCGTCATCGTCTTCAATTTTAAGCCTCGGATTATCAAACTGGATTGACACGTTCTGATTTGTTTCGCTGAAGTTGAATATTCCAATCCAGTAAATGTCACCTGAATATTTTATCGCAGCGGCAGCTTCGTTGTTATTTGCCCAGATAAGGTGCCCTTTACCCTTCTGGGTGCGGTGGAATTTGTATACGTCATTGTAGAATGAGTCAAGGCTCCGGTGTGATGCGTATTCAAACTGGTTCCAGTTTACATAAATATTGTCGAGGTATACTTTCCATCCTTCACCTTCGGCGCTCCCCTCGTAGTCCATAATAATGTTGCTGAGGAAAGAAGTGATCGCAACTGCCGCGCGGAGCCCCCTGTGCCCGAATGTATTAAGAGCGCGGCGTTCGTCATGGTTGCCCAGAATCCCGAGAAGTTCCGTTCCTTCCGGGAGTACTGACGGGTAGTAGTTGTCATACAGGTGGTATATCTCCCTGACATCACTTTTACCGTGCATTATGTTTTCACATATTTTAAAGAGTGATGAGTTGTACGGGATAAGTCCGGTTCTGGTGAGATATTTTTCATGTCCCCAGAAACATTCCGCAAGATTGATGAAGAAAGTTTTATTTTTTCTTTTAATCCGTTTCTCTATATTGAGCATCAAAAAATAGTGAAGCGGAACAGCAATTTTTTCACGGCATTCGCAGTCGTAGAAGCCGGTGGTCATGAAATGACCGTATTCCCTGTCATTGACAATTATATTTCCATTGAGCATGTCAATGTCTGATCTTTTCTGATGAAAGGCGAAAGTGTAGTTGTTCCTTTTCATCATGATTGGAATTGCGTGTGCCGAGTCAAACCGGATTCCGTCAATGTCAAATTCATCTATCAGTACTGATATCGAGTCAGAGAGCCATTCCCATATTTCAAAAAGCCTGTAGTTAAGAAGTTTTCCGTCATCCCATGTTCCGTATCTTCCGTCGGTTGAAGACCGTTCTACAAGATTTCCATTGTAGTCGTATGTCATTACTGAATATTCAGGCGGAAGTTCGGTGTTTCTTCTGTTAAGGTGAGGTATTATATCCACTATTATTTTTATATCAAGGGTGTGGGCTTTCTTTATAAGTTTTTTGAGCGCTTCATCCCCGCCGATTGACGGTTCAACTGCTTTCAGGCTCATCGGGGAAAATGGAGATGGAGATGTGGCTTCGGGAGCCCAGTCCTCCCTGTTTGATCCTCTCTGCTGTACCCCGAGAAGATAAATTGCACTTACGCAATATCTCTCTTTCAGGTCCTCCAGGTGGTGAGTTATATCATGAAGGTTTCCTAAGCGTATTACCTCTCCATTTTCGTTATACACAAGCCCCGGATGGCCGTCATTATCTCTCCAGTATACTTTTGTGTGGCCGTGTATATCTACAAAAACTTCCAGTATTATTTCGCCCTGCAGGTCAGGGAGAACGTTTACCCTTCCGGAAGTGTCCTGTTCTGTTCTCCATGACATCGATTTGTCGCCGCGCGAAACTACGCAGAAATCAAAATGCCCGTATTCAGTAAATCTGTATAAGGCCGAGAAGGCACCCGGTTCTTTTTCATCGAGAGGTATCTCTTCCGCAATTATATTATTTTCAGTCTGATAATCGTTCTTAATATCATTTTTGTATATCCTCAGGAAGAAACCTTTTCCTTCCTCCGGTTCGGGGAGATTAAATGTAAAATTGTATTCGTCATTTACAGAAAGGTTTATAAATCGGGTGGCAAGCGGCGCGTCAAATTCTTTGGGAGAAAATACCCTGTCCAGCACCAGGTTGGCTTTATTCCTCAGTTCGTGAATATCATGGCCCGACGCTGATACAAGAAGTTTTATGATTTCACGGAGGGACGGGATGTCATGCCCTTTTTTGTACTCCCTCGCATAATGTTCAAGATCTTTCATCCCTTCAATATTTATATCGTAATCGAAGTTGAGTTCATCTCCTGCTATTCTGCAGTTCAGCTTGTTTATCAGTTCATTTTTTTTATTCTCGCTGAATTTTTCAACAGCAGCAGCGGGAAGTTCCTCTTTGTATCTCTCTTCAGCTTTCGCGGCATAGTCAATTACGGCGTCTACCAGTGTGTTCAATAAATCAAACTTTTCAGGAGGATAAAATGTGGAGTGGGAAAAACCTGTTTCTATAGCTCTCTCCTCCACTTCAAGAAGGAAGACAAAGGAATCAAAGAAAATATGGTCCTGCCTGTTCTTCCACTCATTCAGGGTGTCAAATAATTTCAGTCCAAAATAGATCGACGGGACCTCTGCCCATGTAGGGCCCTGTCCGACGTGGGCTATTACGGTTGTTGACCTTGATATATGGTGTATTGTCGCTTTACCGGGAAGTTCCTTTACAAAAACAATTCTTCTTGTGCCTATAAGTTTATTGCTGCTTCTTGCGGCTCCCCTGTGGAATAACGCGAGGGAATTTATTATCCTTCCGAATAACCTTGTGTCTCCGGTCATCTTCTCCCTGAATGAACCGCCCGGGTCAGTGAAACTGTCGAGTATTACATTCGCCATTTCAAAGAATCTTTCTCTGAAAAGTTCAACCGGGTCGCCTGCAATGATTCTTTCAATAATATAAGAATCGGGATAGAATTCAAAACATCTTCCTTCGGAATATGCCCTGGTTATTGATTCTTTAACAGCTTTATCGGTAATCAGGTGTTCGTCGGCAATTTTAAATCGGCTTAGGCTGGTTAATGTGCTGTTTTCCAATTTACTGTTCCTGTTAGAATTTAATTAAAATATGAATGAGAATGATTCAGTTACCCTACGGCCCCCGCACCCCCGGAGGAGGCAAAGTTAAATCCTTGCCCCCTCCGGGGCCGGTGATTTATGCTGTATTTGAAATTAATCATTTTCCGAAAAATACAATTATAAGTGAACCCTCCGGCAAATGGAAATATGGTTCACAATTATTTTTTGTTCTCTATATAACTATTTATATGATAATATAATCCCTTTGAAAATCAAGCAGAATCATCCATATAATACTATAATAATTAAATTGAAGCGGTTTCAGTTCTGTAATATTATTATTTTAATCAGCGCAGATAAGAGGTAAAACCCGGGAATTTTATGCATATATGTGAATAAATTAATATTTACTCACCGGCCGGGGAAAACAGCAAAATATTTGACAGATTAACTATATTTGTCAAAATGTCAAAAAGGTAAGTTATGGATGAAAATGAAAAAATCTGCTGCGGCAGACAGCAGGAGATAATTGAAGCAGCACAAAAGGTCTTTGCGGAATACGGGTATAAAAAGGTCACGATGGATGATGTCGCGGCAAAACTGAATATAACACGCAGCGCTTTATACTATTATTACAAAAGCAAAGAGGAACTTTTTATCGCTGTGGGGGAGTATGATTTCCGGAAGTACAAATCGGATATTCAGGAAGCCATAGGAACCGGGCAGACAACTGAGGAACGGTTTACTGCATTCTGCAGATGTTTTCTTCCAATGAGAAAACAGTTCAGGGATCTATACAAGCTCGGTTATGATGATTTCTTTTTCCCTCTGGGAACACATTTAAAGTTTAAAAACATGGTCGGTGATATACATAAATCTCTGATAAAGGATATATTTTTAAAAGATGAAAAAATTTTTAACAAAAAGAACCTGGAGTATTATGCGGCTCTGCTTACGTATTCGATCAGGGGTATAGTTTTCAGTTCCTATGACGCGCCTATTGAACAGCTGGAGCGAGATATTGTAACGCTTTGTAAAATTTTCTGCCAGGGTCTTCCGGAAGTTGCCTCTTCCGCAAAGAATGATCAGATTAAAAAGGATAAATAATGATGAAAAGTTTAAACAGTGTTTTGCTTTCCCTGTTTATGATGATGTTTTATTCGTTTTCATACGCTGAAAATGAACTGCTCAAAGTGAATGATGCGATTTCAATTTCACTCGAGAACAATAACAGGTACAAAATTGCAAGAGAAAAGGTAAACGAAAAAGAATATAAAGTCCGCGAAGTATGGGGCGAGTTATGGCCCGAACTGGGAAGCGGCGCGTCCGGAACCATGTGGGGCGCGGAAAAAGGTTCACTGACAGGAAGTGACGGACAGTATAATCTTCAGATTATAAAAGGCTCACTTGCGGTTAATCCCGGCGGGTTTTATAACAGGCTCCAGTCATCAATGGAGGAGAAGATCATTACCGTTAATGAAGAGCGGAAGGTTAAGGCGGATACAACTGTAACCGCGATTCAGCTTTATTACCGGGTGCTTCTCGCTCAGGATGTGGTGAAGCTTAGATCCGATTCAGTAAAGGCACTGGAGGAGAATCTCCGTGTAGTGGAAGCGGGATATAAAAACGGGAGCTATACTAAACTTTCATTTCTCAGGGCGGGAGTCGCCGCTGCAAATGAAACTACAAGATTAATAGACGCGAGAAAGGAATCTGAACTGGCAAAAGCCGCATTTAATCTGCACCTGGGGAGAGAGGCAGATGTACAGGTAGTGCTTGATGAATCAGCACTCCAGCTCGAAAGCCCTGAAGATAAACTGATCATCGGCATGAAAGAGGGTGAGAGGATGAGCCATTACAAGGAGCTTGTTGCTATTGCGCTTAAAAACCGTCCTGAACTTATCGGGATAAATCACAAAAAAAGCATGCTGATGAATAAAGAGATGGAGAGCGAATCTGTTTACCTGTGGCCGTCATTTTTTGTTAACGGTTCCTACGGGTCGTCAAAAATTATAAATCCGCAGGGTGCCGTTAATACCGGTGATTATACAATTGATTATATACTGAACGGAATAAACGGGCAGTATAATCCGAAAGGGTGGAACAACAGCTGGAATTTTACCGTTGGTGCCACATACAGGTGGGGAGCACTCAGCCCGGCGGATTCTTCGCATGGCAAGTCCGGCCAGTTTGAGAGCCTTTCAAAACAGACTGATATGGAGCTTGAGGAATTTGTTAGAAGCATTAAACTCGAAATTCAGGACGGGCTTTTAAGTATAAACTCATCCTCTCACGCGATTCTTTCACAGAAGGATAATATCAAATCCGCGGAGGAATCATACCGTGTGGCAATCATTCAGTTTAAAAACGGGATGATAGATAATACCGAGCTGCTTAATGCCAATATCGGCCTGAGCAGCGCAAAGACAATGTATGTTCAGTCGCTTTACGATTTCCAGGTTTCAAAAGCCAGGCTTAACAGGGCTTTAGGTTACGACTATTTCAGATTCTGATGTTTTACTGACATTCAGAAGATAATTATATCAAGAGGTTCAAAATGAGCAGAAAAAGTATACCGGTTGTGTCGCAGGTTGAAGATGCTCCGGATAAAAAAATGAAAACAGCATGGTGGCAGACCCGTGTATCGAAACTCTCAGCGTATTCCGTCGGAGGCCTGACACTATTAATTCTGTTGTTCTGGCTGGTATTTCTCAGGCCGTATGTTACTACTGATGATGCCAGGGTAGCCGCAGATATCATAAAGATAGCCAACCGCGGCGTGAACGGGCAGATCGTTAAGGTTAATGTTTCAGAGGGAGATAATGTTACCGCAGGCATGGAACTTGCCGAACTCGATCACCGTACAGCCGAGGCACAGTACAAAAAAGCAAAGGCAAGAGCGTCATTCGCCTCAATGGAGCTGCAGCGCATGGAATCCCTTGCTGCGCAGAACGGGGCCAGCCGCCAGCAGCTTGACAAGGCAAGGTCCGAGGCGCTGAACGCCGAAGGCGACCTTCAGCTTGCCGAACTTGCGCTTGAGTTTACAACTCTGAGAAGCCCGGTTAACGGTGTAGTAGTACAGAAACTGGCCCAGGCCGGAAATATACTGGAAACAAATCAGACAGCAGTGACGGTTGTTGACGTTGACAACGCGTGGGTGACGGCAAATATAGAAGAGACCTATGTGGCGGATGTCCGTGCCGGGCAGAAAGTGACGGTTTATGTAGATGAAGGGGGAAAGCTCACCGGAAAGGTTCTTGAAGTGAGGAAAGCTACTGCCGCTACTTTCGCGCTTATCCCTTCAGACAGTTCAGCCGGAAATTTTATTAAACTGGTACAGAGAATACCGGTAAAAATTATTCTTGATCCCCATCCCGGAATGAATCTCAGGGTCGGACAGTCTGTTGAAGTTAAAATAAGGGTTCACTAGGTATGAGTTCCTCTCAGAATCAGGTTCAACCGTTAAATTACAAGTGGATTGTAATGGGAATAGTCATGGCCGGGACGCTGATGGCATCTCTCGACAGCAGTATTGTAAACGTGTCTATCCCGGCAATTATGGCGGACTTCGGAGCGAGCGTTGACGAGATAGAGTGGGTCATTACCGGTTATATGATAGCGTTTGCCACTCTGATGCCTCTGACCACTTGGTTCAGAAATATAATAGGGTACAGAAAACTCTATATTATAAGTGTTATAGTGTTTACGGCGGGATCACTTCTTTGCGGCCTTGCATGGAATCTTCCGTCTCTTATTGTCGCCAGGGTTATTCAGGCGCTCGGAGGAGGGGCTATTACTCCCACGGGGATGGCAATGATCACGGAAGTTTTCGCGCCTCATGAAAGGGGTAAGGCGATGGGGATATGGGGCATGGGTGTCATCATGGGCCCGGCTGTCGGTCCGACCATCGGGGGTTACCTGACAAACCATTTCGGCTGGAGATCGATATTCCTGGTTAATCTCCCCATAGGAGTGGCCGTTGTAATCGCAGCTGCCATTTTACTTCTCCGGGATGTCCCTCACAGGAATATGCGTAAACCTTTCGATTTCTGGGGTTTTGGTTTTCTGACTGTATTTCTGGTTGCTCTTCTGCTTGGGCTTACAAAGGGTGAAAGCGAGGGCTGGACATCTTCGTACATATTAACCTGCTCGGCCATATCAATGCTCGGGCTTCTCTGTTTTCTGCTTGTTGAGTCAACCGTTGAGCATGGAGTAGTCAAACTCAGCCTCTTCCGTATACCGGTGTTTTCCGCATGCGCAATGGTTATGCTTGTGAGATCGGTTGTGCTTTTCGGCGGGATATTCCTCCTTCCTCTTTTTATGCAGCAGCAGATGAGATATGAGGAGATACAGAGCGGCCTCATACTGCTTCCGGGTTCGCTGCTTATGGCGTTTGTAATGCCTTTTGGAGGGAGGATAAGCGATAAAATCGGCCCCAGAATCCCGACTCTTATTGGCCTTGTCGGGCTATGGATTTTTATGTATATGTATAGAAACATGGATGTCAACATGTCAGCCATGGACCTTATTAATCCGACACTTGTACGGGGAGTAGGAATGGGGCTGCTTATGGCGCCGATAACTGCTGCGGGGATGAATGCTGTAGCTCAAAGGGATGCCGGGATGGCTTCGTCGATGTTTAATATAATCCAGCAGGTCGGAGGTTCGATAGGGATATCACTTCTCTCCACTGTTTTAAGTCACAGGATTCCATTTCACCTTGCAGGTGTAGGATCATCGCTGGACAGGACTTCACCTGTATTTATGGAGTCATTCCAGAATCTATCTCATCACATCCATTCACTCGGTTACACCTATGCGCAGTCAGCACAGATCGCCCAGGGTGTTATCTTCCAGAAGGTTTCACAGTATGCAGTTGTATTGTCATTTCAGGATGCATTCCTGGCGGGGAGTGCCCTCGTTGTAGTGGCTTTTGTAGCAGCGTTTTTTCTCCCTGGTAAAAGTGCTGTAAGCGCCGAAGAGGAAAAAGTCACTGCCGAGATGGTTGAAGAGATTGTATGTATTGAGTGATAAAGAATTACCGGCCCATGCGCTATATTTTGTTCGTCGGATTTTATTCATATGGAGCGGTAAAAGTGATAGCTCCGGATGCAGATTACTGGAAAAAAGGGTAAACCCGATACAATTTGCTTTAAAAATTATATACTTTGTCAATAATTAATTATCGTAAAACAATAATTAATTATTGACAAATGTGCAGATTGCAATTATATCCTCCATATATTAAAATTAAAAAATAAAATTTATACAACAGGCAGCAGATTAAAACGGTATAAGTTTTATTATGGAGGTGTTTTATGGAAAGACTTGAAAGAATCAAGAAACGGGGAAGACTTTTTAAATTTCTGTTTGCCGGCTTGTTTTTAATTACACCGGCAATTTCTGTCCTGATGTGGATATTTTATAATAATCTTCCTGATTTAATAAGGGTACAGATGATGAAAGAGTATCTCGTCACTGTACCGGTTAATCTGGCTTTTGACCAGCGTGTTTATTCATCCCTTGCCGGTCTTGCTTTATCCTGTATTTCAATGGCAGGTTTTTATATTCTTATAAAACTTTTCTCATTATATGAAAAAGGAATTATCTTCAGCAGTGATAATGTTAACTGTTACCGGAAGCTGGGATATCTGATAATAATATTTATGGCTGCGGGAATAATACATAATTCTGCAATGTCAGTGATTATTTCTCTCCATAATCCTCCAGGACAGAGAATTATTACATTCAGTCTGTCATCTTCGGATTTTGCTCTCGGAATAATAGGAATGATAGTAGTTCTGGTTTCATGGATAATGGATGCAGGGCGGGAAATGTCTGATGAACAGGAATATATAGTATAGGAGTAATTCATGGCAATTATAATAAACCTTGATGTGATGCTTGCCAGGCGTAAGATGAAATCGAATGAACTGGCTGGACTCATAGGAATCACTGAACAGAATCTTTCAGTACTGAAAACCGGGAAAGCCAGGGCAATAAGGCTTTCAACCCTCGATGAGATATGCAGGCACCTTGAATGTCAGCCGGGGGATATCCTTGAGTACAAGTGTGACAATCAATGAAATTTTTTAAAGAAAAACAATTTTTTAACTCCAGGTTGCTAATTCAGACACTTGATAATTGAGAGTTAAAATACCATGCCGGGTATATTGAAATATGTATCTATATTTAAATTGACAGAAAATAGAGCTAAAAACATATAAAAGATTATAGTAATATCCGGTTTGGTTAATTAATATGTAGTTTGAATTTAGTGAATAATTTTTAAAAAAAGTAACAGAATTATCTGTATCCGGTGTTTAAAAGATATAGAAAAAATCATGATAAAAATATAGAAAAGGAACGTTCCGGAATGCGGAAAAACTATGTAAGATTTTTACCTGCTGCACTTGTTCTGTTTATATCATCTGCTTTTATCCCCGCATACGCTGTACCGTATTCAATGCAGGGGAAGGTTATTGACGGTTCAACGCAGAAACCTGTAAACTTCGCGATTGTAATAATACAGGAGGCAGGTCTTGTTGCAAACGCCCCGCAGGGGAATTACTATATGGAGATCCCTAAAAGCGGAAGGTATGCTGTAAAGGTACAGTCCCCCGGCCTTGAGAGTATCACCGCAGTTGTTACAATTGAAGGGAATGTCACGCGTAATTTTATCCTGAACCCTTTTGTGTCAAAAGGTAACGGCATAGTAATTAAAGGTGAAAAGGATATCCAGAAGATCTCCCGCCATACAATGAGCAAGAAAGAGATTAAAGAGGTTCCAGCGTCTTTCGGAGATTCTCTTAACGCGCTTACCGCTCTCCCGAGTGTTTCCCGGCCCATGGGTATTTTCGGCCCGCTTATTATAAGGGGTGCTGATTCCGCGGTGAACGGTTATTTCATAGATGACATTCCTCTTTTTAACCCGATGCACTTCGGAGGTTTTCATTCTGTTATCAATAATGACCTCATGAGGGAGATCGATCTTTACGCTTCATCGTACCCGTCCCAATTCTCCAACGCGCAGGGTGCTGTTATTAATATTAATACTATAGATGAAGTCGCCGAGCCGGGCGGTAATGTTGATGTAGGGCTTATCTCCGCGTGTGTGCTGGTCAAGAGGCCCATAACCGAAGAGACTTATGTTGACGGAAAAGAGAAGAGCGTTAACAAAGGATACATTATTGCTTCAGCAAGAATCGGTTATCTCTCACTGTTTATTCCGCTGTTTTATGAATATGTCCTGAACCAGAATATCGACCAGGTCCCGGAGTACTGGGATTACCAGTTTAAGGCCAAATACTATATTAACGACAGCAATTCGCTGACTGTTCTTGCTTTCGGCAGCAGGGACGATATGAAACTTATTCTTAAAGATAAATACCTTGATGAGGGGGCGGACCCTTACTGGGTTAACGCCACATGGGAACAGAACCAGGAGTCGCATAACGCAGGTATATACTATACATTTAAACCTAAGGAATCATTTTCGAACACTTTGCTTGCCTATGGCGCCATGACCGATTTTTACAGATGGCTGGAGCTTCCGGCTGCGACAGCGGATTGGGCCAAAGATGTGGGAATAACATCAAGGCCGTATATATTCGGATTCAAGGACAAGATTAAATTCGAGTGGTGGAAATCTCACGGTGAACTGCGGGCCGGTGCTGAATTTAATTTTTACAGATTTCAGGTGGATGGCGCGGTGCTCATGCCGAAAGAGAATATTGTTGTTATAAATCCGGGTGACCCTGACAGTGTGGAAAAGATTTATATCGATGAAACAATCGTAAACAAAACTCTGGTTCATTTTATTGAGAACAAGTTTACTTTCGGATGGGTTACCCTTGTACCGGGATATCATGCGGAATATCTCGCTGCGGCGAAGAAACAGACATTTGATCCCCGGGGAGCCGTAAGTATCGCCTTTCCAACCGGAACTACAATCGGTGCTGCAGGAGGGTATTACAGCTGTTTTATGCAGACTAACGCAACTTATTTTAATGATTACCCCAATCTCGCTAAAGCTGATTATCTCGATCCGCAGCGGTCAATACACCGGGCCGTGAGCCTGGAACAGAAAGTCTCTGATTATACTTTTAAGGTTGAAGGATTCTATAATAACTTCCGGGATATAGTTTATGCCGAGTCTCAGGGCGGTTCTGACAGCAGTTTTTATAATGGTTCGGAACTGAAGGCATACGGTTTTGAACTTATGGCAAAGATAAACGAAGAGCGTGAACAGGGGCTCTTCGGCTGGGCCAGCTATACTTATTCGCAGTCAAAGATGAAGTCGAATATGGAGAGTGATACCTACGGTGATGAGTGGCTCTATTCATATTATGACCAGACACATGTCGGAAAACTCGTCGCAGGCTATACTTACAAAAACCATACCGTAAGCGCGAAGTTCCAGTTTTATTCCAGCACCCCATACAGTCCGATAACCGGGAGTGATCGGGATTTAACATATCCGGGCCCGAGTGAAAGATGGGTCCCATCTTACGGTAAGACAAACTCTGAACGTCTTGGACCGGGACATGAGCTGGATATACGCTACAGCTATAAGACAAATTACAAATGGGGATTTGTTACATGGTATATAGAGGTTATAAACGCGACTAATTACAGGGGAGAGGATGTTGTTTATGACTACCGTTACTCTTACTCTGACAGGAATCCCCGCACCGAAAAAATGGAAGGGCTGGCAATGTTTCCGAATTTCGGAGTAGAGGCGAAGTTTTAGAAATGATGATCCATTTCGGGTGATATTAAATGTTTGACATAACTTTTCAGCCCCCGCACCCCCGGAGGTGCGGGGCTGAAATTACAGTTTACAAGGAGTATAAAATATAATGAAAAAAATTGTTATTACAAATCTTATTGCGGCAGTACTTGTTCTCAGCGCATGCAGTACTTCTCCGATCTGTGTTACTTCATCAGTCACTCCGATGCAGGGTAAGGTTATTCGTGAAAACCTGGGGAAAACCAGAGGGAGTGATACTGCAGTTTCCATTCTCGGATTGTATATGATCGGGCGCCCGGACCTTGACCTGGCGATTAAAGACGCGTTGGCCCTGAAGGGCGGGGATACTCTTATAAATGTCAGCTGCTATGAAACTTTCGGATGGTTTCTGCTGTTCAGTACAACGACTGTGAATGTTGAAGGCGAAGCAGTTAAATTTACAGCTGAAGAAAGTGATCTTAAAGGCAAAAAAAGATGAAACCGCGCTTGTGTTTAATAATCATATTTCTATATCCGCTGATATTGATTTTTACCGGCTGTATCTCCTCCAGGTCCCATGCGGTTGGAGTTGAAGCAAACGCAAAGTATATGGCGTCACCATATTACGAGGTGCTCGGTGATGCAGAGGGAATGTCCAGCAGTTTTACGTTATTCTGGTTATTCCCTGTTACACCGTCTGCCGGAAATGACGAGGCAGTCGATGACGCTATAAAAAGCAGGGGCGGAGATAACCTGATTGAAGCGGTATTCACAAGAGAGAGCAAGGTTTACATAATAGGTACAGTGAGTAATATATACGTAAAAGGTAAAGTCATAAGATACCTTCAGAGAAGTAACAATGATTCAGGGTTAAAGGGACGGTAGCCGCCCCGCAGGAAATGATGTGCGCGCTGCATTATAATAAAATTATTGGTGATAAAGAGGATTTAAATGGAAAATTTACTTACACTCGGAGAAAGGACGATCTTTTCAATAATGGGGCTGGCAAGCGTTATTGCCGTTGCAGTAGCAATAGACCGGGGATTGATATTCCGCCACAATATGAAAATAGGGGGGCTGATATTCGGTGATATAGTAGCTAAACTCAGATCGGGAGATGTATCTTCCCTCGGGGGATATATAAAAGAGTACCCTGAGTCCGCGTACGCGCGTTTTGCGGCGTTTATTAATGAACACTTCAGCGCGGGGGAGAGGCCTCTGGCACATCTCATGGAAGGGAAGCTTATAGAGGAAAGAATCTTCCTTGAAAGAAGAATTATTGTACTTGGAACACTGGGAAACAACGCTCCGTTCATCGGGCTTCTGGGAACTGTTCTTGGAATTATAAAAGCGTTCTATAACCTGGGAACCCTTGGAAACACCGGTGCAGAGGTTGTTATGAGAAGTATCTCAACAGCTCTTCTCGCTACAGCATGCGGGCTCCTGATTGCGATTCCTGTTGTTATGCTGAACAATTTTTTCAGCAAGCGCCTTAAAAATATTATGCAGAATCTTGAAATACTTTCACGTGAAGCGCTTGCTGCTTCAGCGAAGAGTGAGAACGGGATTTAGTAAATGATCCGGGGCAGGAGTTTTTAATCCCCTCCCTTGACGGGCTAACTTCTCAAACAGCCCCCCAAACCCCCCGGAGGTGGGCTTAAAGATACTTTACAAATGGGATTAAAACTGTAAGAATTACAATTGATTAAATTATACAGGATATGGATGAAGTTCTATCGAAAATCATGCCTCTCCTTAAAAGCCCACCTCCGGGGGGTTGGGGGGCTAATACGGATGATTTTTGTTCCACAAATAAATGTGGGTAGTAGTGAGCCCCTTATAAGAGTGTGAATAAAGTTAATTTTACAATCAAATCCTTAAAAGAGTAATGGAGGAATACTATGGGAATGGGAAGCGATAAAGGGGAAGAGGGAATTATAAGTGAAATAAATATAACCCCGATGGTTGATATAATACTTGTTCTGCTGGTTATATTTATGGTTACAGCCAACTTTCTGAAGAAAGAATCGATTAATATAAATCTTCCGAGGGTGGCAGCGGCAGACCCCAATATAAAGGAATCGAAACAAATCGCGGTGACAAAAAACGGCAAGTTTTACCTCGAGGGAAATCTTGTTACAGAAACGGCCCTTGTAAACGAAATGACAAGAGAGGCCAAATACCGGCCTAATATGAGAGTTACTCTTTCCGCCGATGAGAACCTTTCATACGGCAGCGTTTCGAAACTGATGGGAGTACTCCGGAGATGCGGAGTAACAAGAATAGCTCTTTCGGTAAAAAAATAGGGGGAGACCTGTGCTTGATGAATCTATCATAATACATATCAGAAATCACAGATTCCTGATTAAACACCTGTTCCGGGCAAGCCTTATAATTTCTTTTTTAGTACATATCACTGCCGCGGGGAGTTACTTTATTTCACAGGGCCTTCCATCGACAGCAATGGCTCTTGAAAACGGAATGGACCTGGAACGGCAGGAGCTTGAAGTAGATATACCTCCCGAACTGATAGGGGGCGATTCTAATCCCGCGCCAGTAGAAAGGCAGGACTGGGTTGAGGGCAGCAGTAAAACCGGGGCTGACCCTGAAGAGAAGGAGATAAATACAAACCAGATATCCGGTGACGGTACGGATAAAAACGGGTACCTCTTTTCATTCAATGGAGATATGCCGCCCAGGGCAATTGTTGATTTTGACCTGAGGCAATACTATCCCGCTGAAGCGAAGTCGGCTAATATAAGGGAGTACCAGGTTACGGTACTGATTCAGATAGATGAAAGCGGATCTCTTATCTCCGCCAATATAGCTTCCGGCAAGGCGCCATACGGCTTTAATGAACAGGCAATCAAGGCGGTAAAGAGAATGCGTTTTTCTCCCGGCTACAAAAGCGGGAAGCGGGTCAAAATGGCGCATTATCTGCCTGTAACATTTACGCTGGAGTGAAAGATTCCCCCTCTGGCCGCTGGCCATCTCCCCCATGAAAGATGGGGGAGAGAAAATAATGAGCATGGTGTGATTTTTTTTACTTCTCCTCCCATTCATGGGGGAGACGTCGCGATAGCGACAGAGGGGGAGGCTGTTTTACTTTTCATTGAGTACATTTTAAAAACCGGAAATTTGACATTACTTTCCCCATCCACCGCGAGCGGTCCCCCTTCCCCAGGAAAGATGGGGAAGGCAATGCTGAAAATTTTATCTCAATAAAAACTTATTCCACGAATAATTTCGCCTTGATATTACTTTACAAAAAATCGAAAATATACAATATGCGTTAGATTATGAAATTGCAGGATTTAAACATTAGCCATCAATTTCAGTTAATAAAGTAAAACAGGTAATATGAAAAAGTATATAATTATAACAGCAGTTCTGCTCTCGGTATTTATAAACAATGAATACGGTATCTGCCGTTCATGGTACGACCTTGATGAAGGGGAGCATGAAATTTACGGC
>DAONFJ010000076.1:0-16930 GCA_035403545.1 Spirochaetota bacterium
TTGCCGACAAATGGAGATCTTTCGGTTTTATTGTAAAAGAGATAGACGGCCACAGCTATAAAGAACTGTCAGAGGCAATCGACTCCGCACTTGAAGAAAAAAAATCACCTGTAATGATAATTGCTCATACCGTCAAAGGTAAAGGTGTTGATTTTATGGAAAACCAGGTGAAATGGCACTACGGCAGCATTGACTCAGAGCTTGCTGAAAAAGCCCACGCATCTGTAGACCGAAGTTAAAACCGTTATTATACAAAGGAGAAATATTATGGCTAAAGAAATTACAGGAACAACATGGACAGTTTACGATGCCAACACCATGACTCAGGCTGAAATATACGGCAGCGTATTATGCGAACTTGGAGATAAATACCAGAATATAGTCGGATTATCTGCAGACCTTGCCAAATCGACCAAAATCGGATTGTTCGGAGACAAATTTCCCGAACGGTTTTTTAATGTAGGTATTGCCGAACAGAATATGTTCGGAATTGCGGCAGGCCTCGCGAAGTCGGGGCTCCTCCCCTTCGTCTCAACAATGGCGGCATTCACCGCGATGAGGGGACTTGAACAGGTCAGAACAGATATCTGCTACCAGAATCTTAATGTCAAAATGATTGCAACTCATGGAGGTGTATCATTCGGGGCAGCGGGAACGACTCACCACTGCACAGAAGATATCGCAATTATGCGCGCGCTTGCCAACATGACAGTGATCGTTCCGGCAGATGGAATTGAAACTGCAGCAGCTGTACGGGCATGCATCGCTCACAAAGGACCTGTTTATATAAGAATCGGCCGCGGATTTGAACCGACCTTTTACAAAGATGAAAATTACGGATTTGAAATCGGAAAGGCTGTAACAATTCAGGATGGTACGGATATAACTTTGATCTGCTGCGGAATTACAGTCCTGCAGGCCGCGGAAGCCGCGAAAATACTTAAAGAGAGTGACGGCCTGTCTGTCCGGGTTATAAACATGCATACATTGAAACCTCTTGATGAAGAAATTATTTTAAAAGCGCTGAATGAAACCAGAAGAATTATTACGTTCGAAGATCACAATATTCACGGAGGCCTGGGGAGTGCTGTTGCGGACGTTATTGCAAAAAGCGGGAAAGGCTGCGCATTTGAAAAAGTCGGCATACCGGACTGCTTCTGCGTCGTGGGTTATCCGGAAGATCTTTACTGTCACTATAAACTCGATAGCGACAGTATCGTCGAAAAAGTACGTGAAGTTATGGGTAAAGATTTTGAGGAGGATGAAAGCTGGGAGGATGAGGTATAAACTATGGCCACAGAAAGAGAACTTCTTGCAGCGAGGCTGTTTTTCAGAGCTGTATTTCCCATCATCAAAGAGATTCTTCACGATGACCCGAAGATGAATGACAGATTTAAAAATGTTAAAGCTGAAATACAATTTGTCGCGAAGGATGAAAAAGGCCCCGTGGGAGCATGGCTGGTTTTTAACAACGGTGCGTTCAGCGTTGAGTACGGGATTTGCCGGAATCCGGATATAACTTTTTCATTTAATTCTGTAAAAAAAATGAATGATATGCTCGCGGGAAAACCGGTCATTCCGTCTATAAAAGGATTTAAAAACATTTCCCTTCTTGTTAAAATTCTATCTCTTCTGCTCTCACTTAAAATACTGATGCCGAACGCACGGCCTAAAGATAAAATGAAAAGAAAATTAAAGGTTAAACTTTCCTTCTATATGATCACAACTGCACTCAGCCAGTACAATAAAGGCGGAGATCCGGACATGGTCAAATGGACAACCATGCAGCCCGACCGAATCTACCAGATTTCAGTCGAAGGAGAGGATATAGCCGCGTACCTGAGAGTAAAAGGCGGCAACAGCAAAGCCGGGCGGGGATTCTATACCAGAAAACGCCCGTTTCTTCATATGAAGTTTCATGGAGCAGACGGTGCACTTGCAGTTCTCCTCCGTGATTCAGAGTTTGTTGAAGCGGTAAGCAAAGGGTATGTTTCGGTCGAGGGAGCGCCTGAATATGCGGCACAGCTGAATGACTTTATGCAGCGGATCCAGGCTATGCTTACCTGATTTGTTAAACTGAATGCCTTTAGTATTACAGCAAGTCAGCCGTAAGGCTTCGGCTCCGCTCAGCCGGTAAAATAGTACGACCCCTGAACGGAACCGGAGGGTTAAATCCAGTTCTTCACAATTAAGACGGTATTCGGCAGCACAGGATAAAATAACCGGCTTTACTTTACTGAAAACAATTATATTCATATTACAAACTACATCAGGAATTATTAATGGAAAAAAATACTCAGGATTCAAAAAGGCCAGGAAGAACTAAACAGGAAAAATATTACAAAGAGACTTTTGAAAAAATTTCCAGTGAAAAAAAGAAAACAATTCTTAATGCTGCAGTCATCGAATTTTCATCAAAAGGTTACAATGCGGCAAATATAAATATTATAGCAAAGAAAGCCGGTATCAGCATAGGCTCCATGTATCAGTACTTCAATTCGAAAGAGAATCTCTTCCTGACAGCAATTGACGAAGGTTATAAGATAATTGAACATTCCCTATCCGAAATCAATATTATTGAAGGCACCTTTTTCGACAAGCTGGAAGAGATAATAAAACATATCCAGAAATATTCCCGCGAGTTCAGCCTTCTGAACCAGCTCTACCTTGAAGCAACAACCCAGGGTATGGCGGATATGTCGAAAAAACTCTCACTGAAAATGGAGACAGTGTCATCCGGATTCTACAAGAAAACTCTCGCCTCGGCAGTTGAAGACGGAGTTATAGATCCCGGAATCAGCATAGAGACTGCATCGTTCTGCATAGATAACATTCTGCTTCTTCTTCAATTCTCATACTCCACAGAATATTACAAAGAACGGATGAAAATTTTTGCAGGGAAAAACTCGCTTAACCAGGACGAAAAAATCAGGAAGGAGATTCTCTACCTGCTGAAAAAAGCTCTGTTAAAATAGGAGTTGAGAATCATTCTTCACGCGACACGCACTGTTCGTACTCCTCCAGAAAAATGCAGAACTCACGGAATTTTTCTATCTCTTTAATTTTAATGCTGTTCAGATATCTGAGATCAATGATATATCCGGATGCTTTATGTTTAAAAAATTCAGTGTCCCAGACTCCGGTGGTGCAGAAACCGTCTTTATAATTATACTTGCACGGTTCGAATGACGATATATGCGAACGGAAATAATTTACTTTAGCAAAGCAAATTTCATTTACGCGGAACAGCAGGCCCAGGATATCGCTTTTTTCCATGAATTCATGCCTGCAGATTTTTCGCGGAAACGAATTCTCTTTCAGAGTCACCCAGAGCATCTTATCGGTAAGAAGCAATGAATGTTTTTCTATAAATTTCTGTTTTTCTTCAGGGAGAGATGAAATTATTTCTCCGCACCTGCTGTTCAGATTGAATTCGCTGTTTTCATTCATGCCTGACTGTCTCCTGTCATTTCATTTACTTCTTTACAATATATGTTTCCAACATTTCCGAAAGTTCACTGAATTGAAACGGTTTGCGTATACTTGCAGTAAATCCGAAATCCTGCGGCCTGGCCATTACAGGATCTTCAGAATACCCGCTTGAAACAAATACAGGTATACTCCTGTCAATTTTCCGGATTTCCGTGACAGCTTCAATTCCCCCCACTCCTCCCGGGACAGTAAGATCAAATATCATAGCGGCAAATTCGTGTTTTAAACTTTTCTCATCCCTGAAAAAATTGACTGCATCCTTCCCGTCTTTCATTGCTATTACCGAATAACCGAACTCTGAAAGCATCTCTTTTAGGATATTCAGAATAATCTCCTCATCATCCATTACAAGAATTCTTCCTTCTCCCCTATGCCTGATTTCCTGCTTTTCTGAATCAATATCCGAGGATTCACGCGCGACAGGAAGAAACACATAAAAAATGCTTCCCGCGCCGGGAGTTGATTCCACATCTATAGCTCCCCCGTGACGATTGATGATGGAATAACAAGTGGCAAGCCCGAGGCCATGGCCTTTGGCTTTTGTCGAAAAAAAAGGATCGAATATGAATGGAATAATATCCTTCTGAATGCCTGTACCTCTATCCTTAATTGAAATTTTAACATAATCGCCCGGCCGGAGCAGAACGTGTTCCTGTTTCCGGAACATAACATGCTCCGCAGCAACATCTATAATCCCCCCCATGGGCATGGCCTGCTGGGCATTGATGACCAGATTGTCAATAACCTGGCCTATCTGGTTTTTATCAAAAAAACAGTATGGAAGGTCTTCGGGCAGATTAAACCTGCAGAAAACATTAGAACCGCTTAGTGCGAATTGAACAGTGTCCTGGATGAATGGAGAGAGCCTGGCAGATTTCATTACAGGAGTACCGCCCCTGGAGAAAGTAAGCAGCTGCTGAGTCAGTCCGCGCGCCCTTTCGATTACGCTCAATGCCCCGTCTAAGTAACCCGTCAGATTACTATCCTTATTTTTCAGCTTCGCGAGATCTATGCAGCCGAAAATTCCTCCAAGAAGATTATTAAAATCGTGCGCGATACCTCCCGCAAGCACTCCAAGTGATTCGAGTTTCTGCGTATTCTGAACGGTCTCCTCGATCTTGCGCTTCTCCGTAATATCGTGAAACACCATTACTACTCCGATTGTATTACTGTCCTTATCCTTAATCGGGGAACCGTTTTCTAAAATCAGTCTTTCAGTTCCATCTCTGGAAATGAGTATAGTATGACTGGTACTCTCACCGGATTTTCCCGTTTCAAGTGTTTCGAGTATGGGGCTTACATGAGGTTTGCGTGTAACTTCATCGATAATATTGTAAACATCATAAACAGGTTTGCCCCTCGCCTCTTCCTGACTCCATCCGGTCAGCTCCTCGGCAACCCTGTTCAGTATTTCAACATTTCCGTTAATATCTGTTGTTATAACACCGTCACCGATACTTCTTAATGTTACAGATAGACGTTCCTTTTCAGAAGCAAGTTTTTCTTCAGCATATTTGCGTTCTGTAACATCAATTGTATAACCGGCCAGGTAGCAGGCTTTACCATCCTGAAATATGGGATATTTTGTTGTTTCATAATAACGCCCGTTAAATTCCTCGGCAACATTTATAAGCTTTCCCTCCTCCAGTATCCGCATATCATCAGCAGTCATTTTTCTGGCAAAGTCTGAAGGAAAAAGTTCATCCATTGATTTTCCCAGCAGTTCATTCAGCGGTTTACCAATCATCTGCTCATAATTTCTGCTTAAGCGGAGAGAACGTATTGATGCATCTTTAAAAAAAATGTATATAGGGCTGTTTTCCAGGAAGAGACTGAAAATTTCCTCGGTTGTGCGAAGCTCGTCTTCAATTCTTTTGCGCCGTGTAATATCACGTGCTGTAGCCATAAGCCTGACAACACCGCTGATTACGGTCTTTTTCAGCGACATTTCAACCCAGAATAATTCCCCGTTTTTCTTTTTTGAATGCCATTCGAATTTCTCATTATCCGATTCAATGGCACGGCGCATCAGCTCTTTAACTCTTTCTCCCGAATAATCATTATGTGAAACAGTAAAATCCGCTACTGACTTATTAATTACTTCATCTTTACTGTCATATCCATACATTGCAAGCATTGTCTTGTTAACATCAAGTATAATGCCTGTTTCCCTATCATGAATGAATATTGCATCATTTGAAGAATCAAAAATTTCACGGTAATTACTTTCACGTTCCTCTGTTTTCAGTTTTTCACGCAATAAATCCTGATTGGCCACGATAAGTTCTTCATTCATCGCCTCAAACTCCTCATTAGTAGCCATCAGTTCTTCGTTTGAAGCTTCCAGTTCATCGTTACTCTTTTTCAGAAGATCAAGCGCCCTTTTACGTTCAGTGATATCCTCTATAACTCCCACACCGCCAAGTACATATCCGTCAGGAGATTTAAGGGGAGCAAACACAACTCTTACAGGCGTCGATTTAGCTGCTGTAACAGACTGATAGAGCCCTTCATAATAACCTATTGATCCGTTAAGAGAAATCCTGACAGCTTCCTGTATTTTAACATCAGGAAGTTTCAACATATCAAGCCCAATAAGGAATTCCAGTGAAGAGCCGATGATCCCTATAAAAACATCATTGCACGTACTGATTACTCCCTTCTCATTAAAGTGTACAAGGCCAAGCGGTGAATAATCGAATACCAGTCTGTATTTTTCTTCACTCTCCTGCATTTTTTGGTGATCTGCAAAAAGATCAAAAGCCATTTCAATTGAGGAGAGGAGTACGGAATTCCCGGAATTTTTAATAACAAATCCATATCGGGTAATATCCTTTACCCGCTCAACATAATCCTCACCGGAATGTGATGTAAGAAAAACTACAGGTAAGGATCTTCTGGAAAGAATCTGCCTGGCAGTTTCCGCTCCGTCAATACCATCACCAAGTTCAATGTCCATCAGAATAAGACTGATATTTTCTTTTGTCTGTGCAATTGCAACAGCCTCTAATCCAGTGCCTGCAATGACTGATTCATACCCGTGCTTTTTCAGCATATCGGATACAGCTCTGGCTGTAACAGGCTCATCTTCAACCAGAAGGATGGTTTTATTCATCGGTTTTTCCAATTTCTTTATTTGCATTTTCGTCAAGTATTACGTTTAAATATAACAGGTCTCTTCCTTTTTTCAAGAAATAAACAATATTTGCCGCTGCTGCCGGAGGATGCTATTTTCCACGGGACAGCAGCTTGTTCCTGAATGATTATTCGGAACGGATTTACACTTTTTTAAAAAATAATCAAACTTTAGGATGACAATAACTTTAAACTTTATTATTAATTTACCAGTAATATTTCCGGCGGAGCAATCATGTAT
Source organism: Spirochaetota bacterium (assembly GCA_035403545.1). GTDB lineage: Bacteria > Spirochaetota > UBA4802 > UBA4802 > UBA5550 > WRGT01. The sequence continues at coordinate 6,869 of DAONFJ010000076.1, forward strand.
ACAACAAGAAGAAAATTTCTTATAAAATTCAGAGATATTATCGAGGGAACTTTTTTTACATTTTTGTTATTCCCCCTGCTGGCTGAATATTCAGAGGCCGCTGAGGATAAAACCGGTTATGACCTCGTTGCCCTTAAAGGGGGGAAAGGACCTGACGAACTATTTCGAAAGGGAATAGGATATATGGGAGGGATGAGCCGTTTTGTAAAAAAAGGCCAGAGCGTCCTTATAAAACCGAATATGGGATGGGACAGAACTCCTGAATCCGGGGCCAATACAGACCCTGTTCTTGTCGGAGCAATAGTAAGAGAGTGCTTTGATGCCGGTGCGTCTGATGTTTATGTGCTGGACCATACATGTGACTCATGGAAAAGCTGCTACAAAAACAGCAGAATTGAAGAATACGCTAAAAATTCCGGTGCAAAAGTTGTTCCCGCCAATTCGCAGGATTATTACGTTAAAACACACATACCCCGCGGTAAAATACTTAAAGAGGTACTTGTACATAAACTTTTTCTGCAGTGCGATGTTATTATAAATGTACCTGTACTGAAACACCATTCCTCCACAGGGATTACAGCCTCAATGAAAAATTTCATGGGAGTAGTCTGGGACAGATATGAATGGCACAGGAAAGACCTTCACCAGTGCATAGCCGATTTTTCGACTCTCCGCCGTCCCGACCTCTGTATACTTGACGGATGGAGGGTTATGATAAAAAACGGCCCCAGGGGATACAGTACTTCAGATATTATTAAACATGAGTATCTTTTTATTTCAACTGATCCTGTAGCGATAGACTGCGCGGGTGCAGCGGTACTTGCAAAAGCCGGTGCGGTATCGGGAAGAGCGGAAGATATCCGGTATATCAAACTTGCAAAAGATCATGGACTTGGAAGAACCGACCTCGACAGGATGAATATCAAAAGGATAACTATGTGAGACTTTATCCTCTGCTGAAAATTTTCCGGACTGTATCCGCCATAATAATCATCCTGATTATCAGTTTAACATTTTTTGATATATACAATTTCACTTCACCGGGAGCGGCGCGATACATGGCATTAACACAGTTCGTCCCTTCCCTGTTAAGCTTCATACAATCACCCTCGGCAGTTTTTTCAGCATTTATTATAGTGATTCTACTCACGCTTACAGCCGGAAGAAGCTACTGTTCATTCATCTGCCCTCTCGGAATTTATCAGGATATAATCGCGCGTATCCCGCCGATGCTGAGAATGAAAAAAAATACCGCGTACACTCCTCAACATGATCTTCTCCGGTATTCAATTCTGACGGTAATAATAGTTTCCTATTCAGCTGCCGGGACATTTTTAATTGTGTGGCTGGATCCATTTTCGATATATGGACGGTTTTCATCTCACATCGTTTCTCCTGCTGTCACAGGAATTAATAATTCAGCCGCCGTTACTCTTTCCAGGTTTAATATTTACTCCATGCACTCTGTTGACATAAAACATGCGGGATTCGGGATGCTGTTCGTTGTTGTTATAATGATAGTTTCCATATCGGCACTTGCACTGTTCAGAGGGAGGCTATACTGCAATACGGTCTGTCCCGTCGGAAGCCTGCTCGGACTGATATCTGAAATTTCATTCTTTAAAATAAAAATAAATAAGGACACATGCATACACTGCGGTAAATGCGAAAGGATATGTAAAAGTTCATGCATCGAACACAAATATGAACACGTTGATTTTTCCAGATGTGTTTCATGCTTCAACTGCCTGAAAGTCTGCCCTAACTCAAGCATAAAGTTCAGGCCTTCATATTCAGGAGGAGTTAAAACAGAAGAGTACACCTTCAGCAGAGAGGAACTAAATCCTTATAGAGAAAAGACAAAAATTTCACGAAAAAATTTTATTGCAGGAGTTGTGTTTATCCCCGCTGTTCTTTCTGCACAGGTTCCCGGCAGCAAAAGAATTCTCTATGTGCAGGATAGATCAAAACAGAAGGAATATAAAAAAAATATTTTCATATCTCCGCCAGGATCTTCAGGTGTTGACATGTTCAATAAAAAATGTACTGCATGTTCACTCTGTATTGCCAGATGCCCGTCATCTGTACTGCAGCCGGCGGTTATGCAGTACGGGATATACGGAATTATGCAGCCCTTTCTCGATTTCAGCACCGGGTACTGTAACTATGACTGCATCGTATGCAGTGAAGTATGCCCGTCCGGTGCGATTAATAAAATCACTGCAGCAGAAAAACACCAGATCCGGACGGGCAAATCTTTTTTTATAAAAGAAAACTGTATAACATATACTAATGGAACAGCGTGCGGCGCATGTTCAGAACACTGCCCGACAAAAGCCGTGAATATGGTTCCATTTAAAAACAGCCTGGTTATACCTGAAGTTAACCAGGCAATCTGTATCGGCTGCGGCGCATGCGAATATGTATGCCCTGTCAGGCCGCTCAAGGCGATATATGTAGAAGGAAACAGATTACATGAAAAGGCGGAACTCCCGAAAAAAGAGAAAAAAATTATTATCGAAAAAGAGGATTTCCCGTTCTAAAGGATGTTTTAAATATTAAACAATGTTAATTTATTAACATATATTTTAGTTTAGAATAAACGATTGTATCTCCCCGCCGTCGAAGACGGAGGGGAAATATTGAGATTTTATATTATAAAAAGTTCAGGAATTATTACTGAATATTAAATATGATTTTACAATCTGTAATAAAAAAGAGGTGTGCCTGTTATGAAAGTAAAAATCTGGGGCTGCAGAGGTTCAATTCCTTCACCCGGCCGCGAAACATTAATTTTCGGGGGTGAATCAACTTGTGTTGAAGTAATATCAGATTCAGGTGAGAGCATAATAATAGATGCAGGTTCAGGAATAAGGAAACTTGGAAACAAACTTATAAAAGAAAAAGTCAACCGGGATGTGACTATACTTTTCACGCATGCGCACTGGGACCATCTCACCGGATTTCCATTTTTCAGGCCGGCATATAGCCCTGAATTTTCAATATCCTTCTGCGGCGGGCCTGTTCCTCAGGAACTGATCAAACAGTATGTTACTCACCAGATGGAACCGCCGTATTTTCCTGTAGATATTTCCGAGATGAAGGCGGATCTTTTATTCGGGTGTCACTGTAACCAGGGCTTCTGCGATCATCGCCCGGGCGGAAAAATAAAATCGATTAAATGCCATTCAATTCCTCTTAATCACCCGAATGGAGGATACGGATTTAAATTTGTCAGTGATAAAAAAACAGTCTGTTTTTTACCTGATAACGAATTACGGCACGCACACAAAGGCGGCCGGACAGTAAAAGAATATGCCGCTTTCTTCAGAGGAACCGATCTTCTTATACATGATGCTCAATACACAGAAGATGAATATAAAAAGACAAAAAGCTGGGGACATTCAACATTTATTGATGCAGTTGATCTTGCGATTAAAGCGGGTGTGCCGCGTCTTGGCTTATTCCACCATGATCCGGACCGTACAGATCATGAAATTAAATTTCAGGTTGATCTATGCAGAAAGTATATTGCAGACAAAGGCAAAAATCTTGACTGTTTTGCCTGCGCAGAAGGAATGGTAATTAATATCTGATTTGTTTTTTCACAGAACTGCCGGATGTGTAATATTACAAATCAGAGCCTCAGCTAATCAAACTCACGGGTAAAGGCACCACTGATCTTCGGTGTAAGTTCTTCGCTTCCGGCCATATACTCAACGGGAGAATAACCGTTACTGTTCGTTACCCATAATGAGAATGTATGCCTGTAACCGGCGTATTTAAAACCTCCATTGTAATTCATATACTTGAATGCAAAACCTGCGAGATTCATTATTGCTTCTCCGCACATTGATAAACTGTCTGTTATATATATCTCTGTCATAATTCCCAAACCTGCACTGTAGTCAGACTTCGATTCAATCTGGTAAAAATTGGTATTATAAGCATATGATGGAACTACACCAAGACTGAACCTGTTGCCAAACATATGTTTCTGTATAACCACCTGACCGAAATATGAAGCCCTGTCCTTTGAATCAAGCGTAGTTACCGCCTCGACATTACTGTCATCTGCTGCCGACATTGATACCGTGTTATTAACCTGATTTGTATCCTTATAACCAGCACCGCCGTATAGTGACAGCCCTATCCAGTCTGAACCAGAAAAATCATTGAATATATTGAGTTTCATTGACCCGATAATATCTTTGTTTTTAAAAGAATATGCGGCTGTAATATCAAGCGGATTGAAGATGCCGTAAGTCAGGGCCAGATTTATATTAGTAGTATGCCTGTTCGTATCCAGATACCTGTGACCCACATCCGCGATGAATATCCCCGAACCGGCAGTCTGGCATGCGGGCAGATTGAAAACATACGGCACAACCCCTGAAGCGGATACTCCGGTGTACATAAACATAGCTATAAGAGTTCCGAGAATTATTTTTATATTCATAACCTTTTCCCTTATTAAAAATCTGTACGCCTGTGACAGTAGAAACATGAAGGCGTGCTCTTGAACATATTATCAGTTTTGTGAGGATGAGCGCCGTTGAAAACAGCGTCTATTCTTTCCTGATTCTTCATCTCTTCAGGCTTCATCGTCAGCGGATCATGGCACTCACCGCAGTTTTTCTTAACATTCTGGCTGCCCTGCAGCCTGTCGCCATGGCAGTGCCTGCACTCGTCACCGTAAGAATGCTGCTCCTCCACGCTACCGGATTTACACGTGCTTAATGCAAAAACCAGAGTGCCGAGTGAGATCAGTATAAATATATTATATTTTAAATTCATATATACCTTCAAATGTTAATGACAATCACTACAGGGCGGCCCATGTGCTGCGATATTTCCGCCCGAACCATCAGCAACAGATCCGCCGGATGTTCCATCACCGTGGCATGCTGTACCGCTGCAGGAAGTGTTGCCGCCGCCCTCCGGGTCGGCATTCTCATAGTTATAATGATGCCATCCGGACTTGCCTTCTTCTGATTTATTAACTCTGTGTCCAGGGGGCGGTATTGGGCGTGTAAAACCGCTGTGGCATACTTTACAGGAATACCTGTATGCGAGGCCAGGGGCAGGTACATCCTGAAACCCGGCGAGTGTTGCGCCATGGCATGTTTTACATGAATCAAACCATAAAGCATTACTGTTCCTGTCAGCGGGATAATCATCAATATTGTACCTGTGATAATATCCGCTGATCTTCTTTGTATGACTGACACCGAATATTGTCCATTGATCATCATGGCATGAATAACATGAAGGAGCTCCCGAGTTTCCGCCGGCAAGCGATGTTCCGTGACATTGCGGCTCATCACACGCTTTATGAGGAAACCTGTAATCGGCGCTGTGAAAAAATTCACTCTGAAACGGTTTCGAATTGTGCAATGAATTCCATAATGGATCAGTAATATCTTCAGATACAGGATTGCACGATTGCAGAATTAAAAAGCACGGTATAAACAATAAAATTATGAAAAACCTGTCGTTTATCATATACTGAAAATCCTCTTGTTTTTTTAATAAGCATAATCAAAGGAAAAATCAAATTTTTAAAACTGAAGTTATTTTTTATACATCAAGTTTTAATATCAAACCAAGATTTAGTTGTATATTTTATAGAGAATTTAAGAATTATTAAATTTTCCCGAAGTCTTACTTAAAAAAATCTCACAATCTGAAAAATTGTTGACGCAACTTATCCATGTTAATTGACTTTGGTAAATAGCAGATCACCTCATTGCTTCACAAAATAAAAACAGAAGCGTTAACATGGACAGAAAAAGTGTTTTAATAATTGAAGATGAAATGATTCACGGCATGCTGCTGAAATCCTCAATTGAAAACAGCGGTTACCGCGTGCTTGATATAATATCCAGAGGCGAGGATGCAGTACTTGCCGCCATCGACCATAAACCCGACCTTATCATAACTGATATTCTGCTGAAAGGAACGCTTTCCGGAGTTGAAGCGATTGAACAGATCTTGTGCCATATTAATATTCCTTTCATATTTTTGACCGCCATAAGCGACAGCAGAATAATGAATAAAGCAACAAATACGTCACCATCCGCAATAATAAATAAACCCTATGACATGAAAATACTTTTAGAGACAATAGACTCATTGTTAAAAAACTAAAGCAATACCGCTCCTTGAGAGACTATGCCGTTAACCGCCGGCAAGATACAGAATATATAAAAAAATCCGTCCTTCTGATCCGTAAAGACTGAATAAGTACAACTAACCATGCAGCTCAATAGTCAGCAGTTGAATATATGTTTTTTATTGAGATATTGTACACTTCAGATAAAAATAAACTAATCAAATTACACCCGAATTCCAACTTAAAAATGAATCTTTATTAAAAAAGAGAATACAATTCTCATTTAGCTAACAAAAATCATCTTTTTTACTTGATTTAATTTTTATCCGGTTCATAATATCCATTAATAAATGTCATAAATTATATTTCACCAGCAGGACATCTGCCGGAAACATTAAAAGCAATCCCGGCAGGATATTTCTGTATCGAGACTAGCCTGAAGTTCAAAAGAGAGGAATCACCTTATGAGTGAAAAAATAACCTTAAAAACACTTAAAAGCAATGAAAGAGAAGCGCGAAAAAATCTCATCATTGACGCAGCGGAGAGAGTTTTTGCGACGAAACCCGTTGACAAAGCAACGATGAGGGAGATTGCCGATGAGGCCGGCATGGCAACTTCATCTATATACAGATTTTTTCCTAACCAGGAAGCTATTCTTATAGCAGCCGCAGTGAGAACACAGGGCGAGTTTAATGATACACTTGACAGATTCTTTGATGAAGACAAGCCGGAAGAGAGCTTAAAAAGGGTTCTTGATATATATATTGATTTTATAGCAGAAAATGACACCTACTTCCGAATGATGACAATACTGATGTCACAGGGAAACCTTAACCTCGAATCGAGTAAATCACTTGTTGACGTGATGAATGAAACTCTCACCCGGGTTGACCGTATATTCAGACTGATGAAATTTATTGAAAACCCCAGGCCGCTTTCCAGATATATTTACGCTTCAATAGTCGGAATATCCGTTTCATATAACAAACTCCCGGGCAGCAATCAGGAAAACCGTATCAAGCATATGAAATCTCTTGCCCAGGTACTCTATGACATGATACTTCATTATCCGAGGGATTCAAAACTCCCGGCCTGATTACAGGTTAAACTCCATTCCTTCATAAGCAAGGTCAAGCTCCAGCATGTCCCCCACTTTTTTATTCACCCGCATATATGATCGCGCATTTGAGATAACGCTGTTGAGCTTTTCATCACCGTAATTCGGATCATGATGAAAGAGTACCAGCTTCTTTACATTATACTTTGCCGCTATATCAATCGCAATTGACGCCGATGAATGCCCCCACGATATCTTGTCAATGAGAGACTCGTGAAAAGTATACTGTGCGTCAAAGAGCAGCACATCTGCATCCTTAAAAAAATCATCATAAGTATGAATATCATCTATTTCGTTGATGCTGAACTCACAATCACTGGTGTAGACAAACACCTTGCCTGCATCTTCAATTCTGATACCGTACGCGCCGCCGGGGTGAGGCATGACTTTGGAGTATATCTTAATGTCATTTATAAAAAAGTTCTCATCCTGTTTAACAGTGAAAAATCTTTTTGATGCCTGCATATTATCAAATGTTATAGGAAAGTGAGTATCAGCCTGCTGATAATCGATTCTCTCTTTTAAATCAGGAAACGCTGAATAAAAATTAAACCTGTTCCCCTTAATATAGACCGGTGTAAAAAACGGTATTCCGTGAATATGGTCCCAATGGGTATGAGTTATAAATATACTCGCCGCGCCTCTACCTTTCCCGAAATCCCCGGCCATCATTTCTTTCCCGAGATTTACCAGTCCGGAACCGCAGTCTATAATTATAAGCTCCCCTGTTGATGTCCTGACTTCCATACAGGCAGTGTTTCCGCCATATGTCCCACGTATGGAGAGCGGCAGACTCTTAACAAATGATCTTACGGATTCTTCAGATGATATATCACCGGGACGGGCAATTGTAAGAGCTTTTACGATCTTCTCTTCGATAGTTTCAGTATTCAAAGGTGTCGGATAAGACCCCCTGACTCCCCAGAGTTTAACCTTCATATTGCTCTCTATACACTGTTTATTTTAGGTACTAAAATCAGGCTTTTTACATTAATTATAAATGTTTTTATTTCTCTGCCATACCCGCTAAGGCAGCCAGTCTTCACAGGAATAACTTCACGCGACATTCAAATCGCTATAGCACTATATAATTAAATGTGCCCATTTATATGTTAGAATGATTATTATTTCAATAAAAAATCGTCTGTCCAATAAAAAACTTGACAGTATAAAAAAATTTATATTTCTATCAGACTGTTATATGTCGGAAACTCCCGAACAAAACATTTAATAAAAAAATAATCACATAATATCTACGGGTAAATTGATGAAATTCTCTGACAGGATACTTAAAGTTAAGCCATCACCAACCATAGCTGTAACATCCATGGCAAGTCTTCTTAAATCACAAGGTATTGACATAATCGGCTTCGGAGCCGGGGAACCGGATTTTGACACTCCTAAAAACATACGGGATGCCGGCATTAAAGCGATTGAAACAGGTAAAACAAGATACACACCATCCGGCGGTCTTCCGGAGCTTAGAAATGCCGTTGTTACAAAATTCAAAAGAGACAATAATCTTGAATACAAACCTTCCGAGGTTATAATTAACTGCGGCGGAAAGCATTCCTTTTACAACCTCATGCAGGTGCTGCTGAATGACGGAGATGAAGTTATTATTCCTGCACCATACTGGGTTTCATACCCCGACATGGTGCTTCTCGCGGGCGGAAAACCTGTAATTATAAATACAGAAGCTGAAGCCGGATTTAAAATCACCCCTGAACAGCTGAAAGCAAGCATCACTGAAAAAACAAGAGCTGTGGTAATAAACTCACCGTCAAATCCCACAGGTGCCGCATACTCATTCGATGAACTTAAAAAACTCGCTGATGTAATTGAAAAGACAGAAATAATTCCTGTATCCGATGACATCTACGAGACTGTCATCTTTGACGGATTTAAATTTTACAATATTGCAAATGTTTCAGAGACAATGAAGAAAAGAGCGGTTGTCCTTAATGGATGCTCCAAGACTTACGCAATGACAGGATGGAGAATCGGCTACATGGCCGGAGATCAGGAACTGATAAGTAAAATAGATATTCTCCAGGGACAGTCAACATCAAATCCTGCAACAATTTCGCAGTGGGCGGCGATCGAGGCTCTCACCGGCGATCAGAGTGTACTTGCTGCGATGATGGTTGCTTTTGACAGAAGAAGAAATTTCGTAGTCAAGGACCTGAACTCAATGCCGGGTGTTACATGCTATAATCCCGAGGGTGCCTTCTATGCATTCCCCGGAGTAAGCGGTGTATTTGAACTTAAAGGCTGGAATAAAATTGCTGAAAAATATAAAGACAGCTACAAATCGTCAACTCTCTGCGCATACCTCATGGAAGAAGCCCGTACAGCGGTTGTCCCGGGAATAGCCTTCGGTAATGACAGGTATTTCAGAATGTCATTTGCCACATCAGATGAAAACCTTAAAGAGGGACTGAAGAGAATCAGGGAAGCACTGGAGAAACTTGTTTAAAGTAAACAAAAGCGCTGATCCGCTTTTTTAAAAAATAACAGGGGGAAGTTTTATGAAATTTCAATTCTTACTTTTTATTCTTGGCCGTAAACTGAAGGGAAAAGTTAAAAATGATCCTGATTTCAAGAAAAAGGTTGCTGAAAAAAACTGCACAGTGCAGATCAAAACTGCTGACAACTCAAAAGGAAGATACTACATATTTAATGACGGAGAAGTTGATTCCAAAAAAGGAATTGCAGCTAATCCGACTGTTGCTCTTGTATGGAAAGATGCTGCAACCGGTTTTGCAGTTCTATCTTCAGGTGATGCAGCGAAAAACATGGAAGCAATTCAGAACGGTTCTCTGAAGT
>DAONFJ010000077.1:0-16644 GCA_035403545.1 Spirochaetota bacterium
TTTTTTCATGTTTTAAAAAGTCAGAGGGCCTGAAACAGACTGATATGCAGTTTCTGGTTAACCAGGTTCTTTCAATTCACGCGCAGTATAATACAATAGATGATACTCTGTCAAAAAGAGTATTTAGTAATTATATAGAGAGTCTTGATTACGGGAAATATTATTTTTATCAGTCAGACATCAAAGAGCTTTCAAGATATGAACTGCTTTTTGATGATTTTATCGCTGCAAATGACTACAGGGCTGTTTTTGAAATTTTTAAAATATACAAACAGAGAAGCGATGAAGCAATGCTGATTTTTGATCAACTGATGAAAGAGGATTACGATTTCACCAGGGATGAGTCTATCGTCGTTGATAGAGAAAAAGTCTCTTATGCTGCAAATAATGCCGAGATGAAGGACCGATGGAGAAAAAATATAAAACTCCAGCTGCTTAACTATGTCTCATCCGGAAAAAATATTAAAGACGGAAAACTGAAGCTCGAGAAAAAATATAAATTAATGAAAAAGAGAATTGATGAGATCGACGAAGATAAACTGCTCACCATGTTCATGAATTCTATAACTACGGCCCTTGATCCTCATACTAATTATCTTTCATACGAAGAGCACCAGGATTTTAAAATTTCAATGGAACTGAAACTTGAAGGTATAGGAGTAAGGCTCCGGTCTGAAGACGGATTTGTAATGGTTGAATCGATAATTGCAGGAGGTGCTGCTGATAAACTTCCGGATAATCTTAAACTTAAACCTAATGATAAAATTGTAGCTGTCGCCCAGAGTAAAGGGGAGGCTGTCGATGTAATAGATATGGATCTCCGCGATGTAGTAAAACTTATCCGCGGTGAAAAGGGGACAGAAGTGAAGCTTACTATTTTACGGGAAGCTGAAAAGTCCGATAAACCCTCGCGTCTTTTTATTCCTATTATAAGAGAGGAAATAGCACTGCAGGATAGTGATGCGGAATCACATATTGAGGCTATTAAAAAAGACGGCAAATCATATAAGGTCGGATATATCAAACTCCCGTCATTTTATGAAGATCCTGAAACCGGCAAGAGTTCGTCCGGTGATGTAAAGGGACTGCTCGGAAATCTTACTAAGGAAAAAGTTAATGTTGTAGTCCTTGACCTTCGCGGAAACCCGGGAGGACTGTTAACCGAAGCTGTTGATATAGCAGGGCTTTTTATAGAGCAGGGCCCGGTACTTCAGCTGGTGAGAAAGAATACTCCTCCAAGGGTGTACTATGATAATGATCCTGAGATTTACTATAAAGGACCGCTTATCGTTTTAATTGATACATTCAGTGCCAGTGCATCTGAGATTCTTGCAGGAGCTATTAAAGACTACAAACGGGGCCTGATCGTAGGTTCCAGCAATACTTACGGGAAAGGCACTGTCCAGTCGTATAATGTGCTTCAGAATAATCTTGGTGCTATAAAAATTACGACACATATTTTTTATCAGCCGGGTGGGACTTCAAATCAGCTGACTGGTATTGCTCCGGATCTTAATGTTCCGGATATAACAGCAATATGGGAAATGAACGAGAGTGAAACCAAGTACCCGCTGAAATGGGAGAAAATTGAAAGCGCCGAATTTCAGAAATATAAATTTGTAAATGAATCAACAGTAAAAAATCTGAGCAGACTTTCCAATTCAAGAACTGATAAGGGTGAGTATGCTGAGCTCAGAAAGAAAATCGCAGACTTTAAAGCAAAATTGAAAAATAAAACAATAAGCCTTAAAGAGGAATCAGATAAAAATCGCCAGAAAGAAAAAGAGATGGAAGATAAAATTAAAAACGATAGAACAAAGGAAGGAATAGATCTTAAGAATGATTTATTCCTTAAGGAAGCTTTCAATATCGGATGTGATTATTACGACATCATGGGTAAATAAAAAAACAAGTCCCCGCCCGCCGGAGGGAGCAAGAATTTTGCTTTCTCCTCCGGCATGCAGAGACTGTTAAGCCTTCAATTTTTTAAAACCTGCTTACATAATCAGATACAATTTTTTTGTAATTATTCTTATCAATTACAATCGGATCAATTCCATCTCTCATCATTTTAATGCGAAGATAATCTATGTCTTTAACTGATTCATTACAGTTTTCATCTTTGAAAAAGATAACTGTTTCAATATTATAGTTCCTGAGAAGTTTATAAAGAAGCTCGTATCTTTCATTAACCGGCCTCAGACACGGGGTCAGGGCACGGTAACTGTAAGCGTCGAGAATTTCGTAGAAAATATACTCCGACTCTGCGTTAAGTGATATATCAAAAAGCCTTCTCCCTGTGCATGAATCGTCCTCTAATACTAATATTCCATTCTCTTCAATATTGTCCGCAACAGCAGAAGGTATGGTTTTGCCTCCATACAGCATTCCGGTTATTAATGTTTTATCAGTTTTATCATTAATTTTTGTCATCTCCTTTAATACCGGGGCGATATATTCAATTGCTATTTCAGGGGGGAGGATCAGTGCTGTTTCAAATATCAGTGAAAGTTCGGAATGGTTCAGCAGATATCTGTTTTCACTCCGGAGTGAGGATATGCTTCTTATTAATCGTCTGAGTTTTTCATAGGTCGATGTTTCTTTCTGCAGTGTTTCTATATTAATTGATTTTATATTTATGTTAAAAAGAGCCATAAGCATTGATGAAATTTCATTATGCAGAGAAACTGCCGCATCCTCACCAAAACCGGCCGGTGTTCTGAAAATGCGGGTAGTAATACCGGACCCGAAACTTTTATTACAGAAGCATTCTTTTTCCGGGATGACAATTGCATCATAGAGAGAAATCAGCTTCCGGTCAGAATCGGTTTCATCTAAAATAAATTCAGGAATTTTAAGTGTGACAATGTTAAACGCCGCATTTATTTCGGGCGGTATAAAAAAACAGGGTGATGCGATTACTTTTTTCCCATGTTCATTTATGTAATTTTTTATCAGTTCTTCATAGCTGTGTTGAATTGCTTTAATTTTTTCTATTTCTCTGTTTACTGAACTGTATTTCATTAATTTCCTCATAGTCAATTTGAGTATTCTCATCCGGTCATCAGCTGTTTAAATTCACTCCGGTATCATTGCCGTGTTAATCTCTTTTTAGAATGAAAAGCTTTCTCTAAAAATTATCTAATTCGATTACCCTCCATTTTTCGGAAGAGAAGGGCAGGAGGTGAGTAAAAATAATCCTTTCAGTTAAAAGTTCATTATTTATTTTATTTATCAATAAAAATATTTGAAAAATAAATGCCATTATAAATAATAAATCAATATTTATTTTAAAAATTTATATTAGAGTATTTAGTAAATACTGTTAATAATATTCAATAAACAGTATATTTTAATTACCTGACTTAGGCGGTTGTGAATTACAGTTAAAATTCGCCTGACTGGTGTTTATCATATAACTGAAAATAACCACTGGAGTTCTGTATGGCATCTGAAAAGAAAAAAGTTGTGAAAAAAACATCAGGAAAAAAAGCACCGTATCTTTCTGTAATGCTTCCTGTTTATAATGAAGAGGAAAGCCTCGAATTGCAGTATAAGGCTGTTCTTGGTGCAGTGAAAAAACTGAACAGAACTTATGAGATAATTTTTGTTGATGATGGAAGTACTGACAAGTCGGCAGAATTGCTGAAGTCGATAGCAAAGAAAGATAAAAATGTAAAAATTGTACTGTTTAGAAGAAATTTCGGTCAGACTGCGGCTATGGCTGCCGGTATAGATTTTTCGAAAGGTGAAGTTATTGTTTTCATGGACTCCGATCTGCAGAATGAACCTGAAGATATTATAAGACTCCTTGAAAAAATTGACGAAGGTTACGATGTAGTAAGCGGCTGGAGAAATAAAAGACAGGATAAATGGCTTTCGAGAAAACTGCCGTCTAAAATAGCAAATAAACTCATTTCAAAAGTTACAGGTGTTCCTCTTCACGATCTCGGCTGTTCTTTGAAGGCTTACAGGGGAGAAATTTTAAGACAGGTTCATCTTTATGGAGAAATGCATAGATTTATTCCTGTGCATGCATCATGGATTGGAGCAAAGATTACAGAAATTCCAGTCGGGCACCATGCAAGACAATTCGGGCAGTCAAAGTACGGTATTAAAAGAACATTCAAGGTTATTCTTGATTTAATTACTGTCAAATTTATGGGTTCATACTCTACAAAGCCGATATATGTTTTTGGAGGGACGGGGCTTGTTTCTCTTGTAATTGCATTTTTTTCGGGCATTGCTGTTATATTAATGAAAATTCTGATTCACCAGAATATGACCAGAAATCCGCTTTTTATGCTTACAGTTATGCTCATTATACTTGGTGTGCTTTTTATTCAGATGGGAATCCTTGCGGAGATTATGATAAGAATATATCATGAATCGCGTGATATTCCACCTTACAAAGTAAGGGAAACTATTAATATTGATGAATAATCTTTCCGGGTGCTTATAATTATTCTGATTTTCCTTTCCCCATCATAACATGGGGAAAGGTGTTTAGTGTCAGTGCATAGAATCAGATATAAAATTTATGGTTTAAAAAATACGTATATATATCTGATTGTTTCTATTCTGTTTTTGGTTTTTTCTCTTCAGAGTTACTATTATCTGCCTGTTTCTCTCCGTTTTTCTCACCGCTAAGTATAAAACCCATAGGCCGTTTTTTAAATTCAACGGAAATTTCATTTACTACTTTAGCAGTCTGCCGCAGTGATTGAAGTATCTCCGGAACCTCCTTCGCTGAGTCTGCCAGTATGCTGTTTACGCTTGTTATACTTGTTCCAAGATCTGTGAGGAGCCCTTTTATGTTCTGTTTGCTGTCGATGGATATATCCTTTACTACATTCACCGTGTCGGTTACTGTGTTCAGCAGATTATGAACATCTTTCAGAATAGCTTCAAGATTCACATATTCAAGGCCTTCTATAACATCTCCGTTTCTTAAAGGCGATCCTTTTCTTTCCGGATTCCGCATTTCTACAACAGTGTCGCCAATAATATTCTGATTCAGTATTATCGCGGAGCAATCCTCGTGAAGGTCAATATCACTGTTTATCCTCATGGTCGCGAGGAAATGAAGTCCCGGTTTGTAGACCGGCCGAAGCTCTACGACTCTTCCTATATCATAGCCTTTAAGTTTTATGGCAGTACCTTTTTTTATCGCTGAAATATTATCAATTTTCAGGTATACATCAATTGTCGAGCCGGAAAGAGAGTACCCCAGCTTCAGGATAATAAAAATGAGAAGTATAACCACTGGAGCAAGGATGAATATTCCGACTCTAAGCTCATTTGGATTTTTAAGTGAAATTTTTTTCATAGGATTACCATGGGACCTTCAATAGACTTATTTTTATACTGTAAAAGATATGGATTATCTGAATTTAAAAAATCCTCTTTCGTTCCCTTGAATACTATCCGGCCATTAAAAAACATAATAAAGGAATCGGAAATATCAATAAAATTCCATGGATAATATGTGATAATTACAAGGGATTTATCCGGCAGTTGGGACCTTTCGTTTAAAATTTTCATCATGGTCTTAACGTTGAGAGGGCATTGATCTTCAAATGCATATTCAAGATATATCAGGTCGGGATCCATAACCAGAGATCTTGCAAAAGATGTTTTTAACATTTCAGATCTTGTAAGGTCAAAGGGCCTCAATTTTCTGCAATGGTCGAGGTTCAGGTCATATATTATTTTACCCACATGTTTTTTTATTTCGACAGCAGACAATTTTGAGTGGTATTCAAGCGGGAGAGAAATGTTCTGCTCTACAGTCATGTTGCTTAAAAGGCCGTAATCACCATGAACATAACCTATTTCTTTTTTATGCATAAGCTGGCCGAAATAATCCAGTGTTTTGAGTGACTCCCCTTTAAACAGGACTTCACCCTCATAACCGGAATCTGTGCGTACTATGAGATCAAACAGGTTCGTTATCCCTGAACTCTCCGGCCCGAATACCAGAAGATTATCTCCGCGCTTGAGACTCAGGGAAATATCATTAAGAAGTGTAATGCCGTTTACACTGTATGTTACATTCTGCACATCAAGTATCAGGTCGTCCAATCGATCCTCTTTCATAAATAGAATAGCACTGAAATTACAATATTTACTATAATGGAAATAAAAAGTGTCCGTATTACGGCTTTTGAAACATAGATCGGTATCTCGAATTTTGAAGACGGCTTTAATCCGTAATAGCAGCAGATTAGCGGAATTGTAATTCCGAATATTATGCTTTTTATAAGTGCTGCTACTATATCTTTGAATGTGAACGAATCAAGTAATATTTGACCGAAGACATCCATTGGGATATAAACAACAGTCTGCGAAAGGAGGTAGCCTCCGATAAAAGCTACTATATCAAAAATAATAATCAGTGACGTGATAGAGATAATTGATGCGATTATCCTGGGAAAGATGATATAGAGTTTTGTATCTATTCCCATAAGTTCCATTGAGAGAATTTCTCGTGACCATTTCTGAACTGAAATTTCGGTGGCTATCGCTGAACCGGATCTCGCGATTACAATGAGTGCTGTGGCAAGAGGGCCGAGTTCCCTTGCGATTATTATTACCAGAATATTACCGAGAAAACCTTCTACTCCGAATTTTGGAAGACTTGTCAGTGCCTGTATTATTACAGTTCCCCCCAGCAGAAGCGCAATTATCATTACTATAACCAGGGCGTCCACCCCGGTAAATTTTATCTGGTTTATTATAATATTGTAGATGGATCTGAAGCTGAGGTACCTTAATGATCTCAGTGAAAAAATAATAGATTTGGTATAATTTATAAAATCAAGCACACCGCTTTCTATAGAAAGCGCTTTTGATCCCGTGTAGATGGCTAACTGTTTTATCATATTTTATCTTAATTCTATCAGATGATTATATTTAAAATAATATCTTCAGCAGAATTGTGCAATAGTATTTTATAATAAACAGTTTATTTTAACAAACTGTTTATTATTCAATTATTTTTTTGTTTACTCCGGCAATATTTTATTTGTAATGAGCAGTATAAAATAATAATAATCTCTGAACTGATAAAAGAGGTAAGAGATAATTATAGTCAGCAGCAAAATCCCGGTTTTTTACTGTACCCGGGGATGATAGCAGCGCGGCGACGTAAAGATAATTTGAAGCGGGGCCTCTGAAGTTATAAATACTTCATTTTTGTAACTTCACTCAAAGCTTAGTTTATTTAAAAGAATAAAGGAATGTATATGTCACGAAGACTTAAATATTTTTTCTTCGCGGGATTCTCCCTGATCATCGCAATATTTATTATTGCATCCAGCTTCACACGCCTTGTATACATTAATGATTACATAAAATCTGTTTTTATACGGGCTTTTAATCTTTATGAGTCCCCTGCAGGAAGTTCCACTGTTATAAACGGAAACAGCTACAAAAAATATATAAAGACTTACAGCAATCTGCCGGATGGGATGTTTCATTTTGCTAATATGCTTTTTTTTAAATCAAATAAAAATACAAGTCTGGGAGATCTTGCATCTGAAGCAATAGAATTGACCGATTATTATAAACTTTACTCAATGAAACAGGACATCCTTTCAAAAAACAGAATCAACCAGAATATAATAAATTCAGGGGAATTGGTTCTCATAGATAAATCACTTCCTCCTTTTATCTTTGACAGTAAGGGCGCACGAACAGGGAGTATTAAATTTACAAAAGGACTTTATTTCTCCGGAGATACTGCAGGGGGAGAGTCCTTTCTTTCAAAACTCCCGGTGCTCAAGGCAATTGGAATTAATACGATTGTATTTGACGTGAAGGATATAACAGGGATTGTTCATACCAGGAGCAGAGTAAAAGAAGCGCGGGATTACAGGCTTACCAGGCAGGGGGCAATTGATAATCTTCCTAAGCTTGTAAGAGAGTGCCGTGAAAACGGAATATATCTCATCGCGAGAATCGCAGTGTTCCATGATCAGCTTCTCTGGTCAACCGATCCTTCATCAAGGATTAAATCGAAGAGTACGGGAAGAGACTGGAATCCCGGGTCTCACGAGATGTGGTGTGACCCAAGCAGCAGAAAAGTTCAGGATTACAATATTGCTCTTGCTGTTGAACTTGCAGAAGCGGGTGTTGACGAAGTGCAGTTTGATTATATCAGGTTTCCGACACTTGGAGATCAGGGAGACGCGGACTTCGCATATAACGACGGTAAAATGGAAAGGATTGAAATCATTTCCCGTTTTTTAAAGAGGGCACATGAAGAGGTAGGAAAAGCCGGAGCATTTCTTTCAATAGATATTTTCGGTGTTGTTGCCTGGGGAAAAGGGGTGGATGTCAATACAACAGGCCAGCAGATAGCGCTCCTTGCAAAAAACTGTGATGTTATCTCTCCAATGCTTTACCCATCTCACTTTAATGATAATTTTGACGGGTTCAAGAATCCGGGAGATCATCCGTATCATTTTATACTTGATGGATGCAGAAAAGTTATTGAACTCTCCGGCGGCAAGGTAATTGTCCGGCCATGGCTTCAGGCATTCGGATGGAGAGTGTCAAACTTCAACGCGTCGTATATCAGTGAGCAGATCAGGGGTTCGGATGATTCCGGAGCTCATGGCTATCTCTTCTGGAATGCATCGAATAAGTATAATGAGGTATATCAGAGCATGAGAAGATAAGCGCAGAAAAAATGGATTACGTAAGACAGAACGAGGGGCTTAAGCCCCTCGTTCTGTGAGTTGATATAATGAATACGAATTTATTCGATCCGTACTTTCACGACTGAAGTTTTAACATACTGGGGATTTTTCTTCCAGTGTTCGCCATATTTGAAGGTAAGAGTTAATTCACCTTTTTCCATGGACTTGAAGATAAATTCCTGAATTTCTATCCCTCCGACTTTATCTTCATTTATGGTTTTATCCTTTTCCTCTGTCTTCACAATTTCTTTAACGGTTATAAGAGATGACGGAGCCGCAAAAAGTTTCCAGCTGTATCCGGTACTCAATTGTGCTTCAAGCTGAATAGAAAAAGTTTTTCCCGCATTTGCTGTAACTGTCTGTTCACCTGAACCGGATTTTACTATAATTGAGGGAGAATTGGAACATCCCGAAATTAAAAATGTTAAGACGGATACTGCGAATATATATTTTTTAAATAACATCATTTTCCTCCGGATTATTCCTGAGCGACGACAACCCATGCCGCTCCGTAACCGATATTATTACTGCCGTACTCTACCCAGATATATCCTTTATCTCCCCAGTTCGGTCCCCAGGAATTTTTAACAAGGTAGGCCTGTTTGCCGTCATCCCATCCAACAATGGTAATCGCGTGATTTACATCATTCGGTGCAGATACAGAAGCGTGTTCATCAAAAATTCCGCTTTTATAAGCCTGGAACGCGGGAGTTACTTTAACGGTTGCAGCAACCGCGCCATATTTTGCAATTGCTTCTTTCATTTCTTTAACGGAAGGTATACCTGCGTCTCTTCTTACATATCCCCATTTGATGACTGTATATTTAGTTTTAGAAGAGGATGAGCAGAACCCGGATTTTCCTTTATATGGATCTTCACTTTCTGTTTTAGCACCCTTTACTGTCAGATAGTCAAAAACTCCGCCATACCATCCCCCGTCACAACTGCCGGCGTCATTTCCGGATTTATCAACTGCACAGTCCAGAATTGCCTGTTCAGAAACATCAAGCTTTTTGCCGTTTTTCAACAGGTAATTTGTTTCATAAACTGCAGCAGAAGTAAATGCCCAGCAGCTTCCGCATATCCCCTGGTACTGAACTATTGTAGATGTTTTACTTCCATTCCATCCGAAAGCGGAAAGGCTTGTTGAAGGTGCAATTTCAAGAGGAGTATTCCTGTCCAGCATCTCGGATTTTTTTGCCTCTTCGCTGCGTTTTTTATCCTCCTGTTTCTGCCTCTCCTCCTCCTGCTTTCTCAGTTCTTCCTGTTTTTTTCTATCCTGCTCTTTATTTATATCTTCTTCTCTTTTTTTCCTTTCGTCTTCAAGACGTTTCAGTTCTTCCTGTTTTTTCTTTTCAGCTTTCTTCCGTTCAATTTCCGCTTTTTTTCTTTTTTCCTCTTCTATTCTTTTCAATTCAGCTTCGGATGGAGGTTTGGTCCCTGTAATTTCAGAAATTTTATATTTCATCATCTCATTCAATTCAACGGTGAATTTTTTATTTTTCTTTTTTAAATCGGCTACAACACTATTCATCGTTTCTTTTATCTCTTCATCGGTTCTTCCAATTCTTTGTTTATCCTGCTTGAATTTAGCCATTATGTCTTCTTTAGTCGTTGGCTTCGCATTAACCGCTGAAGATGACATCGCCAGAACGAGAATTAAAACAGCACATGAAAATGCCTTAATTCCGGGATTTTTAGTTTTTTTCATACAACTCTCCTGTGATAATTTGAATCATGTTAATTTATTATATACTGATTTTTTTTGCAATAAACAATTTTTAAGAGCGGTTACAAAAAATTTGGCAGCGATTTATTTTTTCCAAAGTGTGCTGTGCCGTCCCAAATAATTTGCTGACAAATTTTTGTTTATACTGAAAGAGGCTATTTCGCTCATCCATGTATTGCTATTGGCTTCTAATGTTAAATATGAAGTTTTTATAACCTCTAATAATAAACTTTGATTTTAGTTTGACAGGATAAATTATATTCTGATTTCTGATAATTGTAATAAATAAACATGGAGCTTAATATGTCAGTAAAAAAAATAGCAGTACTCCCCGGCGATGGTATTGGACCTGAAGTCATTGAGGAAGCAATAAAAGTATTAGATAAAATTTCAGGCATTTTCGGTATAGGATTTACCTATTCTTATGCGGATGTCGGAGGAGCAGCCCTCGACAACCATGGAGAGCCTCTTCCTGCATCTACTATAAAAACATGTGAAGATTCTGATGCTGTACTTTTCGGATCTGTCGGAGGGCCTAAGTGGGAAAAGTATCCTCCTGAAAAACAGCCTGAGAGAGGAGCTCTTCTTCCCTTGAGAAAGCATTTTAATCTATACGCGAATCTCAGGCCTGCTATAATTTTTAAGGAATTGAAAGAGGCATCACCCCTTAAATCTGAAATTATCGGCGACGGCTTTGACATAATGATTATCAGAGAACTGACCGGAGGCATCTATTTCGGACAGCCTAAATTTAAGGATGATAACAAAGGATTTGATACTCTCGTTTACACCCGGCCCGAAATTGTAAGGATAACAAAAGTTGCCTTTGAAACAGCAATGAAACGTAATAAAAAAGTTACTTCCATTGATAAAGCTAATGTACTCTCAACCTCAATTCTATGGAGAGAGGTGGTTGAGGAGATTGCTGAACAATACCCCGAAGTATCCTTGAATCATCTGTATGTGGATAATGCTTCAATGCAGCTTGTAAAAGATCCGCGTCAGTTTG
Organism: Spirochaetota bacterium; assembly: GCA_035403545.1. Classification (GTDB taxonomy): domain Bacteria; phylum Spirochaetota; class UBA4802; order UBA4802; family UBA5550; genus WRGT01. The sequence goes on from DAONFJ010000077.1 coordinate 11,444, forward strand.
ATGTTATGCTCTGCGACAATATGTTCGGAGATATTCTCTCTGATGAAGCTTCAATGATTACCGGTTCAATCGGAATGCTCCCTTCAGCTTCACTTTCTGACGGAACTTTCGGTCTGTATGAACCTGCCGGCGGATCGGCGCCTGATATAGCAGGTAAAGGAATAGCTAATCCTATTGCCCAGATTCTTTCCGCTGCAATGATGCTGAAGTATAGTTTCGGATTGAATGAAGCTTATACAATGATTTTCAGCTCAATTGAAAAAGCGCTTGAGCAGGGTTATAGAACAGGGGATATAATGTCTCCGGGTAAAAAACTCATCGGCACAAAAGAGATGGGAGAACTTATCCTCACCAATATGAAATAGTTCTTATTAAAAAATGTTAAAAAAAAGCCGGCTGCAATTGCGCCGGCTTTTTTTTATTTTTTCTGCAGTTCAAGGGTCAACGTTTTGGCCTTTACAAAGAAAGTTTCAGCTTCCTGAAAATTTCCTCTTTTCATAGACTCAAGCCCTCGGCTGAAAAGATTATCAATCTCTTTTACGCTCATATATTTTACCTCCGGGATAGTATAATTAATTATCGACAGTTCATCGGATTGTGTTAGAATTTTAAGAAAAAATTGGCAATATTTTGCGTGGAAAGATGGGATTATTCTTAAAATAGGAAAAGTTATATGATTATTTGGCCTCTCTCCCCGGCCCCTGCATCTCGCGGAGGGGGCAAAGCAAAAAACTACGGAAGTTGTGTGATCTTTTCTTCAGTTTTATCTGTTATAAATAATTTTCAGCAATAGTTTACTATCTTTGTACAGACCGGGGTGCGGGGGCTGGGTAGCAAGTTATCTAACAGGCTGATACTCATAAAATAAATTGACAATAGACGTGTTTTGAAACAGATTTACTATATTAAGCATTAATTGTCTAATCTGTATCTAAACTTCGGGGGAATTATGTCAGAAGATCAGAGCATCACCACGTTTCATGAGATAATACGGGAACTGGCGGATATTGAGTCCAGGCTTGAAATGAATATCGATACAACTCTCTGGATAAGTGATCCCCACGGGGCCGGTGAGCGTTTTGTATCTATTCTTAAAGGAAGATTCGGGCTGGTCTGGCGTTCAGCATATGAAGCTCTCCCTAAAACTTTTTCGAATGAAAAACTCGAGCATATAGACAGGATTATTAAAAAAGAGAGATATATCGAAGCAGATGATTTTAAGATGGAGAAGCAGGATGTTATCGCAGCCCTGGTTAACATCATAAGATATAAAGTTCAGGGTGTACATGACTTTGACCAGATAAGGGGAGGGATTAATAAGGATCTCAAGCCTCTTCTTGAAAATCTCCTGCTCAATTTCCCGGTACCGAATATAGTTTATGAAGATGATATTGTAGCTGATAAGATAATTACCTCTCTGTCTAAAATTGTTAAACAGGTAATACTTGGCCAGCTGATAGTGCTGGGGGATGTATTCGACAGGGGGGATGAACCTGATAAAATACTGCGGATACTGTCACAAAAGGATTTAAAACCTTTTGTTAAATTTGTCTGGGGGAATCATGATATTCTCTGGATGGGAGCAGCTGCGGGAAACAGATCTCTTATTGCCGAGGCTTTAAGAATAAGTGTGAGATATGACACTCTGGATTTTTTAAAGAGACTGGGGATAGATATCTCTAAACTGCAGACTTATGCGGAAAAACTTTATCCGGGAAAAATAAGCGGAAATTTTAAAGCTAAACTTGATATATCAAAAAAAATGGAGAAAACCCTCGCAATGATTCAATTCAAGCTTGAGGAGGAGACTATTAAAAAGTATCCTCAGCTTGATATGGACAACCGGCTTAATCTTGAAAAACTTGCGGATCTGCTGAAACATGGGCAGACAGCCGGGCTTACAGATAATAATTTCCCAACACTAATACTTGATGATCCGCTGAAACTTACTGACGAAGAAAAAGAGATTATTGATGATCTTGTGAACCAGTTCACGAAGAGCAGGCAGATTAAAAGATTAATGGAGTATCTTTTCGTAGAAGGCAAACTTTACCATATAAATAATTATATCATGAACATACATGCACTTGTTCCCAGTACGGAGGACGGGCAGTTCGATGAACTTTACGGCAAGAAGGGAAAAGAACTGCTTGATCATATTGAGATAGTTGTTAAAGATATTGGTGAAAATTATCTTGCGGGTAGGGAACAGGAGCCATTTCAGCTTGCTACAATGTTCTATCTCTGGTGTGGCCCCAAGTCGCCTTTATTCGGTAAAGATGCCATGAAGACTTTTGAACGTTATTTTTATAAGGATAAAGAGTCTCATACGGAGAAGACCCTTTATTGGGGTAAAAATATCAATAACCCGGATTTTATAAATAAATTGACCTATGAATTTAATGTCGAGAGAATTGTGTTTGGACATACTCCGGTTGATATAAGTAAAGGGCAGAAAATTGCAAGCGCTAATGGTAGGGCGATAAATATTGACGGCGGATTTTCTGAAGCTTATCTTAACCGAGGACACGCATTAATCCAGACTCCGTATTCTCTCTATGCAATAATTCTTCCCGCTTCTGAAGAGATAATAGATTTAAGGAAAAAGAAAGAGCCCACAAGGCTTACTTTCGAAATGATTGATACTTTCGAAGAGCCGAAAAAAATAAAAGATACGTTCGTAGGCAAGCAGCTGCTTCAAAGAAGAGATTTTCTTTTGACTGAACTTAAGAATTATAAGGATAGCTCGTATATTCAGTAAGCTGGAAAATAATTTTATCATTGTATTACATGGGATAAAGGGTAATACAAAAAGTATAATTGTTGTCATTCCGGCTGAAGCTTAGCGGAATGCCGGCGACCGTAGGAAGATCTTCGATAATCTCACAGAATAAGTTTTAAATTCGTTGTATGAGATTCCGGTATTTGCAAAAATTGAAGCTGCAAAACCGGAATGACAAATTAAGGAACATCAAACTTTTTAGACAGCCCTTTGCTGGTATCGTTTATATTGTTCTACAAGCTTTAATGTGCGGTTTTGCCTGTCAGAACTCTACGGTTTCTTATAATTCTTTTTAATATATGAATCAAGAAATTCTTTCGGATTATCAACCGCATCTTCCGTTATTGTAAAATTTTCCAGGTTCATAAGCCTTATTCCATGGAAAAAATCCCTGAAAAGTTCATCGCAGAGATCTCTAACTTTAAAATTCATTTCGCCGGATTTTTTTTCTATTTTAGATTTAGCTGCATCATCAAATGAAAGATAAATACCATGTTCAACAAGAAATTCTTTCTGAAATTTATTGATTCCATCTTCAAGCAGCATTGCTGACAGAGCTTTGTCAGGATCGTTGATGAGCGGCAGGTCAACATATAATGTTTTTATATTTGTTGAAGGAAGTTTTTTCTCAAATTTTATAAGAAGTTTTTCAAAAACGCTGAGTAATCCCCTGGCGCCTGTTTTTTCCATATAGGCTCTTCGTGCAAGTTCCATTAGGGCATCATCACTGAAATCAAGATCGATTCCATATGCTTTAAAATCCATTTTTTTACCGAAGACAACTGTACTATGGCTGTTTTTTAAAATTTTATAAAGGCCGTTTTCATTGAGCTCATTTAAAATTACAGAGACAGGGAGACGCCCGATAAATTCTGATTCAAAACCGAACTCAATCAGGTCCTCTGTTTTAAGCTGCTGCATAACTACATGCTTCTCTGCGGATGAAGTTCTCAGTTTATCAAAACCAATACTCTGCCTGTTTAATCTTTTATTTATAATGTCCGGAAGAGTTGAAAATGCACCGGAGACAATGAACAGGATGTTCTTAGTATTAATTTTTTTACGGGTAACTTTTCCTGTTCTCTGTGCCTCCATTGCGGCTTCCACCTGTGATGCCAGGTCATGTGGAGTTTTAAGATCTACTTCGGATTCCTCCATAAGTTTGAGGAGGTTTCTTTGTACACCGGTTCGTGATACATCCGGCCCTATTGTATTTCCGGAAGCTGCAATTTTATCTATTTCATCTATATATATAATTCCGAATTCTGCTTTAGTAATATCGCCATCAGCTTCGTAAACAAGTTCCCGTACAAGGTCCTCAACATCACCGCCGACATATCCGGTTTCGCTGAATTTTGTCGCATCCGCTTTAACGAACGGGACGCCGATTTTTTTTGCGATAAGTTTGATGATATATGTTTTACCGACACCGGTCGGCCCGATCAGAAGCATATTGCTTTTAATATTTCCCACAATACGCTGATCTTCAGGTATAGTCATCTCGATTTTCATTCTGTTAAAATGAGTACATACTTTTGTAGCTATAACTTCAACTGAAGATTCCTGGCTGATCACATACCTGTTAAGATATTCCTCAAGCTCTTCGGGGAGTAGATTGAAATTAATTTCAGATTCATGAACTTTCGCTCCCGGGTGATCTCCTATAGAATCAGGTTTAGCCAGGGCTTCGTCTGGATTCATTTTCAGGATATCGTCGAAAATTTTTTCATGATCCGGTGAAGAGTTTGTCATATTATAATCCTTTTATGATTTTAGATATAGTTATAAGAGTACCTGGCTAGAGCAAATATTTTATTTTTTTTCAGAAAATAAAAAAAGTTCTTGATTTTTACTATATATGCGTGTAGTATACATTTGTTGAATGTTAATACAGCATTTTACTGAGAGGCGTTCACAGACAAAAGCCTTACTCAGAAAATTTCAATTACTGTATCTGCTCCTTTTCAGTCCGGCATGCAGTCTTGGTGCGTGCTTAATTTAAAGTATAGTGAGGGTACAATGAATGGTTATGTTACAAAAAAAGAAAGCATATGTTTATTTAAGACTGACCGGGAGGAACAGAGAGGTAAGGGCTTTGTTAGAGGGAGAAAACATCAGAAAAGTGGAGAAACCTCTTGTGAAACTGTCTCCGCCCTCCTTAGAGAATTCAGAGGTGAAATTGTTAGTGCTGACAAAATGATTCTTTACTCCATGGAAAATTAACGGAAACTATAAGCTGCGGGGCTGCCCCAAAATCACACCCCGAAACCCTTAGTAAAAACCCTGCCATATAACGGCACTGCAGCTTTGAGTGAATATAAAAAGAGAGGCTCTCCGACACAAAGGAGAACCTCTCTTTTTTTTATCTGCCGAAGAAGGGAATCGAACCCTTATGGAGTTGCCCCCGCCGGATTTTGAG
>DAONFJ010000078.1:0-16632 GCA_035403545.1 Spirochaetota bacterium
TGCTTGCCGAGGTTAATAAAACAGGTGGTATAAAGAAGCACCTCTATTATGAAAGCAAAGAAGGCGGACTTGCCTGGTCATATATATTTAATTTACTAGTCTATCTTTCCGGTGACCAGAATACTGACGCCAGTAATGAAGTGATTAATAAGATCGGGTTTTCCTCCGATGATCTAAAAAAGATTGAGAAGCACCCTTTTAATAAATGTTCCGAAATATTTTTCTTTGCTGTTCAGAACTACTTTCTGTCTTATTATGAGCGGCATGATTTTGAATATGTGCGTAAAATCATTGAGATATATACAATCAGGACTTCATCGTTCCAGCTTACATTTGACCGCAGGGGGGCTCTCCCTGTAATAATACTCCCCTTCGATATAATAATAAGGCTTTCTGAAAAGTTCGCCCCCAGGTATACGACGCTTTCAGAGAGTAAAGTAAAAATTTTGAGCGGCTACTTTGACATAAAGAAAAAATTTGAATGCGCCTTTGTTTACAATAAAACTCCAAAACGGCTGCACCCGGACCTTGGCAGGCCGGACACCATTACCGTAAAAGGGAAGACATACCGGCCGGGATACGAAACCTGTTACGATACCGGCATTTCGGATTATTACTCAATCATGTCCCATGCACCAACTACCTATGGGTTTGCCATACTTAAAGGGCTGCAGCTTAATTCAGGGTATCTGAATCTTGAGCTTCCACTTCTCCCTGACCAGGTACCGCGTTTTTATGATAATGTAGTTTACAGGATGAACAGCGAAGGATATTTTACGGATATAAACGATCTGTCCGGGCCGCTGATGGTTGATTCCTTCGGGCATAAAGTCCATTACGCCGAAAAGGCGCGTTTTGCTTTTGATGAGGCGCACAGGATTGTTTACGGGCTGAAAGACGGAGAAGAGAAGAGTAACCCCCTGGTTAAACAGGTAATAGTTTATAACTCGGAAAGAACGAGGTTCCTGATTTATTACGACAGGCTTATGCCGCACCAGAAATTTTATGTATCTGTAGCATATGATCTGCGGAAGAATGTGTTGGATACGCACAAAATTGATATACTTAAAATGGATTACCCGGCACTTAAATCTTTTCTTAAAAGAAATTACAGCACGGAACTTAAAACTGCAAAGGTGAAGAGGCTGCGGGGACGAAGACTCGGGCTGGCTGCTGCGGCCGTTTCATCAGGTATAATATTTTCAGGATTGGCGGGTACAGCACTTACAGCTGTTGCCGCAGCAGCAGGAGTATCAGCTCTTACTGCAGGGATAGCAAAGGATATATATGCGGCTCTTATACGCCGTGTTGAGAATCTGAGGTCAGAGGATGCGAGAGACAGGCTTGAGCGTGAAAGCAGCATAAACAACAAGCTTTTGCATGAACGCGCCATGGCTGAAAAACGCGCGGCAAACACACTTTCCGTGTTTAATGAAACCATTGACGCCATGAAGAACACCGGAATTTCAACGGCAGAGATACTCAAGGGGCTTGAAGAATTCTCCAGGTCAAACCAGTCCAATGTGGAGACGCAGGAGAAACTGCAGCAGATAATCATCCGGATAGTAGAAATGGTAAGCAGTATGAACGTCAAGCTTGACTCCATACTTAAGGACCTTATCGCCCGTGTAAGCATGTCAGTATCAGATATATCTGCGTCTGTTGATGAAAATAACCGTCTGACACAGAACCTTTATGCCGATACCCGCAGGATCGCGGAATCGCAGGCCATGCTTACAGATATTGCTGACCAGATAAACCTTCTCTCTCTCAACGCTTCTATTGAGGCAGCCAGGGCGGGAGAACATGGCCGGGGATTCGCTGTTGTAGCAGAGGAGGTGTCCAAGCTCGCGGACAAGTCTCAATCAGGGGTAAAGGAGATAAACCAGATCAATGTGCAGGTTCAGAATGGTATAGACAGAGTCTATAATACTAACTCAGCCTCAGTTGAAATACTTAAAAAGATAAGTTTAGAGGTGGCTACGGTTCTTGACAGTATACGTGACGAGATAAGAAAGCTTCCGGAAGAGATAAAGGCTACGGTGGACGTGGCATCAACAGAAGTTGAAAATATTGCAGCAGTCTCGGAAGAACTCACTGCGAGTATTGAGGAAATTACAGCAACCGTACAGGAAATAAACCATAATAGCGACATCACTATTAAATCAATTGAAGAACGCAAATCCAACATATAGGGGTGCTTGCGTCAGTGCTTCACCATGAAACGTTTTAATGAAGTTTAATATAAAACGGACAAATTGAAGACAATTTGCCGGGAATAATGCTTAATCGTTCTACAGATAATAAATATCGTATCTCTTTAGCGGCAGGGTGTTGAATAAAAGTCCCCTGCTGTTTAATTAAAATCTCTCCTCTCAAATATTCATCAGGTGAATTCTCCTTACGGACATATTGAGTTGCATCAGCATCAGCCTCATAATACAATATGATCTTCAATGATGTTTTTTAAGCCCCCACTTGTGGTTTTTCCGAAAGATCGCCTTATCGGCAATCAATTCACTATTATTTAGTCTATTTTTCCCATTTTTTCTTTTTATTTGTTGACATTTACCTATAATTTGGTAAAAAGTGGGGAAACGTGGTGAAAATTGTTGAGTTTTCATCACTTCCCGGGGTTATCAGGTAAAATTATATGTTTATGGGTGAATATTCACCGGCACTCGATGAAAAGGGGAGAGTCGCAATTCCCGTTAAGTTGAGAAAAGCCTTCGGAGAGGAATCTTCCATGGAGAAGCTTGTGGTTACCCATGGTTTTGATAAGTGCCTTATGGCATTCCGGGAAGAGGAGTGGAAAGAGTTTGTTGAAACAAAGCTCATGCCTCTCTCCCAGTCCGATCCGAAGAACAGGATGAGTGTCAGGTTCCTTGTAGGTGGAGCCAGTGAATGTGAGCTTGATAAACAGGGAAGAATGGTAATCCCGTCGTACCTTCTTAAATACGCTGAAATTGAAAGTGATGTTATTATTCTGGGTTTAAGCAATAAAATTGAGATATGGTCAAAAGAGGTTTATGAAAAATACAAGCCTGAAGGGAGCGCTCTTGAATCCTTCGCAAATGATCTGGGTTTTTAAAGGCTCTATAATCTGATGAGACATAATCAGAATATAGATGAATTTTTCAATACAGCTTATATCCATAAGCCGATTCTATGGCGGGAGATCGCTGACTTTATAAAAGGTTCTTTAAAAGGAGGGAAGGGGCATCTCGCAGACTGCACTCTTGGAGAAGGCGGTCATTCGGAGCTTTTTCTCAATATGTTTCCCGAACTTACTGTAACCGGATTTGAAAGGGACAGCGAAATTTTAAAAAAAGCAAAGGAAAGACTTGCCTGTTTCGGGGACAGGATTTCTTTTGTAAACGGCAATTTTTCTGAAATTGCTGATCATTTTGAAGGGAAACAGAAACCTGATTATATACTTTATGATTTCGGAATATCATCATATCATTTTGAGAAAAGCGGGAAGGGTTTTACTTTTTCCTCAGATGAGCCGCTCGATATGAGTCTTGACGGAGGCGGACTTACAGCCTGGCATGTTGTAAACAAGTATCCTCTGAAAGAGCTTGAAAGAGTTTTTAAAGAGTACGGCGAGGAGAACTGGGCTGCTCATATAGCGAAGATTATTGTTGAGAGAAGAATTAAGGAGCCAGTGAATACAACAGCGCAGCTTGCGAATATAGTTCTGGCTGCAATTCCTAAACATTTTCATGTAAAAAACATTCACCCTGCAACAAGAATTTTTCAGGGTATAAGAATTGAAGTTAACAGGGAACTTCAGTCTATTGAAGAGGGCCTTAAGGGGGGATTCAAAATTCTTGAGAACGATGGAGTGATGATGGCAATTTCTTTCCATTCGCTGGAGGACAGAATCGTTAAGACATTTTTCAGAAGAATGAAGGACGGATGTCTCTGCACGGCGGAGCCGCAGCATTGCATGTGCATGAACAAACCGTTTATGAAACTTTTAACTAAAAAACCTCTCGAAGCGGATGAGGATGAGGTCGCCTGGAATTACAGGTCAAGAAGCGCGAAACTCAGGGCAGCAGTGAAAATCAGGGATATAACAAAATGAAATATTTTTCAATAGTATTCCTTATAAGTATCTTTGTTGTTTTTTATGTCTGGCAGAATATCGAGATGATGAAGATGAAGATGGATTATAAAAAACTCATCAGAACCGAGAATGAGATAACTGTTGTTAATGATAAACTCAAATATGAATTCGAGAGGCTTAGAAGCTTCCGTTATATAGAAGCTAACGCGGATAAAAATAATCTTAAATATATAAGTCCGGCTGATCTTGTTGTAATTAAAATTGATGAAAGCAGTAATAACGGAAAGAACGAAAAAAAATAAAATGAATATAAATAAAATGAAAATCAGTGAAATTATAAATAACTCCAAAGCGCTTATTAAATCTGTGGGCGGATTTAATGACGCGGAGATTATATCTATAGAGTATGATTCAAGAAAAGGGAGGGAGGGAGCCCTTTTCGCTGCTGTTGAGGGATTTGAAAGTGACGGCCACTCTTTTATTGAGAGCGCTGTCAATAACGGATGCAGATGTATTCTGATCTCGGAAGCGAGATTGAGTGAGTTTGCCCGTCTTGCGGATAGGGGAGTTGTTGTTCTTGTCTCGGAGAATACAAGACGCGCACTATCCGCAGTCTCTTCAGCTTTTTACGGCAATCCTTCAGGTAAACTTCATGTTACCGGGATTACAGGAACAAACGGGAAGACATCGATAACTTATCTGCTTGAATCTGTGTATGCATACCAGGGTATCTCATGCGGAGTAATAGGTACTGTGAATTACAGGTGGAAGGGGAAGACTCTCCCCGCTCCGAATACTACTCCTGAATCTAAAGATATACAGGAACTTCTCAAGACTATGCTTGATGACGGAGTAACTCATGTCATCATGGAAGTCTCATCGCACGCGCTTGAGCTTAACAGGGCTGATGATATTGAATTCGACAGTGTTGTGTTTACAAATCTCACAAGTGACCACCTGGATTTTCATAAAACTATTGATGCATATTTTGATGCCAAGAAAAAACTTTTTAATCTTATGGAAAAGAGCCCTAAGAAAAACAGAACTGCTGTTGTGAACATAGATGATGATTTCGGCAGAAAGATATACAGAGAAAAGGAAAAATATTCATATAGTATCAAGTCATTCGGTACAGCCGGTGATGCTGATTTCAGGGCGATAAATAATTCCATAGATAACAGAATAACAGGTGTCAGATACAGGCTCGCCTGCGGCAATACAAGTTATAATGTTGAACTCAGGCTTGCAGGAAGATTTCAGGTTTACAATTCTCTGGCGGCGTTTGCTTCAGCTTATTATTCGGGGATAAACCGTGAAGCTGTAATCCGCGGTTTAAGTTTACTCCCGGCTGTCCCCGGCAGGCTGCAGGTAGTTGAATCAAAGCTTGGTTTTTACTCTGTAGTTGATTATGCTCACACCGGAGATGCGCTGCTGAAACTTCTTCAGTCGGTTAACGAGATGCCTCATGGTAAGGTTATCGCGGTTTTCGGATGCGGTGGAGACAGGGATAAAACAAAACGTCCGGTAATGGGCAAAATTGCCCTTGATAATTCCGACATAGCCATAGTTACAAGCGATAACCCGAGAACTGAAGATCCGGAAATGATAATTAAAGATATAACTGCCGGCATGGGAACAGGTGATTATATTGTCGAGCCGGACAGGGAGATGGCAATTGCTCTTGCGGTACAGAAAGCCTCTGCCGGAGATGTTGTGGTGCTTGCAGGCAAGGGGCATGAAGATTACCAGATTATTGGAAAAACAAAACGCCATTTTGATGATCGCGAGATGGCGTTAAAATATATGCATGAGAGAGAAAAGGTTGAAGGGATTATTTAAAACAACCGCAGGGGAGATCGCAGCAATAACCGGAGGAAAAATAGTATCCGGAAATTCTGACGTTATCATTGAAACTATCTCTACAGATTCAAGGGAACTTGATGTAAACACTCTCTTTATCCCGATAATCGGAGAAACATTTGACGGGCATAACTTCATAGATGAACTTTCAGTGAATGGAAAGATCGCCTGCTCTCTCACAATGAAAGAGGGATATGAAAAATCCGCCGCAGATTCCGGAACTGTTCTGATTATGTGCGACGATACTCTCTCCGCTCTTGGGAAAATCGGCAGGTTCCACAGGGATAAATTCAGGCCTGTAACTTTCGGAGTTACGGGAACCAACGGAAAGACAACCACAAAGGAACTGATTTATGCGGTTCTGTCTTCTGTATATAAAACTCATAAGAACGTGAAAAATTATAATAATGAAATTGGCGTGCCGTTTACTCTTCTTCAGCTTGATGAAAGCCACGAAGCGGCTGTAATTGAGATGGGGATGAATCACACCGGCGAGATAGAAAGGCTTTCACTAATGGTACAGCCCGAAATCGGAGTTATAACTAATATCGGCGCAGGCCATCTTGAGTTTCTCGGAAGCATGGAAAATGTTGCTTTTGCCAAATGCGAAATTATGAAAGGAATGAAGAAAGGTTCTACTCTTATCGCAAACAGAGACACAGAGTGTTTTCATATTATAAAGAAGCTTGCTGACGAAAAAGGTATTAAACTTTTTACATTCGGCCTTGATGCAGGTTCTGATCTCCGCCCTGACTCATACAAACTTACAGCTGAAAAAACTGTTGTGGTATATAAAAAAGAAACTGTCACTGTGCCGTTATATGGAAAACATAATGTGTACAATATACTTGCGGCACTGGCTGCGGCTGAAATATTGAATATAAAAATATCCCGGGCAGCGGAAGCTCTTTCGTCCTTTGTAAATGTCGGTGGAAGAAGTGAAATAATTGACAGGAAATACACTGTTATTAATGATACCTATAATTCAAATCCTCTTTCATCGCTCTTTGCACTCGAATCTGTATGTGATGTTTTCCAGGGAAGAAGAAAAATTGCCGTTCTTGCGGATATGAAGGAACTGGGGGAATCCTCCTGTGTATATCATGTCAAGGTGGGAGAATTTGCCGGAGCAAGAAAATTTGATCTTCTTCTTCTTTACGGGGAGATGGCGGAATATTACGAGAAGGGTGCTTTATCCGCAGGCATGAACAGTTCCTCTGTAAAAATATTTGATTCGAAGGAAGAGATAGTTTTATTTCTGAAAGACTTTTTATTGGAAGATGATGTTGTTCTTGTGAAGGGTTCAAGATCCATGAAAATGGAAGATGTAGTTAACCGACTTATTGCATGAGGTGAAAAGATGTTTTATCATCTGATACTGCCGTTAAAAGAATATGTTTCGTATTTCAGGCTTTTTCAATATATAAGCTTCAGGTCTATGGCCGCGGCTCTTACGGCTCTGGTTCTTGTTCTTATTCTGGGTAACGTAATAATAAAATGGCTCCAGGGGCTCAAACTCGGTGAAGAGATCCGGGCGCTCGGGCCTGAAAGCCACAAATCAAAAGCGGGCACTCCTACTATGGGGGGAGTAATAATTATCGGCGCGGTTGTTGTATCAATGATTTTCTGGGGAAATTTCGGAAACCGTTATGTTGTAACTTTGCTTACAGCAACCATTATGCTTACAGCGCTCGGTTTTGTTGATGATTATATAAAGTCTGTGCGCAAGCAGAAAGATGGAGTTCATCCCCGTGCGAAACTTTTTTTTCAGATTATAATCGCGGCAGGAGTCGCGTGCAGCATATACTTTTTTCCGTCAAACGCGAAGGAAGCTACGACTTTTTATATCCCGTTTATTACCAACGCGGTAATGAACCTGGGGGCAGTATGGATTGTCTTCGCGGTGATTGTAATTATCGGCAGTTCAAACGCTGTTAATCTCACTGACGGACTCGATGGACTCGCAACCGGTACAGTAGCGATAGTTGCAGTGGCCCTTTCTTTAATGACATATCTTACAGGAAATATTAAGACTTCGGATTATCTTTTAATCCCGTATATAGCTCACAGCGCCGAGCTTACAGTGTTTTTATCAGCGCTTGTCGGCGCGCTTATAGGTTTTTTATGGTTCAACAGCAATCCTGCAACTGTATTTATGGGTGATACAGGATCACTGGCACTTGGCGGAATTATCGGTATTGTTGCGGTAATGATTAAGAAAGAGATCTTCCTTTTTATTGTCGGAGGAGTTTTTGTCATAGAGGCGATCTCTGTTATAATACAGGTCGGATCATTCAAGCTGCGCGGGAAGAGAGTTTTTAAAATGGCTCCGATACATCATCACTTTGAGCTTTCCGGATGGCCGGAACAGAAAGTGGTCGTAAGAATGTGGATACTCGGTGTTCTGCTTGCGATACTTGGTCTTTCGTCTCTTAAAATTTTATAGAAGGTAGAAGTTAATGGCAGAAGGTTACGGAAAAGTTCTTGTCGTAGGTCTCGGTTACAGGACAGGCGTTGCTGCTGCGGGATTTTTATCTGCGCGCGGAGCTGATGTTACTGTCTCTGATATCAAGAGCAAAGATGAACTTAAAGATCTTATCGCTAAACTTGACCCTTCAGTAAAAGTTATTGCCGGCCATCAGAATCCGGAGATCCTCGATACAGGATTTGACCTTGTAGTTCTGAGCCCCGGAGTACCTGCCGGCATTCCTCTGATACAGGAAGCATTCAATAGAAAAATTCCGGTTATTTCTGAAATCGAACTTGCTTTCCGCAATATGAAAGGGAGCTTTATCGGGATTACCGGCACAGACGGAAAATCTACCACAACAAGTTTAACCGGACATATTTTTAAAGAACTTGGATTTGATACGTTTATCGGCGGCAACATCGGAATACCGCTGATTTCATTCGCAGAGAAAACAACTGTCAAAACGGTTACTGTAATAGAACTCTCCTCATTCCAGCTTGAAACTGTTGATACATTTAAACCCGATGTGGCAGCGATACTTAATGTAACACCTGACCATCTTGACCGGTACAAAGACATGAATGGTTACTTCGAAGCAAAAAAACGGATTTTTAAACATCAGGATAACGATGACTTTTTTATATATAACAGGGACAATGAAATTCTTGAAAACAGCCGCAAAGATTACCCGTCGAGAACACTGACATTTTCCATTGACGATGACAGCGCCGATTCCTTTTACAGGGACGGCTTGATCTATATAATTCATGAAGGGACAACAATCCCGGTAGTGAAAGTAAAGAAACTTAGCATTCTCGGTATTCACAATATACAGAATGTTATGGCATCACTGCTTATGGTCACCTCACTGCATAAAAAGCTGAAGATAGAACCTGATTTTCACATGATTGCCGAGGCCTGTTATTCATTTAAAGGGCTGGAGCACCGTATGGAATCAGCCGGTGAATTTATGGGAAGAACTTTTGTTAATGACTCAAAGGCAACAACTATCGGTGCAGTTGAGATGGCAGTCCGGAGCATCAAAGATAAAGGTGTAGTGATAATCGGCGGACGGACGAAAGGTGATGATTACTCAAGGCTGAGAGATGTTATCGGAGAAAAGGCGAGATGCATAGTCCTGATTGGCGAGTCGAGCGACATGTTTTCAGAAATTTTCAGCGGATTCAATGTAGTAAAAGCATCCACGATGGAGGATGCGGTATTGAAATCAATGAAAAATTCTGAAGAGGGCGACATGATTCTTCTTTCACCCGCGTGCGCATCATTTGACATGTTCAGCAGTTACGACGAAAGGGGAAAAGTATTTAAGGATTGCGTAAGTAAACTTGCAGAGGGGAAAATCTCTTGGATCTGAAAGACGTACTTGATACAAGAAGAAGAGGGGAGCCGGACCTGGTTCTTTTCGTGGCAATCTTTACCCTCGCGGGTATAGGCCTTGCCATGAGCTACAGTGCAAGCGCTGTTTATGCATTCCGTGTATTCGGCGATTCTTTTTATTTTCTTAAGAGGCAGATGATCTGGGCCGTGCTGGGCCTTATTGCACTTTTCATTTTTCAGGGGATTGATTACAGGGAGTATGTGAAACATACGAAAATTATGCTTCTTGTTTCTATTCTGCTTCTTATTGTTGTACTTATTCCCGGGCTCGGATCAAGTGTTAAGGGTTCGTCAAGATGGATAAGTATAGGGCCGGCGAATATTCAGCCTTCTGAATTTGTTAAGCTTGCCTCTGTGATATATCTTGTTAAAGTATACTCCTCAGAAACAAAGGAAAATCATGTTATACAGCTTCTGGTACCGATGCTTGTAATTGCTTTTATATTTATCCTTGTAATGCTTCAGCCTGATTTCGGTTCCGCAATGGATCTTCTTGTAATTTCGGTGTTTGTACTTTTCGTTTCAGGTTTTCCTCTGCTCTACATCCTTTCACTGTTTGTATTGAGTATTCCGATGTTTTATCTGCTTATATACCAGGTTTCATACAGGTGGGACCGTGTGCTGGCGTATATAGATCCTTGGCACGACAGGTATGGTATCGGCTACCATGTTATCCAGTCTTTCACAGCATTCAAAAAAGGGGGGCTTCTTGGCGTAGGCCTTGGATTCGGGACTCAGAAGCTCGCAAGGCTTCCCGAGCCTCATACTGATTTTATATTTGCAGTAATAGCAGAGGAGACCGGGCTTATTGGTACCATTTTTCTTGCTCTTCTTTTCTGTTTTGTTTTCTGGAGGGGTACACTTATTGCTCTACATGCGCCGGACGATTTCGGGAGACTGCTCGCGGTAGGTTTAAGCCTTCTCATTACAGTTCAGGCGTTTATTAATATGGGAGTTGTAAGCGGCGCGCTCCCTACGACCGGTATTCCATTGCCGTTTATAAGCTACGGCGGATCTTCTTTACTTACCAATATGATTGCTGCAGGAATCCTTCTGAACATATCGAGATACAGGGAAGCATCTGTCCGTGAAGTTAAATTTGAAGAGGTTTGGAGTCATGAGTAAAAATATACTGATTATCGGAGGGGGAACCGGAGGACACATAAGCCCGGGGATCGCTCTTTATGAAAAACTTGGTGAAGACGGAAATATGAGCCCTCTCTTCCTTACCGGGAAGAATGATCTGAGATTCGGCTCATTCACGGATATAGACAAAGGAAAACTTTTTACGTATAACGCTCCGGCATTAACAAGGAATCCTTTTAAAATACCGATGTTTCTGCTGAAGTTTACAGGTTCTGTCCTGAAAACAATAAGGGTTATTAAAAAAAATAATGTGTCAGCGGTAGTCGGCATGGGAGGATATGTATCAGCTCCGGCACTTGTGGCAGCAAAGTTTCTGAAAGTTCCGATTTTCCTCTGCGAACAGAATACAGTCCCGGGAAAAGTAACATTGAAATTTGAAAAGCACTGTGAAAATATTTTCGGAACATTTCCCGACTCGCTTTCCTATCTCAAAATGCCGGGAAAATATATTCACTGCGGGAATCCCATAAGAAATAATGTACTTGTCCAGACACCGAAGAATGAAGCGAAGAAGGCATTTCATCTTGATCATTGCGGCCAGGTAATACTTATAATAGGCGGAAGCCAGGGTGCTGTAAAGCTGAATGACCTTGTGCTGGGACTTAAAAAAGCGTATCCGCATGAATTTAAAAATATAGGGATAATCTGGAGTACAGGTGATTATTCCTTTGATGAGTATAAAAATAAATCACAGAATGAAGTTGAGGCCGGGTCGATTTATATATCTCCATATATAAAGAGAGTCGGTAAAGCATACAGGGCGTGCGACATTTCCATATCAAGATCGGGAGCCGGTGTTATGATGGAACTTGCTGCGGCAGGAATACCTTCGATACTTATACCTTATCCGCACGCGGCTATGGATCACCAGAGCAAGAATGCCGATTCCTTTGCCGCCGCCGGCGCTGCGGTAAAAATCAATGATGAAGATGCGGTTGCGGAAAAAGTCGCGCCTGTACTTTTTGATCTTTTAAACCATCCGAGAAAACTGAAAGTGATGTCGGAGTGCGCAAAAAAAGCTGCGAAAGTTGATGCAGCTGATGTAATTGTAAAAAATATAAAAGAAATACTCGAGCTTAGAGGTAAGTAAATTGTTCAGAAAATCCAAAAAAATGCATTTTATAGGTATCGGCGGAATCGGCATGAGCGGAATCGCCGAGATACTTATAAATTTAGGATATGAAGTATCGGGTTCAGACCTTAAATCTTCGGAGCAGACGAAAAGACTTGAATCACTTGGCGCGAAAGTATATACAGGGCACTTCCCGTCAAATATAAAAGATTATCATGTTGTAGTTACTTCAAGTGCTATAGATAGTAATAATCCTGAAATTATTGAAGCAAGAAAAAGAAAAATTCCGATCATACACAGATCAGAAATGCTCGCTGAACTTGTCCGCCTTAAACATGGAATCGGTGTGGCTGGAACCCACGGCAAGACTACAACTTCATCAATGCTGGCATCAGTTCTGAGCGACGGCGGAATGAATCCCACTGCGGTAATCGGAGGAAAAGTTTTTAACTTCGGATCAAACGCAAGAGCGGGAGAGGGGCAGTATATCGTTTTTGAAGCTGATGAGTCCGATGGTTCGTTCCTTAAACTCCTTCCGAGCATAGCGATAGTTACAAACATTGACGCTGATCACCTTGATCACTATAAGTATTTTGAAGCAGTTAAGGACGCGTTCCTTAAGTACATAAATAATATTCCGTTCTACGGATATTCGGTATTGTGTACTGATGATAGTGTAATAAAGGAACTCCTTCCCCGCATCGATCGTCCTTATTATACATACGGTTTTAACGAAGACGCTGATTTTACCGCTCACAATGTGAGAATGGAAAACGGGAAGACATGTTTTACATGCAATTATAAAAATACACCGGTTGGAGATTTTGTACTTTCCCAGCTTGGTAACCATAATGTGCTTAATTCACTCTCGGTAATAGCAGTAGCTCTGGAACTCGGCCTCAAATATGAAGCAATCAGGGATGGACTGAAAAACTTTGAGGGTGTCGGAAGAAGACTTGAAAGAATAGGCGAGAAAAACGGAATACTTGTTATGGATGATTACGGCCACCATCCTACAGAGATAAGAGCCACACTCGCTGCACTTAAAAATCTTGGCAGACGCATAGTCGTAATATTTCAGCCGCACAGATATACAAGGACTGAACTTTTATGGGATGAATTCGGCCAGTCTTTCGCGCATGCCGCGGAAGTTTTTTTAACTGATATTTATCCTGCAGGTGAAGACCCGATAGATGGAGTTTCAACAGAATTGATACGCCAGGCTTTGAAAAAGCATGAAAACAGGGAAGCTGTACTTATCAGCAAATTTGAGGATATAGCGGCTTCTGTTGTTAAAGTTCTTAAAGAAGGAGATGTGGTTATTACACTGGGCGCAGGCGACATTCATAAAGCCGGGCCGATGATACTGGAACTTTTAAAGTGAGATAATGTGAATCTGAAAAGAATTATATTACTGGTATTTTTTACTCTGACCGCGGCAGCTGTGTCGGGGGCTGATTCGTCAATCTATGTTGAGAGGATTGAGTTTCGGGGGGTCAGGAATATTGACAAGTATGAGATCGTCAGAAACGCTAAGGCGAAAGTGTCGGAAAAAGGTATAGTGATAGATATTGACTATCTTAAAGAAGTTTTGGACAGCAGCATTATGATTGAAAACTATGATGTGGACATTGAAAATAATCTGCTGATCGTAACAGTTGATGAAAAATACCCTCTTTTTATGATACTAAGAGTGGAAAAAAATATAAGTGTCCCATGTCTTGTTGATGAAAAAAGAAATGTTCTCGATTCCGGGCGATTTTTTAAAACAGATATGCCGATAATAATAGTTGAAAAGGATTTTTTTGAGAACGAGGAGAACAGCGTATATCTGAAAGGATTGTTTGATAATCTTTTACAGATTGGAAAAGAAAAAAGCGATTTTTCAGTAGAACTTGCTGAAATTGAAATTTATCCTGGAAGAGACCTCCGGGTAAAATTAAAAAGCAGGAAAACAGATTTTATTATAAAGAATGATTTAAACGGTTTCAAAAAAATTGAAAAGAGTGCCGCTTACCTTGATGCAGTAAACACTTATCCCGAAAGGCTTGATCTTAAGGATAAGAGAATTCTCATCAGGCAATAGTCGAGAGGTTAATATATGGAAGATATTATTGTCGGCCTGGACATCGGAACAACGAAAACATGCGCGGTGATAGGATACCTGAATGAAAACAATCAGGTTGAGGTCGCCGGAGTGGGCGTTGCTCCGTCAAGAGGCCTGAAAAACGGAGTAATAGTTAATATAGATAATACTTCAGCTTCAATAGTTAAAGCTATCGAGGATGCCGAACTTATGGCCGGCTATGAGGTCAGCAGCGTATTCGTTGGTATCAGCGGACAGCATATAAAAGGCGAGAACTCAAAAGGTGTTGTGGCAATCGCCAACAGAAACAGAACCATATCAACTCTTGAGGTAAAAAGGGTAATTGAGGCAGCACAGGCGATAGTAATTCCTGTAGACAGGGAAATAATGCATGTTTTGTCAAAGGAATTTTCTGTAGATGACCAGTCCGGGATAAAAGATCCCGTCGGAATGAGCGGAGTAAGGCTTGAGGCCGAGGTCCACATCATCACAGCTGCGACAACAAGCATTCAGAATATGATAAAATCGGTGGCCAAGGCCGGCTTTCAGCATAGAGATATAGTTTTTAATCCGATTGCTTCAGCGGATGCAGTGATCGGGAGAGACGAACGTGAACTTGGCGTTGCTCTCGTAGATATCGGCGGCGGCACAACTGATATAATAGTTTATCTTGAGGGCGGGGTGGCATACTCTTCAGTACTTCCAGTGGGGAGTATTCACATAACAAATGATATATCGATCGGGCTCAGAACATCAATTGAATCCGCTGAGATGATAAAAAAGAAGTACGGATGCGCGGATCTGTCTCTCGTTGACGCTTCTGAAATGGTTGAAGTGCCGTCTGTCGGAGGAAGAGCTCCGAGAAGGCTCTTCCGTCAGGAGCTGACACAGATTATTCAGCCGCGTGTTAGCGAGATAATGGAGATGGTTGACCATGAATTGATGAAAAGCGGCAGAAAAGACATGCTCGCAGCCGGAATTGTACTCACCGGCGGCGGAAGTATGCTTGACGGTTGTGTGGAAGCGGCTGAAAGGGTGTTCAATATGCCGGTGCGCATCGGAACACCATCAGATATAGTTGGTCTCAAAGATGTGGTGGCGACTCCGCAGTTTGCTAACGGGGTCGGTCTTCTGAAGTATGGCATCAGGATGAGCAAGTTCAGGGGACAGGGGAAGTATAGCAGAACTAAAACAGGGTTGATGGACAGGCTGAAGAAAGTATTCGAGGAGTATTTGTAATTTTTTTACACAAAACTCTGATATAGTTAAAAGTGATTTGACAAATTAAATTAATGTTTTACTATAAATACTTTATTAGCTATTAAATTAATTAAATCTATTTTAATTAATTTGTTTTTACTTAAATAACTGATTGTTTAATGAATCTCTGCCTCATTCTTGTCCGGCGGAGGAAACAATTACCCTGTTTTGAATAATTAACTGTTTTAAGTATCAATTCTAATGAGACATAATGTTTTATAAATAAAGACCGGATCGGGAGGGTACATGTTTAAACTTGAAGAAGAAAAGCCTTTGTCTACGATTATTAAAGTTATCGGAGTTGGCGGAGCGGGCACTAACGCCGTTAACAGGATGATCGCAACAGGTATGGAGGGTGTTGAGTTCATTGTTGCCAATACGGACGCTCAGCAGCTTCGGGATTGTCTGGCACAGGAAAAGATCCAGCTCGGATCTAAACTAACCAGGGGACTTGGAGCGGGAGCTAATCCTGAAATCGGCAGAGAGGCGGCAAACGAGGATAGAGATAAGATCTCTAAAGCTCTTAAGGGCGCTGATATGGTTTTCATAACCTCCGGTATGGGCGGCGGAACAGGAACAGGCGCGGCACCGGTTGTTGCAGAAATAGCAAAAGAGTTGGGCGCTCTTGTTGTTGGAGTTGTCACCAAACCGTTTAAAGTCGAAGGGAAAAGAAGAATGGCTCAGGCCGAAGAGGGGATTAAAAACCTCAAGAGTAAAGTTGATACTCTTATAACTATCCCGAATGATCTTCTTCTTAAAATTATAGACAGAAAGACTCCGATAGAAGATGCATTTAAACTTGCTGATGATATCTTAAGGCAGGGAGTGCAGGGTATAGCTGATCTGATTATGGTTACCGGCCTTGTCAATGTTGACTTTGCCGATGTAAGAACTGTAATGAGAGAAACGGGCGATGCGCTCATGGGAGTCGGTATTGCTACCGGTGAGAACAAGGCTATTGAAGCGACAATGATGGCTATAAACAGTCCGCTTCTTGAAGAAACCAGTATTGAAGGCGCAAAAGCTGTTCTTATCAATATTGCAGGAGGTAATGACCTTTCTCTCCATGAAGTAAATGAAGTGACTAATGAAATAACAAGACAGGTAGATCCTGATGCTAATATAATTTTCGGAACTACTGTTGATTCCGCTCTTGATGATAAAGTAAGAATAACTGTAATAGCAACAGGATTTGACCGTAAGAAGAATATGCTTTCTGTCAATTCAGTGAACAACATTAAGCCGAGAGAAGTTGCAAGAGAATCAGG
>DAONFJ010000079.1:0-8609 GCA_035403545.1 Spirochaetota bacterium
ACTTAAATTTAATGACTTTGTACGGATATCGTTCAGAACCGGAAAAAGAAAAAAACGCAGCATTTATGTATGGCTGAGAATCATAGACAGCTATTATAAAACGTTTTATAACTCCATAACGGAAGACAGATTTAATGATTCTGAACTTTTAATAGGAGAGGCTCATAACTCCATTGTGCTTTGTAAACATTACAGGATTAAACTCGGGCTTCCGGATAATAATCTGGACAGCATTGATCTTGAAATAAAGAAGAGTTCAAATCCCTTAAAAAAAATCAGGGCTCTGTATAACTCCCCGGATTCAATGATGAGAACGACAACGATTATAAGCATATTATCTGTGCTCATGGGTATAATAGCGCTGGTTCTCGGCGTTATGAGTTTGAGGTGAATTCATTTAAATATTGGAGATTATCTGTTATTTGTAACAACATTTTTATAAAACTGTTCCTATAAGCTCCGGGTTATCCGGACAATATGATTTAAAAAAAGGGGATTGAATATGGAATTTGTTGATGTTATAAAAACGAGAAGAAGTATAAGAAAATTCAAACAGGTAAGTGTTCCTGATGAAATGATGATGGAAATCCTTGAGGCGGCAAGAATCGCCCCGTCAGGATCAAATCTTCAGCCTGCACGGTTTATTGTTGTAAAAAGCGAAGAGGGGAAAGAAAAACTTAAACAATGTACTCCGCTTCCTTTCGTGCATAATGCGCCGGCTACTATTATCTGCCTTGCGGATACAGCTGCGTTCAGCGGGCGTGATGCGAGGATGTCGGAGCTTCGTGAGGCGGGAGCATTTATCGATACTCCACTCGACGGCGCGGGATTTACCGAGGCGATGAAGAGCAGGGCTGTAATGTCAGCGGCTGACGCAGCGGCATATCTGAAATTTAATGCAGCAATTGCGATTGATCATATGACGCTCCGTGCAGTGGATATGGGGCTGGGAAGCTGCTGGATAGGGATGTTCGATCATAAAAAAGTAAGAGAGGCATTTGACATTGACAGCAGGTATCTTGTCGCGGCGCTTATCCCGATCGGGTTCCCTGATCAGAACCCGGATCAGCGTCCCAGGCTTCCGATGGATGAGATTCTGCTGAAAATTGTTTAACTCTCTGATTATTGAATTATATATTTCTTAAAGTGATCAGGCAGTCTGGTTTTATGACATATAAAACTATACCCGCGAATGCGGGTATTTTTTATTATGAAGTATTTTACAGGCTATGCAGGTGTTGTTAAAATAACATGTGATATCGCTGAATCTCAATACATATATCAGTCCGCGCGACTCTAATTCCGTAAACCTGTTAACAGGATTTTAACTATGTCAGATGCAATTTTCTTGACATTAATTATTAATATTATTGATATTGTGTATCAAAAAAATAATTTTTAATGAGGTGTTTATGTTTAACAGGAAAATTCAGGTAC
Source organism: Spirochaetota bacterium (assembly GCA_035403545.1). Classification (GTDB taxonomy): domain Bacteria; phylum Spirochaetota; class UBA4802; order UBA4802; family UBA5550; genus WRGT01. The sequence continues at coordinate 1,438 of DAONFJ010000079.1, forward strand.
TTATCCTCATTGTGTCAATTGCTCTTTCAGCAGTGTCATGTAAAAAAAGCGGCGAAGTTAATTCATGGAATAAAGCAAAGAAAAGCGGGGAGCTTGTAGTCGGACTATGCGCGATGTATCCTCCATTTGAATCAAGAAATGAAAAGACTGGCGAATTTGAAGGATTTGATATTGATCTGGCCTCTGCTGTTGCGGCTGAGCTGGGCCTTAAGGCTAAAATTGTTGACTCTGAATGGAAGGGGCTTCTTGGCGGACTCGCTAAAGGGGATTTTGATGCACTTGTTACATGCATGTCAAAGAGAGAGACAGCTAATAATAATGTTAATATGAGCGATGTATACTATGAACTTCAGGATGTAATTGTAGTCAGAAAAGACAGAGCGGATATAAATAAGCGTGAAGACCTTAACGGAAAAATTATAGGTGTTCAGCTCGGTTCAGGTTCAGAACAGGTGGTTGATGCAATGAAGGATTCAAAGTTCAAAAGTATTAAACGTTATGAATATAATCCCGAAGCATTCATAGATCTGAAGAATAAAAGATCTGATGCTGTGATTGTCGGATATGCTTATGCAGTGAATCAGCTTAAGAAAGAGCCGGGAATCTACAGGGTTATTTTCGCTGACCTTGAAAAAGCTGAGATAGTTATTATTATGAAAAAAGGTGATGATGAACTTACTGAAAAAGTGAATAAAGCTCTTGCTGCAATCCGTAAAAACGGAAAGTATGATGAGATCTGCGCAAAATGGCTGAAGGTTGATTGATAAGCCGGTATTAAAATGCGTTCCCGTAGAATATTCATAGTGGCGCACTGCGTCCTTAATGTTAATTCAAAAGTTGAAGGGATCAGCCCGTACCATTCAATGATGCGGGAGGTAATCGATATACTTCAGGACAGGGGATATGGGTTAATCCAGCTTCCCTGCCCTGAATTTCTGCTTTATGGCATTAAACGATGGGGACACGCAAAAGAACAGTTCAATACACCGGCTTTTCGAAAACACTGCCGCAGAATTTTTAAACCGGTTCTTGACCAGATTTTGCATTACCGGGAAAACGGATATACAATCGGCGGAATAATAGGCATAGACGGCAGTCCAAGCTGCGGTGTTAATATGACATGGTCCGCTCCGGAGTGGAAAGGGAATATGAATAGAAATACTATCTGCGGTGTTCTTGAAAAAGGATCTGTATCTTCCGGGAGCGGTATATTCATTGAAGAGATAAAATTTATGCTTTCCGGCGAAAATATTGATATTCTCTTTTACGCCATAGATGAAGAACATCCTGAGGAGAGTTACGAGAAACTGAGGAGAGAGATTGTTTAATGAATTTTCAGTTTATACTGAATAATTTTAATTTTATTGCTGAAGGGTGTCTCATTACAATAGTGATATCTGCAGTCTCATTTTTAATCGCTCTCATAATATCTATTTTAACAGGTACACTTCTATCCGGTCCGCTCCCTTTTTCTATTGAAAAATTTCTTAAAGGATTTATTGAAATCTTCAGGGGGACACCGCTTCTTATACAGCTGTTTTTTATTTATTATGGACTCCCGAGCATCGGTATTACCATGGATAGCTATACAGCGGCGGTAATAGGACTTTCACTTCACAGCGGAGCTTATATGTCGGAATCGGTACGGGCTTCACTTATGTCCGTGGAGAGAGGGCAGTATGAAGCGGCTTCATCACTCGGCATGAACCGTATGGAAATCCTGCTGCACATAATTTATCCCCAGGCATTCAGAATCGCTTTACCTGTAATGATGAACTCTTTTTCAGCTCTGTTAAAAGAGTCGTCACTTGTTTCTGTACTTGCAATAACTGAACTGACAAGAGCCGGCCAGCTGATCTACACAAGAACATACAGACCTTTTGAGGTTTATATTACTATTGGTGTTATTTATTTTATTATGACATATTCCGTATCGAGACTCTCCAGGGTTATGGAGAGAAGTCTGAACCGGCATAAAGTAGTATTGGCGCGTTAATGATTACGCCATCTCTCTTCAATGCAGAAGAAGCACCGGCGGAAAATAATCAGGAATTGTAATCCATTCAGAAGCTATAAAAATGCAATTATATCCCCACGCAGAAGGCGCGGGGAGAATAGAGTATTTTCTATTATAAAAATTAAGGAATTATCGCTGAAAAAATTTATTTCTCAATTGTTAATTTAGCATTTTTCCATTCAGCAAAAAGCGTCTGATTAATATCAGGGTAGGCAAGTGATATTAGTTTTCTATAAGACAGATAGCTTCGGCTGCCTGTATTGCAATATACGATGATTTTTTTATTTTTTGGAAGAATTCCAGACTCCGCAGCAAACTTTTCTGCCGGTATGTTAATCGCTGTAGGGATATGACCTGCCTTGAACTCCGAAGCATCGCGGACGTCGACGAGAACGTAGTCTGATTTTTTAGCATCAATTATATTTTTAAGCTCAGCTGGTTTTAACATCTTTGTTTCTATCTTTTTGCCATATTCCGGGCCTGGAACTATCGGGTATGATTTCTCTTCCCAAACAGGTATCCCTTCACTGTAAACTGAGATATTAGTGTAACCAAGAGGTAAAATTTTCTCTGCAAGCCGCTTGCTTTTTCCGCACTGAACACCGTTGCAGTATATGATTATATGCATTGACTTATCTGCGGGAAGAAGATTTTTATTATCATCCAGATTTTTTTCCGGAATGCTGATGGCTCCTTTTATATGAGCTTCCTGATATTCCTGTGGTGACCTGGCATCAATAAGCAGGTAAGTTTTTTTCTGATCGAACAATTTTTTAAACTGATCTGTGCTTATTGTTTTAAACTGGTTTTCGCCAAATATTGCGGTGGTAAGACCTAAGAATAATACACTGATTAAAAGCATAAACGGATAATTGTTTTTTTTCATAAGAATCTCCTTTTAAAAAATTAACTAATTCAGATTATCCGGAAAATTCCTGTCAATAAATTTAAAATATTAATATTGTGTATGATAATTTTTAATGGATTTGAGTGGTTTTCTGTTTTAAGAGGATGCGTTATTTTTCAGCCACGGTCGCTTTTAACACTATTTTAATAATTTTATTGTCCGGATCATTTGTGTATACCGTAACTGTTCTTACCAGTTCGCCAGAATTAGTTTCTGTATCAAGTTCAATTTCAAGTTTTCCGCTTTCTCCGGCAGGAATCTCTTTTTCAGAAAGGAGAGTCCCTGTGCAGCTGCAGCCTGCTTTTACCCGTTCAATTATAAGTGTATCTTTTCCTTTATTTTTGAAAATAAAAGTATGTTTGAGAATAGATTCCTGATTAACTTTTCCGAAATTGTAAACCATCTCTTCAAATACAATTACAGGTCCTGCATCGCAGAATATAACCGGCAAAAGTAAAAAAAATATAATAAATGATAGATATCTTTTCATTGTCAGGTCCTGTTTTATTGTAAAAGAGTTTAGGAATTATTTCTGTAAATTAATCAAAATTTGAACATTATTTTTGAACTGGGTTGCCCGGGGCTCGAACCCGGAACCTACTGATTAAGAGTCAGTTGCTCTACCAGCTGAGCTAGCAACCCGTTTAACTGAGGCACAAGGATTCGAACCTTGGAATAACGGAGTCAGAGTCCGTTGCCTTACCGCTTGGCGATGCCTCAAAAATTTTACTGCACTTAAGCCCTGTTCTCCAATGGAATTTCAGGATGAATTTACAAAAGAAGCTTTGCTCCCAGACCCATCAGAAAAGTAAATAGTATACAGATAAAAAAGCCCCTGATAAAAATCAATCAAATAAATATAATACATCAATATTTTTGATTTCAGCATATTGTAAGTTTTACACTTTTGTTAAAATATTATTCTGTGCTCCATATTTTGCATCGCGATTTTATTATTTAAAATAGCAGGATACATTTTTTAAACAAGTTTTTTATTGAGTATTTTGAATAAAATATTTTAATATTATTAATACATTTTATTCAAAATATTGATGGACATATTGTGGAGTTTATTAAAAAAGAGTAATAAAAAACAGAAAAGAAATTAGTGTTATTAGAGAACTTATAAAAAAATTATAGATATTTGTAATATGCAAAATAAAAGGATAAATTTTTGTTTTCAATAGGAATAGATATAGGTTCAGTCTGCACCAAGGGCGCTGTATATGACGGAGTAAACCTTTTCACTGACATTGTACCAACCGGATGGAATCTCAGGGAGTCGGGTGAAATTATACTCAGGCGCCTCATGAATATATGCTCTATTAAAACGGATGATCCCCGGTTTATTATTGCAACCGGTTACGGAAGGGATTCGGTTGCTCTTGCAGATAAAAAGATAACCGAAATTACATGCCACGCAAGGGGGGCTCATTATTTTAATCCTGAAACAAGGACAGTCATAGACGTCGGGGGGCAGGATAGTAAAGCCATAGCTATTGGTGATAAAGGCCAGGTCATCGAGTTTATCATGAATGACAGGTGCGCTGCAGGCACAGGACGGTTTCTCCAGGTAATGTCGCATGTTCTGGGGAGTGAAGTTGATCAGCTCGAAAAACTGGCTCAAGATGCCGAACCTGCTGTGATAAACAGCATGTGTGCGGTTTTTGCCGAGAGCGAGGTAATCAGTCTTCTGGCGCGGGGAATAAGCAAGGAATCAATAGCAGCAGGTATACTTGAATCTATATCCGGAAAGATAATTCATCTTACAGGAAGAATCCGTATCGAAGGTCATGTGATATTCACAGGCGGTGTATCGCAGAATTCAGCTATAAGAAAAAGTCTCGGCAGCAGAATCGGAATAGATATAACAACTCACCCGCAGGCACAATTTGCAGGCGCTGCCGGAGCAGCTATAATCGGTTTTGATAATATAAGCAAATCATAGAAGAATATTTAATCAGGTATTATAAAAATGAAATTTGATAGAGCCTACCTTACTTCAATTGAAGAGGATATATTTACTGAGGGAGTCCGGCAGAAGGAATCACTCGGCAGGAAAATTATCGGTATCTACTGTGCTTTTACACCTCCGGAAATTATTGCCGCAGCCGGTGCTATACCTGTTTCGTTATGTGCAGGCTCACAGAAACCGGTTACTGATGCGGAAAAGCATCTGCCCCGGAACCTGTGCCCTCTCATTAAGGCCAGTTACGGTTTTGCTCTAACCGATACATGTCCCTATTTTCACTATGCCGATTACCTCCTTGCAGATGCCACATGTGACGGGAAGAAAAAAATGTTTGAACTGCTCGAGAGGATTAAGCCTCTTCATCTCCTGCAGCTTCCGCAGACTGCTGAAACAGAGGAGAGTTATCTATACTGGCTGAATGAACTGAAAAAAGTAAAATCGCTTCTTGAAGATTTTACCGGTAATACTGTTTCAGATGAAAAACTAAAAGAGCAGATAAAACTATATAATGCCTGCAGGGATGCCACAAGGGAATTGTTTGAGCTGAACACCGGGGAGTTCCCTTTATTATACGGGAGAGAGATCGACTGCATAACAGGCGCCAGGGGATTTGACTGTGACATCCCTGCAAGAATTAAAGAATTAAAAACTGCTGCTTCTATCGTAAAGGAGAGAATAAACGATCCGGCATTTATAGAAAGTGTTAAAGGGAAGCCTCGGATACTCATCACGGGATGCCCGACTACGAACAAAAAGCTTCTTGATATAATTGAAGATGCCGGCGGGATCGTTGTTGCCATGGAAAACTGCGGAGGGCTTAAAACTTTAGGTCTGCGTGTTGAGGAAAATGACGGTCCTCTGGAAGCTCTCGCCAGGAGATATATAAGCATAGCCTGCCCATGCATGACTCCAAATGAGGGAAGACTTAAAATTATCGGTGATATCATACGCAGATACAGGGTAGATGGAGTTGTGGAGCTCACATGGCAGGGATGCCATACATACAACATCGAGGCTTATCAGGTCAGGGAATGCGTTACATCGGGCCATGGCAGACCATATATACAGATCGAAACAGATTACTCGGAAAATGACATTCAGCAGATAAGGGTAAGGATACAGGCCTTCCTCGAACTGATGGGTGGCTAAATATATTTAAAAAAGGAGAACGTAATGTTTAAAAAATTAGCATCATTAATTGCAGTTATCGCTCTTTCGGCTTTAATTGTTTCATGCAAAAAGAGCAGCACGGCAGAGTTTAAAATCGGAATTGTTACACCATCCCTTTCCTCAAGTGAAGAGGAATTCAGAGCAGCTGATGCCCTCGGGAAGAAATATCCGGGAATGATGAAGCATATCGTCCTGCCTGATAATTTTTCAAAAGAGCAGGAAACAGGTATTACACAGATCGCAAGCCTCGCTGATGACAAAGACGTAAAGGCAATAGTGATCTCAGCTGGAAACAGCGGAATACTTCCCGCGATACAGAAAATAAAAGAAAAGAGACCTGACATGATAGTTGTCACCGCTCCTATATGGGACGATCCTGACATGATGGCAAAGTATGTAGATCTTTCTCTTGATACTGACTGGGTAAGGCGCGGGCAGTTTATTGCAGAAAAAGCGAAAAAAATGGGAGCAAAAACTTTCATTCATTATTCTTTCCCTACACACGTTGCAAAAGAAGTAATATCAAAAAGACGTGAAATGATGAAACAGACATGCGCGAAAATAGGTCTGAAATTCGTTGAAGTACTTACTCCGGATCCGCAGGCAGGAAGTAATAGACAGGCTATGCTTCAGTTCCTTCAGGAGGATATACCCAGACAGATTAAGAAATATGGAAAAGACACAGCTGTTTTCGGTACAAACTGCCCGATGCAGGATGTAATCATTGCAAAAGCGATGGAACTTGGCTTTATCATGCCGGAACAGTGCTGTCCTACTCCGCTCCAGGGATTCCCTGCAGCTCTCGGACTTACTATTAAGCCTGAAGATACAGGCGACTTCGCCAAGATAAATGCGATGATTAAAGATAAAGTTAAAGCAGGCAATATGACCGGAAGGCTTTCAACATGGCCGGTTTCTGTAAGTATATTCCTTCCTACATTCGGAGTTGAAGCAGCCAAAGCCGCGATTGAGAAAAAAATTGATCTGAAGAATATTGATCAGGTTAAGGCGCTGGCGAAAGAAGTAGCAGGAGTAAATGTTACATTCAATCCGATGAAGCCCGGAATGACAAATTACTACTTGATTATTATTGATTCTATTATATA
>DAONFJ010000079.1:8709-16054 GCA_035403545.1 Spirochaetota bacterium
CTCTCTTTAAAAAAAGGGGAGATACTCGGTCTCGTTGGAGCTAACGGGAGCGGCAAGAGCACTCTGATGAATATTCTTGCGGCCCATCCCGTTATTGCTGATACAGGAGGCTTTACAGGAGAAATAAAACTCGAAGAAAAATTTATTTCTCCTGCAGCGCCTTCCGACTCTCTGCGTATGGGGATAGGAATGGTCTACCAGGAGTTCGCACTTATTCCCACCTTCACAGCGGCTGAAAATATTATGCTTGGCCGTGAAAACAGAATGCACTCTTTCCCTTTACTGAAAGGATTGACCCTGCCGGTTATTGACAGAAAACAGGATCTCCGAGAGGCAGCCTCTATCCTGTCAAAATTCGGCTTAAGTGAGCATGATTCAGGCACAATTGTAACAGATTTTAATGTAGGAGCAAGGCAGTTCATAGAGTTTGCCCGTGTAATAAATGTAAAGTCCCTGAAACTTCTTATACTTGATGAGCCTACAGCAGTGCTGGGGCGTGAAGAAAGCATAAGGCTGATGAATGAGGTAAAGCGGATCGCTGGAACCGGTGTATCTGTTATTTTTATATCCCACAGGCTTGAAGAAGTGATCTCTCTCTGCGGCAGAATAGCTGTGCTGCGTGACGGTGTACTTGCCGGGACATTCAATGCGGAGGATACATCTGCCGGGGAGATCGCATGTGCGATGCTGGGAAGCATAGGTAATGAAGCATGCAAATCACACCTTAACGTTTACCATAGCGGGCGGGATTTTTTTAAGATATCCGGTATGAACTGCAGTGCCGGCGGAGAACGGCTTGATGATTTTACACTCGAAGCAGTGAGAGGTGAAATTATCGGAATAACAGGGCAGAGCGGCCAGGGACAGATGCTGATCGGAAAAGCTCTTATGGGGCTTGTTCCATGCAGCAGCGAAATAATTATAAACGGCGAAAAAATAGACCCTGGTGATATTGGCGGGCTTTTTAATTCAGGATTCTGCTATATCCCGGAAGAGAGAAGACGGGATGGCCTCCTTCCGGAACATACAGTTGCTGAAAATATCTCATTCACATCAATCAGTACAAAGAGGCAGTTTACCTCAAAAACCGGACTGCTCAATTTCAGAAAAATTAATAGAACAGCCCTGTCATATATTGATGAATTGGATATTAAATGTACCGGGCCTCACCAGAAAGTCTGTGAGCTTAGCGGCGGCAATCAGCAGAAAGTTATCCTCGCCAGGGCGATGTCTCTTTCCCCGGAAATAATGATGGTTTTTGAACCGACAAGGGGAATAGATGTGGGAGCAAAAGAGGTAATACTGAACATGCTTCTTGATATGAATAAAGACAGGAAAACGACTATCATTATTGTATCAAGCGAGCTTGACGAACTCATGAGGGTATGCGACAGAATTGCTGTTCTATACGAAGGTAAAGTATTCAGCGTCCTCACTCCGGAGCTGCCGGCAGGTGAGTTTGCCCTTGCCTTTGCTGGAAGGGCGTGCTGATGAAGAAGCATTTTCCGCCTCTCCCGCAGATGATAATTATATTTTTTATTTTAGCGCTGCTTATTATGGCGCTGAAAATAAATGTGACGGCCTCATCTATAATAAATGATCTTATCGTACGGCTTATACTTAACTGCATACTTGTTGTGTCCCTGATACCGATGGTAAACAGCGGTGCGGGCCTTAATTTCGGACTCCCCGTAGGCGCAGTGGCCGGGCTTCTTGGAATGGTAATAACAGCAAACACCGGAGGTAAGGGGCTGAGCGGTTTTATCATGTCAGTTGCGGTTTCACTCCCATTTGCAGTTATTGCCGGAATTTTATACGGCCGCATGCTGAACAGGGTAAAGGGGAGGGAGGAGATTGCAGCTGCATTTACCGGCTTTTCGTTCGTGTCGATAATGTGCCTTTTTTGGGTTGTAGCACCTTTTTCTCATCCTCAGATGTTATGGATACTTGGAGGGACCGGGCTCAGGAATACCATAGGGCTGAAGGATTTCTGGGGAAAATCTCTATATAATTTTATGCAGTTCAGGATAGGTGAAATCATTATACCGGCAGGATCGATAATTTTTATTTCAGCGATTCTGCTCCTGCTGTATATTTTTTCAAAAACAAGAACCGGTATGCTTATGAATGCTGCCGGGGAGAATGAATCGTTCGCGCGGATTAACGGCGTTAATATAGGTGGGATGAGAATTCTCTCGGTAATAATGTCAACATCGCTAGCTGCAGCGGGAACATGCATATACGCGCAGCAGTACGGGTTCATTGAGCTTTATGACGCTCCCCTGATGGCTGCTTTCCCGGCTGTGTCCGCACTGCTGCTCGGCGGAAGTTCAGGGAAAAGAATATATCTCAGGCATGCCCTGCTTGGTGTTGTACTCTATCAGTCTTTATATCTTCTTTCATTACCGGTTGCCAATATGCTTCTTGTCCCTGAAATGGCTGAAATAATCAGGATTATTGTGACAAGCATTGTTATCCTTTACGCTCTGGCTAAAAAATCAGATCAGCAGGGAGATTCAGTATGAGAAGAATAAATCCTGCACCCCTGTTTTTTCTGGCTTTATCTTTACCTGCGTTTTTTTTCTCGGAATTGAGTCTGCATTTTGTGGTAAATGAGGTTATAATAAGGATTATCAGGGATTCTTTTCTTGTTTTCGCTCTGATTATACCTGTTACTGCCGGAATGGGACTTAATTTTTCGATCATAGTCGGCGCGATGGCGGCACAGGCGGGATGGATTTTCATGCTTGACCATAAAGTCGCCGGGATTCCGGGAATTGCCGGAGCAGCGTTTGCGGGTGTTGTTATTTCTGTAGTCTGCGGTTACGCGATCGGAAGATACCTTAACCGCGTGAAAGGACGTGAAATGATCGCGACAATCATTATAGGGATACTCGGAGCGGGGATTTACCAGTTTATTTTTCTGGTTGGTTACGGCACATTTATACCTGCATCTAATAGAGAGCTTCTTCTGTCAAGAGGCGCGGGGATCAGGAACATGGTGGATCTGGCTCCATACAGGAATATTATGGACCGGCTGCTTCTTGTTGACATCCAGGGTATTCAATTCCCGCTCTTCATGCTTATGCTTACATCTGCAGGCGCGGCAACGCTTAAAATAATTTTAAGCACCAGGCTGGGACAGAAATTCCGTGCAGTCGGCGCGGATAGAATATCGGCGGAGCTCGCAGGGATCAGTACCGACAGAGTAAGGGTGCAGGCGATTATTCTTTCTACGGTGTTTGCGTGCCTTGGGCAGATAATTTTTCTGCAGAACATAGGGATGGTTAATGTATATACAGCTCATATGAATTCCGATATTTTTTCCTGTGCCGCTCTTCTTGCAGGGGGAGCAACTATCAGGGAGGCGAAAATCCGTCACGCAATTCTCGGGATAATTCTTTTTCATTCACTGTATATTGTTACACCGCAGGCAGGGCAGAATATGTTTTCAAATGCGGCTCTCGGCGAATATTTCCGCAGTTTTATTGCCTATGGTTCAATCGCCATGGCTCTTATAATAAATATCAGGCATGAAAAGAAAGTTTAAGTAAAGTTTCCCTCGTTCCCGTAAAATCTGCAGTTATTCATTTTGAATTTATCAGGCGATAGTAATTGACAAATATCTGTCCGGTCATAAATTTTGTTCAGAACTGATTATTTGTCATATAAATATCTCTGATCACGTTCAAATTTCTTACTTCCGGGAAAGGTAGTAAAATGCATATATATCTATGGTGGATTATATTCGGCGCTGTCATTACTGTTCTTATGGTTCTTGATATCGGTGTGTTCAACCGTAAGGCTCATGAAGTGAGTCTCAAAGAGTCGCTCTGGTGGTCACTGTTCTGGACAGTTGTAGCCATGCTCTTCGCTATTGTAGTCTATTATTCAAACGGCCGCGAAGGTGTGCTTGTATATCTGACTGCATATGTTGTTGAAAGAGCTCTCAGCATGGATAACCTTTTCGTGTTTCTTATGATATTCACCTATTTCCAGGTGCCTGACAGATATCAGCATAGAATCCTCTTCTGGGGAATTATCGGCGCCCTGGCCATGAGATTTATATTTATCTTTGCAGGGATTGCCCTTATAACAAAATTCCACTGGGTGCTTTATGTATTCGGAGTAATCCTCATATATTCAGGAATTAAAATGCTCGGAGATGAAGATGATGAGATTGAGCCGGAAAAGAATCCTGTTATTAAACTATTCAGAAAAATTATGCCCGTATCTGAGAACTACAAGGGAGGGAGATTCTTTATAAAAAAAGACTTCAAGTGGTTTGCAACACCGATGTTTATAGTCCTGCTTGTTATTGAAACTTCTGACGTTATCTTCGCTGTGGATTCAATTCCTGCTGTGCTTTCAATATCGCAGGATACCTTTATTGTGTATACTTCAAACATAATGGCTATTCTCGGGCTCAGGGCTTTATATTTTGCGCTTGCAGGGATAATGAAAATATTCAGGTTCCTGAATTACGGCCTTGCTATAATACTCTCCTTTGTCGGAGTTAAGATGATCATATCAGGATTCTACAGTATATCAACTTTCATGTCGTTAAGTGTTATATGCCTTGTGCTGATGCTTTCTATTGTTGCATCACTGGCTTTTCCGGAGGAAGCAGCGGATTGAGAAAACTGTTTTTCTCTGCAGTTATCTCAATCAGAAACTGTACTCTGAACAGGATTGTGTGGATTAGAGGATTGCCGGGATTTACAGAGAGTGAACTTAAACTGAATCCTGCAAATACTATAATTATGAAATCCTGTTCAAAGATATGTTGGATTTCATAATTACCCTAAGGCACAATAAGTTCTATCGTATTCCCTTCAGAGTTTTAATAACCTCTTCCATCATAGAATCCGTAAAATCAAGGTGAGTAACAAATCTTATTGTCTGAGGGCCGAATATAGTGGCTTTTATATTTTTTTCATTGAGTCTGGCTATAAAATCGGTGTCCTTCATTTTTTCATTTAATTTAAAAATCAGAATATTTGTCTGAACAGGGTAAACCTCGTCAACAAATGAAAGTGTTTGAAGAACATCTCCCATGTCCCTCGCCCGTTTATGATCATCCTTCAATCTTTTAACATTGTTGTCAAGCGCGTAGATCCCTGCTGCGGCAAGGTATCCGGCCTGTCTCATGCCTCCGCCGATTGATTTTCTCACCTTTATGGCCTTTTTGATAAAATCTTTTTTTCCCAGGATAAGTGATCCGACCGGTGCGCCCAGACCTTTTGACAGGCATATGGATATTGAGTCAAAAAGGGAGCCGTATTCTTCCGGGCGTTCACCTGTTTCGATCAGCGCGTTGAATATTCTTGCTCCGTCCATATGAAAGGAGAGGTTTTTTTCTCTGCATAGCGAAGATATTTTTTTAATTTCGGCCAGATCCCAGCAGGCTCCTCCACCTTTATTCACAGTGTTTTCTATTGAGACAAGCGATGTGTTTGCCCTGTGTATATCATCGGGATTTATCGCAAGCCTTACTTCCTCTGTGGTGAATCTTCCCCTGTCTCCTGAGAGAAGATTTACGGATGAGCCTGAGAGTTTTGCTATAGATCCGACTTCGTATAGATATATATGTGCGAGTCTGTCGCAGATTACCTCATCTCCCGGCCTGGTGTGAACATTTATTGCTATCTGATTTGTCATTGTCCCGGATGCGCAGAAAAGTGCAGACTCCATCCCGAATAATGATGCCGCTTTCTCTTCGAGGGCATTTACGGTGGGGTCCTCTTTATAAACATCATCTCCGACCTGCGCACTCATCATAGCTTCAAGCATCTCTTTGCCGGGTCTGGTTACTGTATCGCTTCTTAGGTCTATCATTTTTTTCTCCATATTGGTGAGAATCTACCCGCCAGTTTTGCTTATGCAGCAAATTTGTCATCATTTTTTTGAAAATAAAATTTGCTTCTTTCAGTTCATTTTTATATATTATAAATATAAATTTTATCATCAGGAGACTACAATGAAAGGTAATGACAAACTGATCGACAGGCTGAATTTTCTGCTTGCTGATGAACTTACTGCAATAAATCAGTACATCGTCCATTCGGAGATGTGCGCAAACTGGGGTCTGGAAAAACTTCATGATCATTTCGAAAAGAGAGCAATAGACGAGATGAAACACGCCGAGAAACTCATCGGGAGAATACTTTTTCTGGAGGGGATTCCTGTTGTCAGCAGCCTGAATAATATACACATAGGTGCTGATGTTGCGAAAATGGTTGCAAATGACCACTCGGCCGAAGAGGGAGCGATAAAAGCATACAACGAAACTATCAAACTCGCAGCTGAAGTCGGTGATAATGCGACCAAAGAAATGCTTGAGCATATACTTTTGGATGAAGATATGCATATTGACAAAATTGAAGAGCTTCAGGACCAGATTCAGCTTATGGGGATTCAGGTTTTCCTCAGTACGCAGATGGCTGAATAGAGCCCGGGATTCCGGGAACATATTCCCTCTGAATCAAATTTAATCATTATCCGGCACTACTGCATTATGTAAAACTCTATGCAAAAAAGCCCCCGTTCCTTCGGGTGGGGGCTTAACTTAAGAACATTTAGATGGCGCCGAATAAACCCTGTTTATTGATCAAACTTAATATTTTTAAAAAGAAAGATCAGCTCCGGCCTGTATTCGAAATGCATTGTGTCATATCTGTCCCAATGACCTCCCCATATGAATTTCTCTTCGAGAAAAATCTTCACTATTGAATCCGGGGGTGCCCAGAGACTGCTTTGCGGGAGGAGCATCCAGTCCTCATTCTTCTCCTGTTCCCATGACCAGTAGATTGTTTTTTCATTATATTTTTTAGGGAGTATATCTATGGCAATCCCGTAGCTGTGATTGCTCCTGTGTCCGCTCCCTGCAATTTTACGCCAGTTAAAGGACTGTACGCTTCGGATATTTTTTAAAAAACTGCGAACTTCAGTATCCCCCTTTTCCAGCTGCCGTACCTTTGAATCTATTGATTTGATTTTTTCTGCAAGGGTATAATGTACTGTCATATAATATCCGAACAGGTTTACTTCAACAAGCTGCTTTTTTGAGCTCTTTTTTGTTGTAATACCAAACAGTTCCTTATAGAAGCTCCCCTCTTCACCAGGAACAATTTTCTTCTTATCGGAAGGGTGCTTTTTTATACGCAGCTCTTCAATTTTTTTTTCAGTATATGATTCCGGTGATCTGCCATTTATGTTATACGGATTTATTGGATACCTGATATACTTATCAGATTTTTGCAATGCCGATTCAGGAAGTATTTTACCATCCGCCCAGTAATAGAGATTACCGTTTGCAAATTTTATAATCCAGTCATTCTCTCCC
>DAONFJ010000080.1:0-15853 GCA_035403545.1 Spirochaetota bacterium
TAAACACAACTGCTGAAAAATATGTAGTACCATAAGCTATAGCTGATACCCATGGACCGATAGATCTTCCCCCCAGGAAAAAATCATTCAGAGAACTCGTTTTTTTCATTCCCCAGAGTCCTATTCCAATCATCAGGGAGAAAAAAACGACCAGTAAAATAATTGAAAACATCGTTCACCTCGTTTTAATTTTATTCATATAATCAAGTCACAATAAGCCGAAATTCGGCCGGGTTTCAAAGAAAGCCGTTCTTTAAAACGCCAGGCAGGAAGACTTAAGCGATAAGCACAATTAAAGATTTTTTTGCAGCATTTATAGTTCCGGAAGTTATACTGTTTTCACTGCCGGAGCTGAAAATATCTTCACCCGTTTTACCTTCTGTATTAATCGATAATTTCCATTTTTTCCCGGATGGAGATTCCGGAATTTTGAAAACCAGATCTGTATCAGAAGCGTTGAAAATCATGTAAAAGTCCGAATCTCTGCTGTATGATGACTCTTCAGCATACTGCCCGTTTATCAGAGCGGCAATTACGGGTTCATCATCGTCCCAGTCGGGCGGTGAGGCCTCTGTCCCATGCCATAAGATATCTTCTGCTGTATAGTTTTCGCTTTTTGTCCCGGTAAAGAAAACTGTAGATCTCAGTATAGGATGGTTTTTTCTGAATTCAATCATTTTTTTTGTGAATTCAAAAATCTCTCTATTGCTGTTCAGAAAATCCCAGTTCACCCATGATATTTCATTATCCTGACAGTAGGAGTTGTTGTTTCCCTTTTGTGTTCTTCTGAATTCATCACCGGATAACAGCATTGGTACTCCAAGTGAAAGAAAAAGGGTAGCGATGAGATTTTTAATCATTTTGATTCTTAATCTTTCTATCTCAGGAGGAGCGTCAAGCCCCTCTACGCCGCAGTTAAAGCTGTAGTTGTTGTTCTCTCCATCGCGGTTATCCTCGCCGTTTTCAATATTATGCTTGTTATTGAAACTGACAAGGTCGTTTAGAGTAAATCCGTCATGGCATGTGATAAAATTAATGCTTCTGCATGGAGTTGTTGTGCAGTATAAATCTGAACTCCCTGTAATCCGTGTGGCAAAAGCCCCTTTTGTATCTTTGTCTCCCCGCCAGAATCTTCTGACGTCATCCCTGAACCTTCCATTCCATTCGGCCCATCTTCCAGGGAATTTACCTACCTGGTAGGCTCCACCCGCGTCCCAGGCTTCAGCGATTATTTTTGCGTTTCTAAGAATCGGGTCTTCCTCTATCCATTCTATAAGCGGGGGATTGCTCAGCATATCACCTTTCTGGTCTCTTCCTAAAATTGAAGCAAGGTCAAAACGGAAACCATCAACATCCATTTCGATGAACCAGTAACGGAGCGAATCAAGGATCATCTGCCTTACGTGGGGATGATTGCAGTTGACAGTATTTCCGCATCCTGAAAAATTTTTGTACTTTGACTTATCCGAATCGAGAATATAATATATGGAGTTATCAATACCTCGGAATGAAAGTGTCGGGCCTTTGTGATCACCTTCATGAGTATGATTAAATACGACATCAAGAATAACTTCAATCCCGGCATTGTTGAACTGCTGAACCATATCCCTGAATTCCTGGACCTGTTCCCCCGTCCTGTTACCTGACGAGTAACTTGACTTAGGCGCGAAAAAAGCAATGGTGCTGTATCCCCAGAAATTTTTGAGTTTCTCTCCAGAGACAGGGTTCGTGTTGATATTTTCAAATTCATCAAACTCATGAATCGGCAGAAGTTCAACAGCATTGATTCCAAGCTCTTTGAGATAGGGGATTTTTTCCGTAAGCCCTTTGAAAGTTCCCGATGCGGATACACCGGATGATTGATCTGCTGTAAAACCCTTAACATGGAGTTCATAAATAACAAGATCGTTTTCAGGAATACGGATAGGGTTTCTCTGCACCTCATTTCTTCCGTTTATAACTATGCTTTTCGGCACATAATAAGTGCTCTCTTCAGTTGAGAATGTATCGGAATCATTTTCCTCATCGAGGATTATACCCCTGGCTTTTGTCAGGTCCCATTTGAAATTTCCTGTTAATGCACGCGCGTAAGGATCAATAAGCAGTTTATGTTTATTGAATCGGTGTCCCTTTGATGAGTTGTAATCGCCATCAATTTTGTATCCGTAAACCTGTCCTTTCCCGATGCCCTCAATCCAGATATGCCATATGTCGCCGGTTTTATTGAAAACAGGGTCAAGGTCATAAGCCGTGTATTCCGCGAACTGGTCAGCAGAATGAAAGAGCAGAAGTTCCACGGAACATGCATGCCTGCTGAATATGGCAAACTGTACTCCGTCATTAATTATATTAGCTCCGAAAGGATAAGGCAGCCCCGGAACTGTTCTGAGATTTGCATATTTATTCATCTAATACGGTTGCTTTAACAATTATTTTTATCTGCCCATGGTCAGGATCATTTGTGAATACATAAATAGTTTTTACTATTTCACCGGTTCTCATATCGGTGTGAAGTTCAATTTCAAGCTGTCCGCTGCCGCCGGCAGGGATCTCCTTTTCCGAAAGGAGAGTTCCAGTGCAGCCTCAACCGGCTTTTATTCTTTCAATTTTCAGGGTACTGTTGCCCGCGTTTCTGAATTTAAAAGTATGTTTGACTGAAGACTCTTTATTAACCTTTCCGAAATCATGAATTGTCTCTTCAAATACAGCGACTGCTTTTGCATCACAGGAAATAACCGGCAACAGCATAAAAAGCAGTATAATAAACAGATAATTTTTCATTATCAAAATCCTTTAGTTGGTAGTATAACTGACAGATATAATTAGAGATATGATTTTTATTTTTTAAGTCAAATAATTTAATACGAATATCTTTTTTTTTCATCCGGGGTGTGTATCTATACCAGCGTATTTTTTAATAGCCGGTATGGATTTTTCGTCAGCAGAAGAAAAATTATATTATTTTCATTTTTTAAAAAAAACAGTAATGCATTTTCACTATTTGCCGATAAAATTAATGATTGATAATAAATTACACTCCTACATGTAATTTTACCAGGTTAAAGGCTTTTGCGGATCGCGCTATCCGCAAAAGCCTTTTTAATTTAAGGATATTACTCTTTATATCGCTTTTATCATGAACGGGTATTAAGATAATTTCTATGGAATCTAAAAGATGAAGTCACCGCAAAATTCTCCGGCAAAAGTTTATCAGATCTGAAAAAAGAATTTTTCTATCTGCAGTGAGAATATTGTTGTTGATATAAGTTTCATTATCTGCTTCATTGAGGATTAAACAAGTGGTTTATAATGATATTTGTAATAAATGAACAGAATCCGCAAGCCAGGCTGATAAACAAAACTAAAGAAATCCTTGAAGAAGGCGGGGTTATAGTTTTCCCTACTGATACAGTTTATGCGTACGGATGTGATATTAAAGATAAAAGAGCAATTGAAAGAATTTACCGTTTAAAAAAAATGGACAAGCATAAGCCTTTGAGTTTTATTTTTACAGAAATTTCAGAGATCAATGACTATGCCAGAAATATTTCCGATGATGCTTATAAAATTATGAAAAAAGCTTTTCCCGGCCCTTATACTTTTATTTTTAAAGCTTCAAAACTTGTACCCAAAGTTGTTGTTACCAACCAGAAGACCGTCGGTGTAAGAATACCTGCCAATAATATCGCCATTGAAATAGTTAAAGCTCTGGGCAGGCCCCTTTTGGCCACAAGCGTCAGCAATCAGAGTGGGAATTATATAGTTGAGCCGAAGGATCTTGAAAAAATCTACAGAAATGAAGTTGATCTTGTGATTGACTGCGGACCTAAAATCTCATCACCATCAACTGTTGTTGATATGTCTGAAGATACATTCAGGATAATAAGAGAGGGGAAGGGAGAAATATTCTTTACATGAAGAATGCTTTGTATTTTTCTGTATAACAGTATCAAATATTGAGAGGTATAAAATGTCAGAAGGATTTCTCAGTTTTTTAAGAGTAGTAAAAGCAATTGTTTTGTATATAGGTCTTGGAGCTCTCGTCGCTTTCATTTTTTACAATTTAAAGAAACGCGATCTTTTTGGCGGTTATATCGGAGGCCTGGTTGTCGGTGTTATTGGAGCATTAATCGGCGGGCTTGTTCTTGACAGCCTTTTTTATGATAAAATAGTTACTATTCTGGATTTTCTTTCAAGAGGAGCAGGTGTTAATCTGATAGCAGGTTTTATCGGAGCATATGCTGCCCTGTATGTAATGAACAGGCTTAATCATAACCGTGAAAGAAGGAAGTACTAGCTTTAGACCGGTTTTTTGAATGAATAAGATTCATAAAATATACCTGTGCCTTACATTTTTAATAATTATTTTTTCTGTCAGCAATTCTTCGGCAGCAGTGAGAAGAATGCTCGGGCCGAATGTAACATTATCATGGGCATCTTCATATCTTGCAATTGAATCCGGCCAGGTTACAGTGCAGGATAATTCAACATGGACTTATGCAACAGCCGTAGGCTGGTTTTTTGATTATATGACTACTCCTTATATTTCACTGCGTACTAACTGGTTTTTTTATCCCACTTCGTTGAGCGGCAGACTAAACGAATTCAAAGAGGCGGATGGACAGATCATGACCCATGAGATTGGTGTTTCTGTTTTAAGGCATTTCAATAGTTCTCCGCTTAATCCCTGGTTTGGAGTCGGGCCTTTTTTACAGTTTGCAACTATCGATGATGTAAATTCATATACAATACATGCGATTATATCAGTAGGTTTTGATTACGAGATGACTGATGATGTATATTTCTGCCCTGAATTAATGTGGGGGATAGGTTCCAGAATTATAAGCAGAAGCGAAGATGAAGATGTACAGATTGATGTTCCTACCGGGAAAGACTTCTCAAGCAGCGGTATTGTTGTTTTTTTTAAATTAGGTATAGGCAAGGCGTTTTAAGAATTAATTTTGTTTGAGTGGTGAATATGAAAAGAAAAAATTTATTTATACTCTTAATCATCTTCAGTATTACACTCTCTTCCTGTGTAAGCAACCCGTCATACTTTAACAAATCTGAAGTTGACCGGAAAAACGTAAAAATTGCAGTCCTTCCATTCTCTGATTTTAAAAGCACAGAAGGAAACAGTAACAATTCAGGAGAACTTGTCAGGAGTGTATTTGAATCGCGGCTGATTCTGAAAGGATTTAATGTAATTGAAATTGAAAAGACGTCTTCGAGTATAGATTACTCTGTCCTGAAAAAAACTGAGTTCCCCGGCAGGTGGATTATTGAGACAGGCAATGCGTTAGGCGCAGATTATATGATATTCGGCTCGGTTCATGATTACCGTAATATTGAAAACGTAACCTCTTTCCTTTATCTTTTTTCATGGCTTGAAAGTACATCTTCAGTCGGTATTACTGCCAGAATGGTATCGTGCAGAACAGGCGAGATTGTATGGTCCGGTTCATATACCAGAGCGTCTTACAGCTATAATGATGCAGCTACTGAAGCAGTTAATGTCCTTATTCATTCAATTAGACGTAAATCAGAAAAAGCTGAATGAAGTTTTTTCTGATCAATAAACCGGAAAATTATACAGAACAATAAAAAATCCCGCATTAAACGGGATTTTTTATTGTTCTGTATAATTAAAAATATTGCTTTTATGCGGCAAACATATCTACAGATTTAACTTCAGAAATCGGAATGCTCTGTCGGTTGTGGTAATTGTCCATTGTAACTATCATATCATCGATTATTTCACGGTTTTTATAAAGTTCAACTTCTTTTCCGTTATTTAAAACAACAATAATATCGAGTCCTTTTATTTCAAGGTATTTCTCAAGTAATTCCCTGAACGATTTTGTTTTAATTTTAGTCTCTTTCATAAGTTCACTCCGATGATAAGTTATGTCACATCTATTTTATCGGCAGTAACGATTTTTACATAATCATTTTTTTATAGTAGAAGATGAATATTTTAAAAATAATCTGTTTTGTAAATGCAGCAGGTCTCTCGATGGTACCGGATTCTAATCTTTAACAGTTTTTCCTGTAAAGTTCACATAAACCGGCTGTAAAAGTAATGTTTTATAGAAATATTAGTCGAAACCGGCCCTCTGCATTCTGGAATTTTTTTATTTTTTGTCCCGTAAATTTTAATAATATTAGTATTTATTGCCGGAGATCATTACTTTCTGCTCTATAAATGTTTTGTTATGCCTATACTGCGAAGTAAAGAGGGGATGAATTTTATAACCACTAGAGGCGGTGAACATAGTATATGGAAACTGAACAGGCAGCAATACTCTTAATTGGAATGGATAAAGAAAAATACGGAATCCTGGAAGAAATTTTTAAAGATGCGGAATATAATCTTTCAGCAGCACCATCTGGTGAGATGACATTGGATTATATAAGCTCGATTTGCGCTGACTGCATTATTATAGATTATGATTTATGGAGCAATAATTTATATGCTGCTATAAATTCCGGGTTATCTGAAAGCGGCAAAAATATACCGGTTATTGTTTCCCGTAATAAATATAATTACAGATCTATGGAGGAATCATTCAGGAAAGGCGCTGATGACTTTATCACATTTCCTTTCAGGCATAATGAAGTTATTGCGCGGGTAAAAAACCAGATTTTTAAAAGCAGATCAGGGAAAGATCTGGAGGAGGAGGTTGAAAAGAGAACTTCCGATCTAAAGAAAACGAATATGCTTCTAAATCAGTCTGTTGAGGAATACAGAAATATATTACAGGATCTTCAGGAAAATGAAACCCTTATGCTTGCAATCGCGTTAAATATTCCCAATTCTTATCTCGCAATAATAGAAAAAAATTACACGATAAGTTTTGCGGCCGGACAGGAATTTAAAAAAATCAATCTGGACCCGTGGAGACTCATAGGCCTTCCAATTGAAAAAATATTGAAAGATCAGTCTGATTACGTAAAAAATTATTTTGTTAAGACTTTTGAAGGACATGAGACATCTTTTGAACTGGAAATCAATAGCCAGTATCTGCTGTATAAAGGGGTACCGCTTTTTAACAGCAACGGATCAGTTCCGCGGATTCTCGTTGTAGCAGAGAATATTTCCGAGCGCAAAATATCAGACAGCAGAATCAAAGAGTCTCTGCACGAAAAAGAAACTCTGCTTAAAGAGATACATCATAGAGTTAAGAATAATATGCAGCTTGTCTGCAGTATGATTAATCTTCAGGCGGAATGTATAAATAACAATGAAGTGTCTTATATATTCAAAATGCTTCAGAGCCGTATATATTCAATGTCCCTTGTACATGAGAAATTATATCATCATGAACAGTTCTCGAAAATTAATTTCAGTGAATACGTTAAAGAGCTTGTATCTGAAATCAGTAATTCATTTTCTAAGAGTTATGATGAAAGCGGAATTAAAATTGAACTGAAACTTCAGGATGAGAATTTTACAATTGATAAAGCGATTCCATGCGGGTTAATACTTAATGAGCTTATAATGAACGCTTTCAAATATGCTTCATTTAAATCAGGAGAGGGTCGTATAAAAATTGTTTTCGAAAAACTGGGGAATGATTGCTACAAGCTGATTGTAAGTGATAACGGAAAAGGGCTTCCTGAGGGATTTGACATTAACAGTTCAGATTCAATGGGCATGACGCTTGTTCGTGAACTGGTAAGCCAATTGAGGGGAACTATTACTGTAGAGAGCGGAGTGGAAACAGTATTTACAATTGTTTTCGGGGAGATGCCTCAAATTACGGAAGAGCATCCTTTTGAGATTTTATCGGACAGTAATAAAAATATACTGGTGGTAGAGGATGAAAGAATTATCGCCAGAATGCTCAGAAAAATTCTTGAAGAGCGCGGTTATAATATTGTTAATTCAGTAGCATCCGGCAAAGAGGCGATTGAATCAGCTGCACGGTATAATCCTGATTTAATAATAATGGATATTATGCTTGAAGATGATATTGATGGAGTTGAAGCCGCCGCAGTAATAATGGAAAACCATGTTTGCCCTATTATTTTTTTAACCGGAAATTCTGATCCTGCCACACTTAAATCCGCGCGTGATATTAACCCATTCGAAATGCTCACTAAACCTGTAGAGAAATTTCATTTGATCGAGGTTATTGAATCAGCGTTTAAATAATTCCGTTTGTCCAAAATGGAATTCTGCAGTTTCAATTTTACATATTTGATTAAGTAGCACAAATTTTATTTTTGTGTTGACAGATGCTACATAAAAAATAATTATAACACAACACTGAGGGTTGCTAAATTTTACTTTAAGAGAGGTTTTGTTATGCATATGGCTGATGCTTTAATTTCACCGGCTGTCGGTGGTTCCATGCTCGCAGTAACGGCCGGTTTAATCGGTTATTCATCTAAAAAACTTAAAGAGAATCTTGATGAAAAAGTAATTCCGCTTATGGGAGTACTTGGAGCATTCATTTTCGCTGGACAAATGATAAATTTTACAATACCTGCAACCGGTTCAAGCGGGCATATCGGGGGAGGTATGCTTCTCTCAATACTTCTAGGGCCTTATGCTGCCTTTATCACCATTGCTTCTGTTCTTATAATTCAGGCATTTTTTTTCGCTGATGGAGGTTTGCTCGCCCTGGGCTGCAATATTGTCAATATGGGTTTATTCCCATGTTTCATCTGCTATACATTAATATATAAAAAAATAGTAAGAGGAAGTGTTGACCGGAAAAAGATTTTTATCGGGACAACACTTGCTGTTGTTATCGGTTTGCAGATGGGTGCTTTTTCTGTTGTTCTTGAAACAATAGCATCCGGTATCTCTGCGCTTCCGTTTAAAACGTTTGTGCTTTTAATGCAGCCGATACATTTAGCGATCGGACTTGTTGAAGGAATTGCAACTTCCGCAATAATCCTGTTTATATACAATGCTCAGCCTGAACTTGCCGCAGGGCCTGCCGGTATAAATGAAAGCGTCTCAGTTTTTCCTGCTAAAAAAGTATTTATCGGACTTATAGCAGGTACAATTATTGTTGGTGGAATGTTCAGCTGGTTTGCATCAACTCATCCTGACGGGCTCGAATGGTCAATGTTTAAGACCGCAGGTGTAGAGGAACTTGAAGGCCCGGAGCATGGGGTTCATTCACTATTGGGCATTATTCAGAAGAAAACAGCATTTCTTCCTGACTATAGTTTCAGGGTTTCTGAAAATGCTCCAAAAGAGGAGGGCGAAGCGGTATGGCCTTCCGTAAATGCAGGGACTTCAGTATCGGGAATTGTTGGAGGTGTGCTGACGCTTCTTCTTGCACTTCTTGCCGGATTTTTGCTTAAAAAGAGAAAAAAAGTTGCAGGCAACAATTAAGATTTGTAATAAGTAATATCTAATGGCAGGAATAACTATTCCTGCCATTTATTTTCCGGAGATTATTATTTCAAAGATAGAATCATCACTTCAGAGCTTAGGATATATGGATCTCCTTTCATATCAGGACACTGCTTTACATAAAATTGATCCCCGGGCCAAATTTATTACTTCGCTGTTTTTTATTTTAACGGTTGTATCATTCGGAAAATATGAAATATCCATGCTGATGCCTTTTGTTTTCTACCCGGTATTTCTTCTTACGGCAGGTAATATTCCTGCAGGCTATATACTTAAAAAAATATTATATGTCTCGCCATTCGCGTTTATGATCGGTGTATTCAATCCTTTTTTTGATCAGAACGTAATACTTCATCTTGGCAATACCGGAATTTCCGGCGGCTGGATTTCATTTATATCTATAATGCTGAGGTTTGCTTTGACTGTCTCCACGGCGCTGGCTCTTATTGCATGTACCGGATTTAATAATATCTGTTTTGCCCTAAACAGGCTCGGAGCACCGAAAATTTTTGCAGTCCAGCTTCTGTTTTTATACAGGTACATTTTTGTTCTGGCTGAAGAAGCGGCAAGAATGGTCCGTGCAAGAAACCTGAGATCGTTTAACGGAAAAGGAAAAGGAATAAAAACATACGGCCCTCTGCTGGGAAACCTTCTGCTTCGGACAATAAACAGGGCAGAGAGAATTCATCTTGCAATGATCTGCCGGGGGTTTGACGGAAATATCAGAATCATGAATAAATATAAATTCGGATTAAGGGAATTATTTTTTGTATCCGGCTGGATTTCATTATTTTTGATTTTCAGATTTATTAATATATCGCAGCTTGCGGGTATTCTTGTAACGGGGTTATTTATATGAGTCATCACATAGTCCAGGCTGAAAATCTTGCGTATACTTATCCTGACGGGAATAAGGCTCTTAAAAATATATCGTTTCTCATTACTCATGGAGAGTCTGTCGCATTTGTCGGAGCTAATGGAGCCGGTAAATCCACGCTTCTTATGCATCTGAACGGGCATCTTCTTCCCGGGAAAGGATTTTTGAGAATAGGGGATTTCCCGTTAACCAGGGAGACAGTGCAGAATATAAGGCGTTCTGTGGGTATGGTATTTCAGGAATCTGATGATCAGCTTTTTATGCCGACGGTATATGATGATGTTGCTTTCGGGCCGCTTAATATGGGGCTGCCGGCAGATATAGTTGACGGGAAGGTTAAATCCACTCTTGAAACCGTGGGTGCACTGCACCTGATCAACCGTCCGAGCCACAGGCTTTCCGGCGGAGAAAAACGCTCTGTAGCCATAGCTACGGTACTCTCCATGTCTCCTGACATTCTTGTAATGGATGAACCGACTTCAAATCTTGACCCGAAAGCAAGAAGGCGCCTGATAGAGCTTTTGAAAAGTTTTAAACATACAAAAATTATTGCAACGCATGACCTTGATATGGCACTTGATCTTTGTGAAAGGACTATAATTATCCGTGAAGGGGAGGTTGCCGCAGATGGCAGGTCAATTGATATACTTAATAATAAGTCGCTTCTCTCTGAAAGTAATCTTGAAAAACCTCTCCGCTTTCAGGGATGTCCGGTCTGTGGTGCATAGTCTTATAGTTTTATTTTTGCCGGACGGAGACGGGGTTCCAGGCCTATTTCAGTTTCCTGATTTTCAGCCCGGATGGTGTTTTTAGTATTTCTTTTTTCGTCTGCTGTCAGGTCCCGGGTTTCCCGAGAATTTTCTTTCTCTATCGGGCCTGTCTCTAGTAGGCCTATCCCTGTTTGGCCTGTCTCTGTCAGGTTTATCCTTGGAATCGTTTGCTCTCTGCACAACCGTTTTTTTATCACCTTCTTTATTGTTGAAGCTTTTAAGAATGAGTTCAGCATCTTCAAAAGGTACAGTTAAAAATGAGAAACTTTCCATTACCTTAACATCTTCTATATTTCCTGCACGGACTTTTGTTTCGTTCGTAATCATTTTAATCAGCGATCTTGGAGAGATGCCGTCTTTTCTTCCGAGTGAAACGAACAGCCGTGATGTTCCTTTTCTGTTTATTGAAACTTCATTGATCTCTTTGTACTGTTTTTCGTTCAGCTGATCCTGAAATGAATATTTCAGAATAGCCGCGAGTATTTCAACAGGATCATTGTCTTTTAATATAGTTTCCGCAGTCTTTAAATATTCCGTATGAGATTTGTTATCAATTATCTTTAATATTTCAGCCTGTATTCTTGATTTTTTAATTTTAACAATATCGGAAGCACCCGGTATTTTTTCTTTTCTGATTGTTGTCTTTGCTATTTTCTGAATGAACATAAGCTTCCTGTACTCATCCGGGCTTATGAACGTTATAGCAATACCTTTTTTCCCGGCGCGGCCTGTCCTTCCTATCCTGTGTACATATGCTTCAGGGTCCTGCGGGAGCGAATAGTTTATTACATGAGAGAGATTCATTACATCTATTCCCCGTGCGGCAACGTCGGTCGCTACAAGAATACTGGTTCTTCTCTTTTTGAATTTCTCCAGGGTGCGTTCTCTCTGGTGCTGGGAAAGATCTCCATGGATTCCTTCAGCATCATAGCCCCGGTCGACAAGTTTATTGACAAGTTCATCAACTGCGACTTTGGTTCTGCAGAACACAAGTCCGTAGAAATCAATCTCCATATCGATGATACGGCTGAGAGATTCTACTTTATCTGAATTTGACACTTCAAAATATATCTGATCGGTAAGGTCTGCCGTAAGCTGAAGATTCTTTGTGACAATTGTCTTGAATTCTTTCATATGCTTTTTGGCGATCTTCATTATACTTTCATGCATTGTCGCGGAGAAGAGAAGGGTCTTTCTGTCCGGATTGGTTTTTTTCAGTATCTCTTCAACTTCGTCGATGAATCCCATATTAAGCATTTCATCAGCTTCATCAAGTACAACGTAAGATACTTCTGAAAGTATCATACTTTTTCTTTTGAGGTGGTCATTTATTCTGCCCGGAGTACCTACGACTATATCTACTCCGTTGTTTAGTTTTCTTATTTGATCTATTATCGACTGGCCGCCGTAAACCGGAATTATCTGCAGTTTTCTTTTGCCTTTGAAAGAGTTTAGTTCTTCTGATACCTGTATTGCAAGCTCGCGAGTCGGGACAAGGACCAGAGCCTGTACGTTTCTTGATCCTGTGCTGCTGATGCGTTCAAGTATGGGGAGTCCGAATGCGGCGGTTTTACCTGTTCCTGTTTGAGCCTGTCCAACTATATCTACTTCTTCCTTAAGCAGTATCGGAATAATTTTTTCCTGAATTTCCGTAGGTTCTTCAAAACCTTTTTTTTTCAGTTCTTTGAGTATTTCATCTGAGAGTCCGAGTTCTTTAAATTTTTCTAAATTCATCTATTCTTCCTGTTTTATTATATAGCCATCAGAATATACAGGCGTTAAAATACAATAAGTTTTTAATATTAAAAAAAGTGTATTATATTGTTTATAATAATGAATTTAAGAGGGAAATACTATAAAAAAAGATTTTTTTGATATATCAAAGAGGTAATCCATTTGGATTTCCGGTGAGTAATCCCTCACCGGAATAACATTTAGATTAAAAACTGAAGAATGTGCTGATATAGTAAGTAATCATCGCCATAGTTGCGGCCGCTGGAATTGTAATAATCCACGCCCAGACAATTTTGCCTGCAACACCCCATTTAACAGCCGATAGGCGTTTAAGTGAACCTACACCAACTATTGATCCGGTAATAGTATGAGTTGTACTTACCGGGATACCTAAAAATGATGCAAAATAGAGAGAAATGGCAGCTCCTGTTTCTGCACAGAAACCGTCAACAGGCCTTAGCTTTGTAATTTTGTTACCCATAGTTTTTACTATTCGCCAGCCGCCCATAAGTGTTCCGGTAGAAAGCGCCATCTGGCAGGCGATTATAACCCAGAAAGGAACATGGAATGTGGGTCCGATAAGTCCCTGGCTGAAAAGAAGTCCGGCTATTATTCCCATGGTTTTCTGAGCGTCATTCCCTCCATGGCCTAAACTGTATGCGGCGGCCGAGATAAGCTGTCCTTTACGGAAAAAAGAATCAACATTTCGCGGAGTACTGTCTTTAAAAATTCTGTAAACGATTATACCCAGTATTGATCCAAGAAGCATTCCAAGCAGGGGAGACACAACAATGAATGCAAGAATTTTGAAAAGGCCAGCCGGCACTACGGCACCTAATCCCCCCTTTACAATCGCAGAACCAACCAGGCCGCCCATAAGCGCATGGGATGAGCTGGTTGGGAGACCAAACCACCATGTGATCAGATTCCATGCGCATGCACCAACCAGGGTGGCGAAAATTATATGTGTGTCCATAACTCCGGGCTGTATTATACCTTTTCCTATAGTTCCGGCAACATGAAGCCCGAAAATAAGGAATGCTATAAAGCTGAAAGAAGCAGCCCATAAAACTGCAAGATTAGGTGATAAAACTCTTGTAGCTACAACTGTTGCAATTGAATTTGCCGCGTCATGAAATCCGTTAAGAAAATCAAAAAACAGTGCAAGTGCTATGAGTAATATTATTGCTGTAGTCAAAATTTACCTCCATAAAAAAATTAACATCAGCCCTGTTTTACTGTAATAGAATAAATAGTTTTTCCGACATAATCACATATATCGATTGTGTTTTCAGCAGTTTCATAAATTTCTTTCCATTTAAGAACATGGATAGGATCTGTATTTTTATCAAACAGGTCTCCAATAGCGGTATCTCTAAGCTGATCGCCAAGATTTTCAAGCCTGTTTACATCGCTGCAATAAATCTGGACACGGGAATAGTTCTTGGCATTATCCAGGCATTTTAATGCGTCACCCAGTGAAAGTGCCGATTGTTCAATAAGAACTGCAAACTGTTTTAATATCGCGTCAGGTTTTGTCAGTTTGTAAAGTCTCATTCTTTTTGTAATAGCATTGATTGAATCAACTACATTATCGATTGCATTTGAAAGCTCGTAAATATCCTCTCTGTCAAAAGGAGTTATGAAAGTTTTATTAAGCATAACAGATACTTCTCTTGTTATAATGTCACCTTCATGTTCGATCCTGTGCATTGTCGCGACAGTATCTTCATTGAAATTTCCTGTTGTGACAAGTTCATTAAAAAATTTTGCCGCAGTGAGCATGTTGTCGCCCTGCTGATTGAATAGCGTGAAGAACTTCATTTCTTTGTGAATAAGCATTTTATTACTCCTTTAAGGGGTTTTATGAGCTGTTTTTTTAATTACTGGGCCTGGTTAAATTTATTTTTTAAAAAATATTTATAAAGAATATATACTGTAAATATAAGGAATAGAATCAGAAAGAAAACAGATAAATCTTTATAATATTTTTTAAGTAATTCCTGCTGAGTGTATAGAAAATAACCAAGTGCTGCAAGTATACTGTTCCAGATTGCTGAACCGGCAGCAGTATAAAAAACAAAATCTGCAAGATTCATCCGGGCAACACCGGCCGGGATTGAAATAAGGTGTCGTACTCCAGGGACAAGC
Source organism: Spirochaetota bacterium (assembly GCA_035403545.1). Taxonomy (GTDB): domain Bacteria; phylum Spirochaetota; class UBA4802; order UBA4802; family UBA5550; genus WRGT01. Next base: position 14,909 of record DAONFJ010000080.1, read on the forward strand.
CTTCCTATGAATGTTGAGCTTTTGCCGTATTTGATAAAAAAAGATTCTGATTTCTCCATATGTTCTCTGTTTATGAGCATCATATGGGCTAATTTTGTATCTACAAGTGAATAAATGATTTTTCGTCCTAAATATTTCGCAAGGAAGTAGTTAATAAGGGCACCGGACACGCATCCGAGTGTAGAAAAAGCAATAAGAAGGAAAATGTTCATTTCGCCCTGTGCCGCTTTCCATGCAGCCGGGGGGATTACAAGTTCGGATGGAACCGGAAGGAATGTGCTTTCCAGCGTCATAAGAAAGAACACAGTCGGGTAGGTTATGTTATTCATATAAAGAGCGATTAAGCCTGAAATATAATTACCTATCATTAACGATTCTCCATTTTTGACACTTTCCTCGAGGTTGATGTAATTGCAAGAAAATTTATATTTTTTTGCGGGAAGACAGAGAAGTATCTGAATATTAATACGGATAATTTTAATAACAGGAAAAGGCTGATTTACTGATTTCACCGTAAATTTTATTTAAAAAAAAGGCTGCCCGGAAGGCAGCCTTTTCATTATAAACATATTTTTTAAAATTATTTTTTTACAGCGTCTGCAGGTATTCTCATAGAGTAGAATGAACGCCATACGAATATAAGAGCAACTATAAATAAAGGAGCTGCGATATATGGGCCCCAGTTAGTTGTGCCTGTTGTTCTTGCATGAACAGTCATTTCTATTGCAATTTCTGTTGCGAGAAGGCCGAACAGTGTAGAGAATTTGATGATCGGGTTAAGAGATACGGAAGTAGTATCCTTGAACGGGTCACCAACTGTATCACCGATAACTGCTGCTTCATGTAAAGGTGTACCTTTTTCTTTAAGGTCAACTTCAACAAGTTTTTTCGCATTGTCCCATGAACCGCCGGCATTAGCCATGTATATAGCCTGGAAAAGACCGA
>DAONFJ010000081.1:0-3665 GCA_035403545.1 Spirochaetota bacterium
AGAACAACCTATGAATAAGGTTAAAAGAGTAAAAAGAGTTATTGTTTTTAAGATTTTTTGCATTAAATCCCCCTTTAATAATTATTATTTTAAATATAAAATTTTAAATTAAAACAGGTTGTCAATGCATTTTAAAACAGTAAATATTGTTTTTTGATTGGTTGTGCCAACATTTGTTTCTTTTTCCATCTGACTTCGCCATCCTTCGTCAGCTAATTATTATTATGGCACACCACTTTCATATAACAGATGAGTCTGCCGCAAAAGTCAGGTTTTCCCAAAAGCAGAAATTTTGTTTTCAGTTATAGGCAGTCATAGGCGATTATTCAAATATTAGCAGCGAAAAAATTTGGAACTTAATAAATATTACTTTCGCGACAGACTCAAAGCTTACCCGCGGTGTTTGGAGTACCTCACCTGGTCTGGCGTCACATTGTGCAAAAGTCCGCACAACGCCGTCCATTCCGGAAGTTACTTGCTTTTCCTGGTGCGTAAAAAATTATATATTGTTTCCGTATAATAGTTGTTCTACGGTTCCGTGAAAGCTGATTTATAATTTATTTTTAATCGAGGGGATTAAGATGTCAGTAAATGATGATAAAGATCTTAAAGGTATCGAAAATGCATCAAAAGTTGCAAAACACCTTAGGGAGTACCTGGCAAAAAATTGTGTTACAGGAATTTCAACCCGATATCTTGATGAATTATGTAAAAATGAAATGAAAGCAATAGGAGCGAAATCTGCACCCAGAATGTTTTACAATGCTCCTTCTTATTCATTTTATTCAAAGAATAATCAGGTGGTTCATGGTTTACCGGATAATATTCAATTGAAAAATGGAGATTTAGTTAAGATAGATGTGACTCCCTATTATGAAGGTTTCATCTCTGATACGGCTTGTACAGTTATTGTTGGAGGATACGAACAGAATGTTATTGGTGAAAAAATGGTTAAATCAACAATTGAATCATTCAATAAAGCACTGGAGCATTGTAAGAATAAAAGTAAAATCAATGAAATTGGAAGAGCAATAGAAAATAATACTAAGAGCGACGGTTTTTTTGTAATTCATGAACTCTGCGGCCATGGTGTAGGCAGAGCTGTGCATGAGGAACCTGCAGTGTTAAATTACTATGAGAAATCTCAAAAAGAAAAATTGAAAACCGGATTAGTAATTGCAATTGAACCAATGATAGTAAATAAAAAAAGTATAGTAAGAGAAGCAAATGATGGATGGGCGATAAAGACAACGGATGGAACGCTCACGGCACATTATGAGCATACAGTTTTGATTACTGAAACTGAGCCTGTAATCTTGACAGCATAATACGCCATATCGTGCAGGCAAGGCGTCAGGCGAAAAATTTGACTTAAACTAGTAACTCAATATATTAAAAAATCACTACTTTGTTATAAAATACGATATTGATTTCTCCAACATTATATGGTATAAGAAATAGTAAAAGTGTATGCAAACTCTTTTATTCCGATATATAACATGTGCATTCCGTCCAGTAAAAGATTATCAAATGAGTTATAATAATAGGCAGCATATTCACTGTTGACTGAAAGAGTGAATCCTAATCCGTCCACTAAATAACTGAAGTGAAAACCATCAACAAGTGTTTCACCATCCAAACCCTTTTCTGAATAATTGAAAGAAGGGTCACCTTCTGAAGAGAATTTAAAAACAGGACTTCCTGTACTAAAATAATACAGATAGGGAGTTAATTTAAAATCTGTATTAAAAATGGAAAATTTTCTTGAATAGGCAATTCCAAGGAAATAAAGAATTGAGTTGCTGTCAGATTGAACAACGCAATCTGAAGGGTACCAGATACCTCTCACATCCATGTCCATTTTTATGAACCTTTGTCCAATTCCGAACATCAGTGGTATAGAAGTTTCATTAGTCTCCCACAAATCATATCCCGCGGAAGCCATGTATGACTGAATTGTCTGTTCACCATCAATCCTGACTAATGGTGAGCCATCTTCATCATATCCGACAGTACCTGATATATTTGCATAAGAGTAGAACAGGTTCGCAAAGGATCTGTCTGTTAATGCGTATCCGGAATTAAAACTGATAGCTTTACAATTAAGGTCATCGCGTTGATTTTCAATTTTTTTATCATTCCCGAGCGGCAGATTTAAATAAACCGGAGTTGCTGAAAATTGAAAATCGTTTTTGTTGAAATGGGTCATCGGTGTAAACGCGTCTGATATTAATAAACTTGGAATGACATCCAGTTCAAGCTCCAATCTAATCAGGGCAATATCGCGTTTCATTCCAGCTTCAGAAATATCATATATGAAAACAAAAAGCAGATTTATAAACACAATTTTTAGAAACTTGTTCCGCATGACAAACTCCTCAGGTTAAAATGTAATTATTGATAAATCATTACAGGAAATATTTTAGAATATATGATAATTGTTTTCAGGCATAGATTATGGCAATAAAAATACTATAACTGTTTAATAAAAATATCTTAATTACGGTTTCACATCCTGTTCCGCCTTGTTACTTGCAAGTACACCGCTTTCATAAATTCTCCGAAGTGTTTATATTTTTTTATCTCTCCGAAAATCAGGCATACACTGCATATCAGATTCCTTAGAAAAAAGATATTGATATTTTACACATTGTATGAGTTTGTAAATTAGTTTTTTTACTTTTGCGGCCTGAATTGGCCTTCGGCCAGCTTCGCATATTCGTGGAACGTTATATACAAAAAATGCAAAGTTTAATACAATTGTTTATTTATAATCCTGGAGTCTTGTAATGTTTGATGAACTAATCAAAATAAATGTAAAACCAGAGCCATATGAATTTTATACCGCGGAAGAACTTTGGACGAATGAACATACAGCTCAAAAAATGTTAGAGTATCATCTTGACCCGTCCGTTGAAGCTGCTTCGAGAAATTTGAAATTCATAAATAAATCTGTAGAATGGATTATTGATCATTTTAAACTTGGCGGTACTTCTCGTGTTATCGATTTTGGTTGCGGACCCGGGCTGTATACTTCGAGAATAGCTCAATGCGGAGCAAAGGTTACGGGAATTGATTTTTCAGAAAATTCTCTATGTTACGCAAAAAAATACGCACATGACAACGGGTTAGATGTTAAATATATTCAATCTAATTATCTGGAATATGAAACAGATGAAATGTATGACTTAATCATAATGATTATGTGCGACTTTACAGCACTTAGCCCATCTCAAAGAAGTAAATTATTGTCAAAGTTCAGCAGCATGCTGAAGCCCGACGGATCAATACTGCTTGATGTTTATTCTACGAATTACTATAATCTTAAAGAAGAACAATCAAAATACGAGCTCAATTCAATGGATAATTTCTGGTCTAAAAATGATTATTATTGTTTTGTAAATACATTTAAGTACTCAGATGAAAACTTAATCCTTGATAAATATACAATCTATGAAAAGTCAGATACCCGGGTTGTATATAATTGGTATCAATGTTTCAGTATTGAGTCTATTAAAAATGAGTTCTGCAGCAGCGGTCTAAAAATTACTGAATTCTATTCAGATGTTGCCGGATCAATATTTGATATTAAAACTAATGAGTTTGCAATCGTCGCTCAAAGGAAGTAAATAATGAAACAACCGGAAAGAAGTACCTGTTCTGAA
>DAONFJ010000081.1:3765-15730 GCA_035403545.1 Spirochaetota bacterium
TTCTGAAACTGAGACCATTATCCGGACTATAAGGATTTAATAATTATGCAGATGTTGACAGAGAGATTAGTTCTAAGACCATTTACGATTGAATTGATTGATGCAGCAATAGAAGGAGATTATTCAAAAATTAATTCTTTAGGTTTTGATTCGACTTGTGAATGGCCGGAAGCAGAATTGCTTGACGCGTTACCTTTTTTTAAAAGTCTTTTATTGGAAAACGGATTAGATGGTTTTAATTCATGGATTATTTTAAACAAAGAAACATTTGAAATTATGGGAAGTCTCGGTTTTATAGGCCGTCCGGATGATGATGGAAATGTAGAAATTGGTTTTGGAGTTATTCCCGGCAAAAGGAATAATGGATACGGTTATGAGTCAGTAATGAGTCTAATCAATTGGGCGTTTGAAAATAGCCGCGTTAATTGTATTTTGGCAAAATGTGATAATAGTAATGTTCAATCAAAATCAATTCTCAAAAAAATCGGGTTCAATATAACCGGGAATGAAGAAAATCTTATTATTTGGGAATTACAGAAGTAATTGTACTGCACACAACAACAGCTTAGCACTGCGTCGTGGTACCGGCCCTGCCTGCAGCACATTTTTACTTCGCGAGTGGCAAAATTCTTTAATTATAATTTTACTGTTAAATTGGAAAACATGTAATGAACTCAGAAATTGGAAAGAAATATGATAAAATATCAGAATGGTGGCACAATAATCATAATGAATCGAACTATGGTTTACCACAAATCGAAAAAGCTGTCAGATATACTAAAAATCATGGTTCAGCATTAGATGTCGGGTGTGGAAGCGGAGGAAGAATAATCCGCAAACTTTTAAGCGAAGGTTTTTACATTACCGCGATAGATGTATCAAGTGAAATGATAAAAATCGCACAATCTAATCATTCTGATGTTAATTTTATAATCTGCGATATTTCTGACTGGGATACTGATGAAACCTTTGATTTGATTATAGCCTGGGACAGCATCTTCCATCTACCAATGAAGAAACAGCGAGTAGTTATTTCCAGGCTTTGCGCGATGCTTAAAAAAGATGGAATTATAATTTATACGTTTGGCGATGCTTATGGTGAACATGAAAGTGAATGGCATGGAGATAACTTTTTTTACGGCTCAATCGGTATAGACCAGAATTTAAAAACAATCATGGAATCCGGTTGTCAGTGCCGTCACCTTGAGCTTGATCAATATCCGGAAAAACATGTTTACATTATTGCTCAAAAAAAAATATAATTTATACAGAAGGAACTTTGCACAACATCGGCTAAACGCTCCAGCCAACGCCGTTTTGCCGGGGAATGTTATATCCCATTGATTTCAAGAGGTACAAATGAGTAATTTAGAAAACCACATGCAAATAGCAATCGAAGAAGCGATTCTCAGTTTACGGGAAGGCAATCACGGTTTTGGTTCAGTTATAGTAAAAGATAATGAAATCATATCGAAAGCGCATGACCTTGAAGAAAGCATTGGCGACTCCACATCACATGCTGAAATAAATGCAATACGGCTCGCTTCAAACAAAATCGGGAAAAATCTTGAGGGATGCATATTATTATCGACGCACGAGCCGTGCCCGATGTGTTCAACTGCAATAGTATGGTCAGGAATAAAACATATAGCTTATGGCTATTCAATTGATGAATCAATTAAACAGGGGCGCAGGAGAATAAATTTAACCTGTGAAGAATTATTCAATCGTGCTGAAAAAGTTATAAAAGTTGATAAAAATATTTTATTTGAACAATGCAATATCCTGTATCGCCAGGATGTTCGAAATGAAATTAAACGATTGAAAAATATTACTCAGGAAAAATTAGAATTTTATAATGCAGATTCTATAAAAAGAAGATTAGAATGGTTTAATGAAAAAAAATCGACTTTCAAATTTATAAGTGATAATTCACTTGATTCAGCATATCATTTACTGCTTAATAGATTTAATATTGATAGTTCGGAAGCTCAAATCGTTGAACAGTCCAGCAGCCGTATTGTGTTTCATTCGAAAAATTTTTGTCCGACGCTTGAGGCCTGTAAAATACTGGATTATGATACCGGATATATCTGTAAAAACTATAATGAAAACTCAACTGATGCTCTTATTAAACAAATAGATAGTCGTTTGAAATTTGACCGGAATTATAATAAACTGAGACCGCATTCAGATTATTGCGAAGAAATGATTATCCTTGAAAAGAATAAAATCAACGGCATATAACAACGCTGCGTTCGCTAAAAGAGCCGCTCGTCCTTCGGCATATTGCGGCAAAAGGCCGCGACTTCGCATGGCCAGGGCGTTAGGCGTCATTCGATTTTAATTTAAGAGGAATAATGAAATCATAAATTTATTTACTCGTGACAATAATTGTATCGGCCCTGGTTCAGACACGAATTTCAGCAGATGTAAACAAATGAAATAGTTGGAGGAAAAATGCTTAAAGAAACAGAATGTAGAACCTGCTATATGTATATACTGGATACATTAGCTGATTGGGAAATCGGGTTTATAACTGCTGAAATAAACAGCGGCAGATATCTTGATAAAGGTAAAGAGAAAGTAACGTTAATAAAAATTGGGAATACTTTAGAACCAGTCAAGACAATGGGCGGAATTATTATAACGCCGGATAAAGATATTTCTAATATCGAATTCAAAGAAGGGGATTTGCTTGTTTTACCTGGAGCTGATACCTGGCTGGAAGAAAAAAATCAAAAAATATTAAATATTGTTTCAGGCGTTATTAATAAAAAAGTAGTAATTGCTGCAATTTGTGGAGCAACAATTGCATTAGCGCATAAGGGTTTGCTGAATAATCGAAAACATACAAGCAATGATAAAGATTTTTTAAAGATGTTTTGTCCTGAATATTCAGGAAGTGACTATTATGTTGCCCGGCCGGCAGTTGTTGACGATAATTTAATAACTGCATCCGGACTTGCACCAATGGAATTCTCATATGAAGTTTTTAAAAAAACAAACATAATGAAAAAAAGCACATTGGAAGCATGGTATCAATTATATAAAACAAAAGAAGCAAAGTATTTTTTTGATTTAATGGAATCACTGAAATAAAATTGAATGACGCCTGACTAATTTTTTTGTTTTAGAAAATGAAACATATGGTATGCGTAATATGAATATTAAAGACAAACTCATAACAATAATACCGGAACTTGAACCTCACTGGGATGAAATAAAAAATATCTTTAAGATTCAGAAAATTCCCGCAAAGACAACACTTCTTGAAAGTGGAGATGTCTCGAAATATCAATATATAGTATCAAAGGGATGCCTCAGGCTTTTTATTATAAAAGAGGATGGCAGTGAAGTTACGGTTCAGTTTTTTTTTGAAAGCCAGATGGTCGCATCAATGGAAAGTGCTTTCACCGGGAAACCGGGCAGAATGTATCTTGAAAGTATTGAAGATAGTGAAGTTATTATTGCAAGGCTTAAGGATTGGAAAGAACTATTCGTGCGCTATCCCGAGTATAATAAGGTATTGATCCATTTCTTACAAAAACGTCTTCTTTACTATGCTGATCTATATGCCTCTTTTATTCTTAAAACAGCGGAGCAGAGATATGAAAAACTTGTGAATGAAAATCCTGAAATAATAGAAAGAGTTCCGCATTATTATATAGCTTCGTATCTTGGCATCACCCCGGTTTCACTCAGCAGAATAAGATCACGTCTTTCAAAAAAGCTCCTTCGTTAACATATGTTAATGACAAATAAATTCCGTCATGGTAACTTTTATAGAAATAATAAAAGAGGTATTTATGACGCGCACACAAACCGGAAACTCCGCTCGTCCGGTCAGCCGGCGGATGGAGAAAAAAAGACACAGACATGAGACAGTTTACATTCAGCTTGACACCTCTAAATGCACCGCATGCTTTAAGTGTATTGAAGCCTGTTCGAAAAATGTGATCGGTAAAATAAATATTTTAATACATAAGCACGCAATAATCCGGAATGGGGAAGAGTGCGTCGGATGCGGTAAATGCGTTAAGGTCTGTGATGCCGGGGCGATTAGTAGTATCATTCAAAAAACAGGAGATATTATATGAAAAAAACTGCAAATAATAATCTGACAAACAAAAATACGGGAAGAAGGATAGCCTCGCTCTTTATGCTTTCTGCCTTTATTGTTCTGATACCGTCGGGTATACTGATGCATCTTAATGATACTCCCGGTCTGAATAACGATAAATTTTTTGCCATGGCAGTACATAACATTAGCGCTATGATATTTGTTGTTTCCGGAATATTTCACATAAAGTTTAATCTTAAGCTGATAAAAAAATATATTGCGGAAACCTGGTTCGGTACTGCAGGCAAAGAATCTTCAAATTAATTTTACAGGGCGTGTTTATACCGATTATTGATGGTAATAAAATTACTGTCAGTAGTTACCTGCCTGGAATTTCAGGAAAATTGAGCTTAATATGATTGAGAAGATAATAAAAGTTAAAGGCATTGAAATTTGTACAGAAGCGATCGGCAGCCAAGACAATCCCTGTGTTCTTCTTATTATGGGAGCAACATCATCAATGATCTGGCGGGATGTTATCTTAAATAATGACAATTAGAAATCCGGAACGGGTAAAGACTGTTACAATAATTTCATCAAGTGCCTCCGGCCGGCAATCTCCGCTGACACATGGTAAACTTTCCGCTGTGCTCGAGGCTGTGCCGGAATATTTTTTTATAAAGAATTTTGGCAGGCTTTTTAAAGGAGATAAATTTAATTTTTATCAGAAACATTTAAACAATAAATATTACTCTTTTTTAGGGTATATTTATAACCTGTTAATAATATTCTTAGATTATGGAGAAATTACTATGAGAAAAATAATTGTTCTTTCTTTTATTTCACTCGACGGGATCATGCAGGCGCCAGGCGCACCCGAAGAAGACACCTCCGGCGGTTTCAGATACGGCGGCTGGACTGTTCCATATTTTGATGAATTCGCGGGCGAGGTCATGGGAGAACAGATGAAGCAGCCCTTCAATCTGCTCCTTGGGAGAAAAACCTTCGAGATATTCGCATCATACTGGCCGCAGCATGCCGACGGATGGCCCGGCATAAATGAAGCCGCCAAGTACGTGGTTTCAAATACGCTTGCAAAGCCTGACTGGGAAAATTCAATCCTGATCAATGGCGACGTTACGGAGGAAATTAAAAAACTGAAGAACCAGGATGGCCCTGACTTACAGGTGCATGGCAGCAGTAAGCTCATCCAGACGCTTCTGAAGCACGATCTGGTTGATGAACTGTGGCTCAAAACATTTCCCGTTACGCTTGGCTCCGGCAAGCGCCTTTTTGCCGAAGGCACGATTCCGGCGGCATTCAAACTAACGGGCAGTAAAGTTTCGCCAGGCGGGGTTATCTTTGCCTCTTATAAGCGTGCAGGGGATGTTAAAGTCGGATCGTTTTAAGATAGAAAAAATGTTCTGCTTTAATTTACATCAGGCCGGATGAGGATGCGGCACAGCTGATAAAATATCCGGCCTGGTTATTGATGAAACAGGCAGTATAAAAGTCCCGGAAGTTCACAACAAAGGGATTTCCCGCAAAAGTAAAATTTCAGAACTGGTCTTTCAGCCTTAGAGCAGCAGACATGCACGCCATTCCGCAGATTTCTATAACTGTATAAAAATTTATAAATTTTCCTTTGTCGAATTTTATATATTCTACGGCAGGACGGCTGCCGCAGAATATATAAAAAATTATTCATGTTATATCATATTTTATAACCAGCTTCAAGAGCAATAAAATAAGCCTCTTTCTCATACTTCACATCAAATCCGCCGGATGTTGTAACATCTTCCGGCAGATAGTGAATCCATGCTATTGATCCGGTAATATCAAGATCCGGTGTTACATTATATGTTGTACCGCCGCTGATATATACCGAGTCAAGCGGAGGATTTGTACTGACTGTCAATAGCTGATCGTCAGCTTTATAGTATTTGTCTTTAGCTCCGGTTGTTGTATAGTTTACGCTGCATCCGATTTTAAAATCATCCATGACCTTATATGTTGTACCAATAGTAAGATCATAGCCTGTGTTATAAAAATCTTCAACTCCATCCATATCAGCTTTATCCATGAAATAAAAAACAGAGCTTGCGCTTGCCATCAGATCATTAGTAATATTATACTCAACCCCTATGGCAAATATTGCAGGCAGGTTTGCATCGGTCTTTGTACCATCTGTTGCCGCCAGCTTGGATTCAACACCGGGAGCAATGCTGTCGCCAACGGAATCGGATGCTGAATTCTTTTTATCATCATACTTATACCTTAATCCTGTTTCAGTTTCAAATTTGATCCCGATGTTTAAATCTTTCAGCGGCTTAACATCTGCACCGAAAATAAAGCAATATCCATCAGCAGCAAGCTCAGTTTCATAATCGACATCAAGAGTCCATGATGCGGGAAGAGCGGCATTCATATTTGCAAAGGAATATCGTCCGTCAAGGCTGATGCTCTTGCGCGCAATTACATAACGTACTCCGCCGCTAAAGCTCACAAAATTATTAAGCGAATACGCCGCACCGGCGCCGATTTGATACATGCCGGCGCTTGCGTCGAAATCTATATCAGTTTTTACAAGAGATGATGCTGCTCCGGCCATAGTATTTACATTTGCCGCTGTCGCGAAGCCTAATGCCGCAGCACCCGCTGTCCCATCCCACCCGAGATTACCGCCGCCGCCAATTATGCCAGCATTAAAGAAAATGGCCATGTTTCCCATGCCTTGTTTACCAAGACTGTCAACCAGATAAAAATTCGGGATAGAAATGATAGGTTTATCCTGTGAATATGACTCCTGAAAACCTGCCGCGGGCATTGCACATGTCTGATCATATGGTATATAAAGAGTCTGTGAACTGAGAGAAAAATATATACCCTTATCTATAAATGCTGTTCCAGCGGGATTATAATACGCGACATCAGCCGAATTATCAGTTGACGCATATCTTGCACTGTTTACCCAGTATTTCGCGCTCTGACCTGTTGTAACCTCTACACTTGTAGCAAATGCCGCTGAACTGATTATCACCATCGCTAATGCAATGGTAGTTTTTAATATTTTCTGTTTCATAAAATATCTCCTTTAAAAAGTCATTTAAAATTTTACAACAACCAGGCTGCAATTCAGAGTAAAAAACACACAAATACAGGCTGTCCCTTTCCGGCATTTTGCACAATTCAGTCCGCAAGGTCACCGGGTCACGCCTTTTTCAAATGTGTATTCTGCAAGCTCATGATACTCCTGCAGCGCTGGCTGATTAATTTTTTGTGTTCCATTATAATTACTTTTGAGAAGTAATCGACACCAGTTAATCCGGTTACTTTATATTACCTGTCATATGGAGTATTGCGTGCCTGGCGAAAGTCATAGTTTTACCGACAGCGACACCTACACACAGTTCCGGATATAAGTTGTCTCCAAAAAATCCGCCTGCAACATCTCCAGCCGCGTAAAGTCCTTCAATGACATTTCCCTCTGTATCAACAACCTGTATATTTGTGTTGATACGAAGTCCGTCCATTGTGGTCAGGAGCCAGCCTGCGTTTGTAATACCATAGTAAGGCGGTTTTATCAGTGGAAGCAGAGTATCAGGGTCTTTGCCGAAATCTTTATCCTCGCCGAGCCTTGCCATCTTGTTATATCGCTCAACCGTTGCTTTAAGTTCTTCAGGCGGCAGCTTGAGTTTCTTTGCAAGGCCTTCTATTGTTCCTGATTTTTTTAACATTCCCTTCATCCGCATCAGTGTCATTAAGACGTAATTCGGCAGGAATCCCATCCCCTCCAGTGTCCTGGGTGTGCTTTTACTCTTAATCATTCGTGAACAGCCGATTGTATCAAAAGACTTTATATGTTTCCAGTAGTTGGCATCCCAGATGATACATGACACACCGTTCTTCTGGTCCTGCAGAGGATAAAGAACAATATCGTAGGGGACAGATTCACTGGTAAAACGTTTCCCGTTCATATTAACCTTCATAAATGGCTGACTCGCCATGAAGAATGAATCGAAAGTGGCACCGGCTTTTATAGGAACACCCGCTTTTCCGCCAGGCTTTACAGGGCCACGGTCGAAAACCATTGCTGAGGGATATTCATCTTTTTCCCCTCCGGCCCAGACTCCTGCCCTGATGCCATCACCCTGGTTTCCCTTTTGTTCGTACCTGACTGTTGACACAGATACAGCTTCAGGATTACGTTTTGCAATAAGTTCCTCATTGGCTGCATAACCGCCAGTGGCTATCAGTACACCCTTACTCGCATTGATTCTGATATATTTTCCATTTTTCTTCCTGGCAATAACTCCGACTACTCTGTTCCCTTCTTTAATAACTTTGACCAGGCCTGTGTTAAACATGAGTTTGACGCCGTAGCTTTTAACCTTCTTCATGAAAAACTTTTCCAGCACGTATACACCGCCATGTGATATTGCAAAAATTCCCCCTTTGCGAAAGGGTACAAGCAATTTAGTATGGATAGGGAAGGCCTTAAATGGCCCATGGTGACCATGTCCGATGTTATATTCTGCCACATGCTTTATGCCGTATTCAGACAGTTCTTCAGCCAGAAAATCAAAAGTCGGACCGCTTTCATCCGCCCAGAGCCGTACAAGTTTTTCGTCAACTTTATTGGCTCCCAGGTATTTAGACCGCCTGTAGTCTCCATAAACTTTCTTCTCATCCGTATATCTGGTTGAGTAATTTACCAGTTCCTGTATGATTTCCTCTTTATCGATCCTGGCTTTATCACCGGCCGCTTTTTGCGCCTTAGTGTCAATTGCCCCCATATATGGCTTGATCAATCCCATCTTTGTGTCTTTCTCTATGACAATGGTCTTTGCTCCACGGTTCCCGGCAACTATAGCGGCCGCCATACCGGCATTTCCGGCACCACAGATGAGTATATCGGTTTCAATCGTTTCAGTAATAGCTGATTGTGGAATTTCCGGTTCCAAACCATGCCATTTATTATTAGTTTCAAAGGATTGTGCTGTCTTTTTCATTGTTTTCTCCTTAACGCTTGAGTTTTCAATTTTTCTTTATTTTGTTCCATAGCCCTGCTTGAGAAATAATGGATAAAAAAAGAAAAATGATGGTATTTCAAATCATGCAGTAAGATAAAACTTTCGTTTTATCTTACTATATAATACACCACTTCAAATTCCTTCGGCAGACCGCCGCCTTCAACCGGCATATTCTGCCCTTTACCGATCACAGTGGCACTACAGAGCCACTTATACCGTTCATCACTGGTTTCAAAAAGAACATATGAATCCTTAATTTCAGGCCCAACCATATATCCGGTGATAGAAACAGCAATTTTCGCTCCATCATCAGTATAGATCGCTGCACGGACATCAATATGCCCAACTCCATCGGGCCGCATCAGAAAATAGTCGACTCCCTGCATTTTTCCATTAATCGTTTCTCCGCTTAACTGGCCTTCAAAACCGACATCAAAACGAATCCCGAAAGCTGTTGGTCCATAATCCACGAGGCTGGTAACCTTTGCTTTCATGTACATTAATTTTTCAACTTGATCCGCGGATAAAAGAGAACTTAACATTTTTTTGCTCCTTACTTGTTTAATTTTTTGTGTTCCATTATAATTACTCCATAGAAGTAATTGACAATAGACATATATGCTACATACATAACATAGTTGACAGATGTCACATTACGTATTTGTTATTGTCAAGCTCGATGAAAATGCCGGTATTTTTACGCTACAAAATCATAAATAATGGTGCATATAATGAAAATTGATAAACGATCAAAACGAACAAGGGCATGGCTCCTGGAAACTTTACTGGAACTGCTTGAAAAAAAGGAGTATTCCGAGATTAGCATTACTGAACTTACTGAGAAAGCGGACATTGCACGACAGACTTTTTACCGCAACTATAGCAGTATGGATGACATTCTTTTATATGAAACAGATGAGATCCTTGATGAGTATATTAAAAAAGTCCAAAAAAACCTGGAGGCCAAGAGTGATCTGACCTGGGATTTTGAAGTAAAACAGCTGGTATATGTATGGCAGCGGAATGAAACACTGTTTAAAGCTTTGCTGAAAGCCGGACTTGGCCTTCAGTTTCTTGAAAAATTATCGGGATTTTTTTCCATGTTTCACATGAAGGCTCAACATCTTCACGAGCTTGATGAATACCATCAATGTCTGGTGCATTACCTTGCCGGAGGAGTTTATATGGTCTTAAAAAAATGGTTTGAAAATGAGATGAACACGCCTATTGAAATAATAACAGATATTTTTAAGAAGGCTGCCATGAATATAAATAAAATCGCAGAAGAATATATTGAGAGCTGAAAAATGAGTGGTCATAGCGGGATGAAATTGTAATTTATACATTCGGTGATGCCTGCGGAGAACATGAAACAAACATGCTGGAGGTGTTCTATTTATGAAATACATCGCATTGCTCAGAGGAATAAATGTCGGCGGCAATAACAAAGTAGAGATGAAAAAGCTGAAAGCCCTTTTTGAGTCTTTCGGCTGCACCGGTGTATCGACATATATAAATTCAGGAAATGTTTTTTTTGAATCGGCCGAAACAAGAGAAAATCTGCAGAAGAAAGGTGAAGCAGGCCTGAAAAACGAATTCGGATTTGATATCCCACTACTCATTAAAACAAAGCAGGAAATAAAAAAGATAGCAGATGCCATTCCGGAGACATGGCAGAACGATTCTGAGCAGAAGACCGACGTGGCATATTTATTTAATGAAATAGATTCTGCAGAAACAGTAAATATTCTGCCTCTAAAAAAAGAATTTATTGAAATTAAATATGTCAAAGGTGCGATTATCTGGAATGTAAATAGAAAAAATATAAACAAAAGCCAACTGGCTAAAATTGTCAGCCATAAATTATATCAGTCCATGACTGTAAGAAATGTCAATACTGCCAGATATCTGGCAGAGAATAAAGATTAAGCCGGGTATAATGCAGGCAGAAAATCATACATTGCTGCAGTGAGTACAGTATCATTAAATTTCAATCTGATTTTTATATCCGTTGCCTTCTTGTTTTTTATTCCCGGTTTTTCTTCTGAATAAACTTCAAGAATAAAGAGAAGTTGCATCAAAACGCAGAATGCAGAAATGAAACTCATTCCAGAAATAAACAGGAACCGTAAAATAAAAATGCATGCTTCGGCTCCGCTCAGCAGGCGTGTGCTTTGAGGGATTGTGCTGTTTGACAGATTGTGAGGTAGAATACGCCGCTCATTGAGCGGCGTGTACTGAGTTCACTGATCATGGCCGGAACGATTTTATGCCAGCGCCCCGCCATCAACTACAATAGTCGCTCCTGTAGTAAACGAAGACGCGTCAGATGCGAGGTAAAGTACAGCTCCACCCATCTCGTCAGGCTGCGCAGCCCTGTGAAGCGGGATCATCGGGAGAAGAACTTTTTCCATAAGTGCATCATTTTTTACCATAACCGATGCGAATTTTGTATCTGTAAGTCCCGGAAGAAGTGCGTTTACCCTTATTTTGTGAGGAGCAAGTTCTTTCGCGAAAGCTTTTGTCATTGATATAACGCCCGCTTTTGTTATTGAATATATTCCCTGCATAGGGGCAGGGCGGATTCCGTTGATTGAGGCAACGTTTATTATCGATCCGCCTCCGTTTTTAATCATCAGTTTTGCCGCATGCTGGCACATGAAAAAATTAGCTTTAAGATTTACCTCCATGGTTTTGTCCCATGCGGTTTCGTCTGCATTTATCATTTCTCCGAAATAAAAATTTACCGCCGCGTTATTTACCAGTATATCAAGTTTACCGTACTTCGCTTCCACATCCTTGAACAGTTTTTCGATTTCAGCAAGAACACCGTTGTGGCATGTCATGGATACCGCTTTTCCTCCGTCAG
>DAONFJ010000082.1:0-15521 GCA_035403545.1 Spirochaetota bacterium
TAACATCTACCCGCATTTTTAGAATAACATAAAATGTTTCATCGACTGAATTTTTTGGCCTCCGCACCCCCGGAAGGGGCAAAGAAAAGTATTAAAATTTTGTTTTCAAATAAATATGTCTGATGATAATATCTTTAAGTCAGCAGTTCAAAGTGCCTTGCCCCTTCCGGGGGTGCGGGGGCTCAAAGGTTTTGTGTGGATATTTGATTACTGCCTTAAATATGGGTAGATGTTAGCCTGCGGGAGGGGCACCCGTGAAAATAAATCGCTGCCAGCATAAGCATTATTGAAAATGAAAATCTTGACTTTGCAGAGCTGTATGTCTGATATAATACTCAGGGTGATATTATGAAACTATATAGTATAAGAAATATTAAAATCTGGTATAAGATACTTATAATATTTCAGTTTATGATGATTCCGGCAATTATGATATTTGTTGTACTTCTGGTGATCACTCATAAAATGCAGGACCTGCATGGCGGGATACTCCTGAAAAATCTCACAAGTATAACTGCAGCATACAACGTGGAAAATTCTCTTTTAAATCTGAAAGAGCTGAAAGCAAATTATATGCTTGATGGTGAAAAAAAATGGCTGAAAGAGTTTGATCATAAAGTTGAACAATTCAACTTCTGGTATAATGAAGCGTTCCAGGTCGCAAATACTGAAGAAGAGAGGGACCTTCTTTCTGTAATGTCCCTTGAATTTTCAAGATATATGAAAGCCCAGGAAGATATAATATATCTTGCAGACAGCGGCCGGAAAGATCAGGCTATAAGACTTCTTCTTACTAAATCAATGAAGCATTACAATGCAATTTATGTCGGGTGTGAACAGCTGATTTCCAATAACAGAAATGTAATTACGGAATCCGAGGGGAAGCTCAGGAGGTATATAAATAACAGTAAATACCTTGCTTACATAATAATAGTATGCTTTATCATCCTTGGTGTTCTGCTTGTAATAATTATAACAAAAAGTATTGTTGATCCGATAAAAGAAATTGAACTGGCCAGTAATAACCTGATGCCCGTTAATACAAACAAGGTCGAAATGGAGAGTCTTCGTGAAAGGTTTCAGATGATGATTGATACCCTGACGGCCAACCAGAATAAACTGATAGTATCTGAAAGGCGAGCCGCGGTGGGAGAGATTGCTGCAGGCATATCACACGAATTGAATAATCCTATAGGAATCATCTGCGGTTTTGCTGAATTTCTCCTGCAGAAAAAAACTTTAACAGATAGTGACATGGAATATGTTGAGGATATTCATGGAGAAGCCTTGCGGTGCAAAAAACTTCTGGGCGAGTTACTGGATTTTGCCAGAACACCCGCTCCATGCTACATCCGTAATAATCTTAAAAATGTAATTCAGGAGACAGTTAAGCTTCTGAAGAATCAGGATAAATATAAAGATGTTCAGTTCAAAGTCAGGTATCCATCCGAGGAAGTGGAGATCGAAATTGACGCCGTGCAGATAAAGCAGGTTCTGCTGAATATAATGCTTAATTCATGCGAGTCTATGGAATATAAAGGTACTCTGCATATTGTTCTTGCCTATTCCCCGTTTTCAGCAGAGGTAAAGATCTCTGATGACGGTCCCGGCATAAAGGAGGATGCGAGGAGTAAAATTTTTACGCCGTTTTATACAACCAAGGTCAAAGGGGTGGGGCTGGGCCTGGCGGTCAGCCGGGATATAATTGAAAAGCATAATGGTACAATAACAACCGGCGGAGAGCCCGGGCAGGGAGCTGAGTTTGTTATAAACATTCCGAGGAAAAGAAATGAAAAATAGTGATGTCCGTTTACTCGTACTTGATGATGAAGAGGGGATGTGTAAACTTCTGAAAAGCATTTTAACGGCAGAAGGGTATGATGTCATAACATCAACATCACCGTTGAAGTCTCTGGAGATGGTAAGGAATGAAAAATTTGATGTTGTAATTGTAGATATAAATATGCCGGAGATGAACGGGCTTGAGTTTTTGAAACAGGCGACAGAAATCAGGCCTGAACTGTATTTTATAATGATCACTGCTTACGGAAGTATTGAAAATGCGGTTGATGCGATGAAATTCGGAGCATTTGATTATATTACAAAACCTTTCCAGGGTGATGAAATCCGTATCGCTGTAAGACAGGCCCTTGATCATATAAAACTGGTTGATGAAAATATCCGTCTGAAGCGCGAGATTGAACTGCTGCAGAATCCCGGGGGCCTGAATGTTATAAGCAGAAGGATGCAGGAGATTCTCGCTTTCTGCAGAAAAGTTTCAGACTCACAGCTGAGTGTTCTGATTACAGGGGAGAGCGGTACAGGGAAAGAGGTGATCGCGAAGTATATTCACACAATAAGCGACAGAAAAGACCAGCCGTTCGTCCCCGTCCAGTGCAGTTTACTCCCTGTGAATCTTCTGGAGAGCGAACTGTTTGGTTTCAAAAAAGGGTCTTTCACCGGTGCCGGCGACAGCAGGGCCGGATTGTTTGAACAGGCCGATAACGGGATCATATTTCTTGATGAGATAGGCGATATCGGAATTGATATTCAGGGGAAGCTGCTCCGTTTTCTCCAGGACCGGGAGATCAGGAGAATCGGAGATTCCAAGTCGATGGTTCTGAATGTGAGGATGATATCCGCAACCAATAAAAATCTTGAAGAGCTTATAAAGAAGAAAGAGTTCAGAGATGACCTCTATTTCCGGCTTAAAGTGCTGGCAATTCATATCCCCCCCCTGCGCGAAAGAAAAGAGGATATACCTTTTCTGCTTAACAGTTTTCTCGTTGAGATAAACAATTCCAGAAAAGAGCCTGTCGAGATTGAGAATGAATGTGTCAACTATCTCATGAAATATGACTGGCCCGGCAATGTAAGAGAACTCAAAAACTGCATAGAGAGCGCATCCGCCCTTTGCGAAAACAATGTTATAAGAAGAGGTGATATATCATCTATACTGACAGTCACGCAGGACCCGTTAAGTGAAATTAATATGAATTTCAGAGATTCAAAAGCGCGTGTAATAGAAGAATTTGAAAGGAAATATCTGTCAGGTATGCTTGAAAAAAATATGGGAAATATTGCCGCCGCAGCCAGGGAAGCTGAAATTGACAGAAAGAATTTCTGGCAGATGGTCCAGAAATATAATATTGAGCCGGAAGAGTACAAAAAATGAAGTGGAAGGGTGGTCTATTTACCACATCGCAAAATACTATTACCACGACAAAAACATGCCAGTGTTCATTTTAACCGTCAAAACAGGCATTTTACCGGCATAATCAATCCAATTATTCTGGCACGCAATGTGCGTATATAATATGTAGCATGGCAATAGGAACATTACTTGGTTATAAAAGTATTGTTCTGTGAAAAAATGATAAATGATATAATTTAATGGAGAGATTGTTTGAGAAGATTTATTAATATTTTAATGGCAGTTATTTTTACTGCAGTCTTTTCCAGCTCTCCGGTTTTTTCAGCAGAGGCAGAGATTGAAGAAAACAGTGACAATGTGATCACTGGTATATTGGTTAAAATTGATAGTAAGAATCACTGGGTTTATGTTAAAGAAAATTCGAGAATTGTAAAATTTAAAGCTTTACCTGCTTTATGTGAAAGTTTTAAATATCGGATTAATTCGCAAGTTGAGATTACCTATAAAATAGGAGATAATAAATCACTTCAGATAATAACGATGGTGATTTCCGAAAAGAAAGAGGAGTCAGTTAAATCTAAAGTTTTTCTGAAGAATAAATCAAAGAAATAGGAAGGAACTCCGGTTCTGATTCCGTTAAAAATGCAAATTCCGGTTTACCGGTAATTATAAAAAATAGGAGATTTTAAATGAAAAGACTTGTAAAAGCATTCGTTGCATTTCTAGCTCTCGCGCTTGTTTCTGGTACTATGGTATTTGCTGCTGATACTAAAGTTGCTGATCCTAAAGCTGCAGAAGTAAAAAAAGAAGCTGCTAAAGCAGACACAGCAAAAAAACCTGCAAAAACTAAAAAAGCAAAAAAAGCTAAAAAAGTAGAACCTGTAAAAGAAGAAACAAAATAAGTTTTCTCCCGCCTTTAAAAAGAGATACCGGTGATCACACCGGTATCTCTTTTTTAGGTCCTGCATTTTTATACCCGGATAAGTCAGATAAAAAGCACAGAAAATAAGCCAGCCGGTGAATTCAGGGCATATCCCGTGAATGCATGCTGTTTTAGAATCTATATTTGCAGACGCCGTATTACTTCCCCGATAATATCGTTTATCAGTAATATGGATAGACGCGGTATTACTTATTCGATTTTACATCTTGACAAAAATAATCAATTACAGAAGTTATTCAATGTTTAGTTTAATTGCTCAACGCGTATAATAATTGTTTTCTCCATGTACTGTAAAGCTGGAAGGCATTTTATAACCGGGTTGCGGGCAGTTACAGTTCCAGTAATTTGAGGTAATAATATGATAGATCCAAAAATAATCAGAGATGATATAGATTCAATAAAGGTTCTTCTTGTTAAAAGGAATATGCAGAGTGCAGTAGATGTAGATCTGCTTAAAAGCATTGATGAGGAGAGGAGAGAGCTCTCCCTTAAATCTGATGACCTGAGAGAGAAAAGAAATAAGCTCTCCAAAATAATAGGCCAGCTGAAATCACAGGGTAAAGAAGCGGATGGGGAGATGAAAGAGGTACAGGTTATCTCTGATGAACTTAAAACATTTGCGGACCGGCTTGAAGAACTTAATGTTAAGTTTACGGATCTTCATCTTTCTATCCCTAACATTCTCGATGCCTCAGTGCCTGAAGGTAAAGATGAGAAAGACAATATTGTTGTAAGAGAATGGGGGAAGAAACCGGAATTTAATTTCGAGCCTCAGCCTCATTATGAGATAGGAACAAAACTCGGGATACTCGATTTTGAAAGAGGTGTAAAACTTGCAGGAGCAAGATTTTACGTATATCACGGACTTGCTGCAAAACTCGAGAGAGCGATCATAAACTTTATGCTCGACCTTCACACAAAGGAACATGGCTACGAGGAAACTTTCGGCCCATTCATAGTAAATGACGAGAGCATGACAGGGACCGGACAGTATCCTAAATTTAAAGATGAATACTACAAGATGGAGAAAGACGGGCTCTCTCTCATACCGACTGCGGAAGTTACCCTTACAAATATCTATAGAGATGAGGTGCTTGAAGCGGAAAATCTTCCAGTATATCTTACCATGCAGTCTTCATGCTTCAGGCGGGAGGCCGGCGCGGCAGGAAGAGATACAAGAGGGCTGGTCCGTGTACACCAGTTCCAGAAGGTTGAACTGGTGAAATTTGTTGAACCTGAAAATTCATTTGATGAACTCGAAAAACTTACTCTGAATGCGGAGGAAGTCCTAAAAAGGCTTAACCTCCATTACAGAACAGTTCTTCTCTGCGGCGGGGACACATCCGCTTCATCAACAAAAACGTATGACCTTGAAGTCTGGATGCCCGGGCTTAACAGGTACATGGAGATATCATCATGCTCAAATTTCCTTGAATACCAGGCGAGAAGAGCTATGATAAGATACAAGAAGAAAGGTGAAAAGCCTGCTTACCTTCATACACTTAACGGTTCCGGACTTGCAGCAGGAAGAACAATGGCCGCTATAATTGAAAACTACCAGACAGCGGATGGGAACTTCGAAATTCCGGAAGTGCTGAAGAAGTATATGTAATTTTTTGTTTTTTGCCAGGGGCAGCTCAAGTTTACTTTTAAGCTGAACAATCCCCAATAGCCCCCGCACCCCCGGAGGGGGCAAAGATAAAAATTTGAAGACTATTGATCCTGATTAATATATTGAAAAATGTCATTTGCAAGTCCCCCTCCGGGGGATTTAGGGGGCTGCCCGGGGAGTGATTTGTAAAACGGTTCTCTTTGCGGATGATGTATTCGAATGCTGCATGGGAGCATATATGAAAACAATCGAACTTAAATCTCCAGCATGGCGCCACATCCGGATAGCTCTCTCGCTCGCTCTTATGAAAAGGGAACCTGTTGTAATTAAAAACGGATACGCTTTCATCGAAAAGAATTTTGATCTCATGCCATTATTTAATGATATAAAGAGAATAGTTTTTGAAACCGGTGCCGGAATGATTAGTGATTCAGGGGATGATATCCTGTTTAATCCTGAAGGCCTGTCTTATGGAGTTTATAATTTTGAAACAGATAAGTTTTCCTCTATATCCGAGATCGAACTCTTTCTGCTGCCCTCTCTTTTTTATAATGAATTCCGTTCTGCAGTCAGTTACACCGGTGTAACTCACAGTCATATTTCATATCCTACAACATTCCTCAAAGAGACACTTTTCGCGTTCCTTGAAAGCACAGGGCATTACGCCAGCCTTAATCTCAAACGGTTCGGGTTTTACGGTTCAGGAGGAGGTTCGGCCGAATCAAAAATCTATCCCTCAGAGCCGAAGAAGTGCGGCGATCTTTTTTCTTTTACAGATCCGAAAATTGAAGGTGTAAGGATATTCATGGCAAAGATGAATATGGAGATGGCCGGGCGGGAGAAGGAATTTATTGTCAAAAATACCGGCATTGATGAAAACAGGGTGCAGATCATGGAGATAGTTGATGCTGACGGTTACGGCAATTCGATCCATGTTTATATAAAGTGCGGTGAAGTTAATGTCATCCTCTCCAGGGATATGGAGATTTATAACAGTGCCGGGGACTTTGTCTTTGAAGAGAGCAGGTATTATACAACTCTCACAGGGCTTATCCGGGATACAGAGAGGCTTGTTAGGCAGAAGGCACTCCCTGTATGTTTGCCGGAAGAAGTCCTTCCGTATCTCATTATGAGCGGTTCGGAGATACCGGAGCAATTTAAAAATTCTGTGGCTTACGGAATCTGCAGTGAAATTTTGTAATCTTTCTGATATCAGTTAATATAATTTTTGGACTGCCGGGAAGTAAAGTCTCCTCTGCGTAAAAATATACACAGAGGTTTGTGCTGACTAAATACTATTGCGGTTTTATTTTCTCCCGGTCCATGATACACCCGTTGCCGTCATCGTGAAAACATTTCCCGCATGATGTACATCTCGGTTTTACACTTCTGTCCTTTTCCCATTTGTTTATAAGATCAGGCTCACTTAGAAGCGGGCGTGATATGGAAAAATACCCGATGCCGGAGTTTTGCAGAATATCCTCCATCCGCTCGATGGATCTGTGCCCTCCGACAAGAATAACGGGAACATCTGTACTATCAGCGATTTCTTTTGCGTATGCCGCAAAGTACGATTCTTTTCCAATAGATTCTTCCGGAAAGTTTGAAGGATCTTTATCCGGCTTCGGAGCGCGGAATACAGGGCCTCCGCTTATTTCTATTGCATCGATTCCTTTTACGGCGAGGTTTTTGCATAGAGTTTTACACTCCTCAAAAGTGAATCCATTATCACCCATAAAGTCCGAGCAGTTAAGCTTTATGAGTATCGGGAAATCCTTACCCGTCTTTGACCTGGCATTATCATATACTTCATGGATTATTCTTGCCCTGTTTTCGGAGCTTCCTCCGTATTCATCATCTCTCCTGTTGAAGAGTGGCGTCAGGAACATGTTGAGGAGGTAGCTGTGCGCTCCATGTATCTCAACTCCATCAAAACCGCTTTTCTTTGCCCTGAGCGCCGCGTCGCCAAACGCTTCGGTCAAAGTTCTGATATCATCCCTGGTCATCTCTTCCGGTGTAACATTAGAAATCTTATTGGTTACAGCAGAGGGCCCCCATATAACACGTCCGGATGTATTAAACCATGTAAATGATCCTCCATAAACGATCTGCAGGATTATCCTGCTCCCTTTTTTATGAACTGAATCTGTCAGTTGCCTGTACTCATTGATGAAGGAATCGTCATATATTCCCATCATCCGCGGGTTGGGCTGCTCATCTTCAATAACATAAGCGTAGCCGGTTATGATCGCCGCAGCTCCGCCATCTGCAAGGTCTTCATAGACTTTCATTAGCGGTTCAGTGAGATGCCCTTTGTCATCGGCCTTTCTTTCCCATGTGGCGGAGCGTATAAATCTGTTTTTAAGTTCAAGTCCGTTTATTGATGTTTTTTCAAAAAGCTGTTTCATTATTTTCCTGCTGATTTTTTTATGAAGGGTAAAAAGTATAATTCAAACGGGAGCAGCATTTATTACCGGCTGGATAAAGGTCACTTTACTGCGTTAATATGAAATTCAGTTTTCCTTCATTTAGTTTAAAAGTAACTGCTCAAAACCGGTAGCAATTGATTTCTCATCTGTGTAGGATGTGATTGTGATAAAAATTTATACCGTTTTTTAAGTAATTATGTTAAAAAATATTTTAATCGGATTTTGTCTATTATTTTTCAATGTTAATTCCTTAACATAAATTTTAGTGTAAAATAAACAATTATATATCCCCGCCGCCTTCGGCGGCGGGGATAATAGTGCATTTTCTATTATAAAAAGGTTCAGGAATTATTACTGATTATTTTTTGATTTTAAATTTTCTGTCTGAAATGGCATAAAACATTAACCCGTTTTTAGTGTTATAGATTTTATAATAATCATTATTTTTTGAAACTTATCTTCTGCTGTATTTCCTTATATAAAAGTCAGGTATTAACTATGTCACATATTGTTATGGAGGGATGATATGAATATTCAGGTCGTTTATCATGATAACAAAATGGGCGAGATCGACAAGGCTTTACTCGATGAGATGATTTCTGTGAACAGGATCAGAATGTTCATGAGGTCAGACGGGTGGGCAATGGTCGGAGTTGCCGACATGAGAGGTTCAGGCGGAATGTATACCGGCCTGGACAGGCGCGAACTATCCGCTAATAAGGATACAGCGGAATATAAAATTGTAGTCTGAATTTATCATATCATTTAATCTGATAGATTTTTAATGAGAAGATAAAGGTTTTAAATTTTACATCTCCACCCGGGTGATTATGCCATGAAGCTTTGTTACCGGGAGCCTGTAAAATTGTACAAAGTGAGGTGTGAGTTTTTTAATAAGTGAATAAATTTTCCAGAAAACATTTTTTGTAGTAATCTCTTCAGTACCGTAGAATATTACCTTCGGTTTTATCCCGGCTTTCGCAATCTCGCTGGTAATGTCAATCTCCTCTTTGTAGCCCGCACTGATTTCAAAAACGTGAAGTCCCGGCCCGATATCATTTATAAAACGGGTTTTGATTCCCACCGGGTCATCGGTTATAGTTACTATTATGAATATATTTCTTTCATAAATTATATTCGCACTTACTATGCAGTGAGTAACATACGGTGATACCACTTTATAATTTCCGACAAAGAAGAGGCATGTTCCGGGAATGGTTCTCCCCTTTTTATATATCTGCTCGTAGCTTACAAGGAATGTTTCAAAGTCTGTAGGCATCAGCTGTTTGTACATCCTCTTGTGGCCTCTGCGCCAGATGATAATAATAGTAAAAGGTATAGACGCAAGTAGTATTGACCAGTATCCGCCATGTGAGAATTTACTGAAGTTTGCTATAAGAAACGAAAGGTTAATAAGAAAAATTACAGAAGCGGTAATGTAGCTTAATCTGTCTTTTCTGATGTAATAGATCAGGATCATCATAATCGCTGTAACACACATTGATCCTGTTACGGCAAGTCCATAAGCAGCGGCGAGTTTTTCAGATTTCTTGAATAAAAGCATTATAAAAATTACGGCTATCATAAGAATCCAGTTAACGCCGCCGATGTAAATCTGAGACTTCAGTTTGGTTGAAGTGAAATCAACTTTCACGCGCGGGAATATCCGTGTTGTTATACCCTGGTAAATGACAGAAAATACACCGCTGATCAGCGCCTGGGATGCAATAATAGTCGCGAATATAGCAACAATAAGAAAAGGAATATATACCAACGCGGATTCACTCTGCACCATGGAAAACAGGACATTTTTAACCGGGGCATGGCTTAATATGAATGCCCCCTGTCCCAGATAAGTAAGGAGGAGTGCAAAAAAGATTATATACCACGCGCGAACAATAGGTTTTTTCCCCAGGTGCCCCATATCCGCATAGAGCGCTTCAGCTCCGGTGGCGCAGAGTATTACTTCAGACAGAATCAGAAACCCGGCAAATCCGTTGTTCTTAAAAAAAATTATAAAGTAAAACGGGTTCACTGCTTTGATTATCTGCGGAAAGTGATAAAGTGAAACAGCACCACTTACCGCCAGAGCCATAAACCATATTACCATCACCGGCCCGAAAATAGCCGACACTTTATCTGTTCCCCTGGGCTGAAAGAAAAAAAGTCCGAGTGTAATCAATATCGATATTATGATAATATGCGACTGATGTATATTTGTGAATGCCGGTATCAGGGCAAGGCCTTCAACGGCGGATAATATACTGATAGCGGGAGTTATAACGCCATCCCCAAGAAGAAGAGAAACCCCTGCGTAGGCAAGAATTGTAACGATTGCCGCCTTTCTCCCTTTTTTCATGTTTTTTTCAAGAATTTTCTTTAAAATAATTGTGCCGCCTTCGCCATGATCTTCAAGCCGCATGGCAAGCCAGGCATACTCCAGCGTGACGAGTACAATGAGTGTCCAGATAATAAGTGAAAGGATTCCGAGTATATTTGCTTCGGATGGTTTGATGAAGAGAATTATGACTGAGAGTGTGTAAATAGGGCTTGTTCCGATGTCTCCGAACACAAGGCCCATGGCTTTGACAATCTCTTTCCAGTCGTCTTTTGTATAGATTATTTTCATTTTTTACTCATTATAATATCGATTTTATTTTAAATTACGGATAAAAAAATATCAGGAATAACAGAAAAATTTTATCACTAGTCTCCTGATTTATTCAGGATGGCCATTGAATTGTGATGAAGAAAATTCCCGGAAACTGTCAATCCTCGAGTTTCTTCAGTTCGGATTCAAAATACTCTTTTCTCTCATCAAGGGTTATTGTCAGGCGTTCATAATCTTCAAAGAGTGAATCAATCTCCTTCTGCAGAGAGTGTATCTCTTTTGAAAGAGTTTCAATTTCTCTGCTCTTACCGTTACCTGAAGCTTCAATTATTTCAATGTTTTTATTTTTAAGAAGCTGCTCATTTTCAGATATTGAGTTTTCAGTTCTGATTATTTTATCTTCAAGAGGTTTAATTTCTTTAGAACGCTTTGTTATTATATCCGAGCGGAGTTTGCGCAGATCTTTTTTGTTGAGCGGGATTTCATTTTTGGTTTCTGCGGTACCGCTTTCATCACTGATTTCTTCATCCCATCCGATCTTTTCAAGGAATCCGCTGTATGTTCCTTCGTAATGAATTATTCCGTTGCTCTGAAAAACAATGAACCTGTTTGCAAGTGAATGGAGGAACATTTCATTGTGTGTTACCATAATAACAGCACCGGGAAATGCATCAATCGCTGCAAGGAGGGCGTCGCACGATTCCATGTCCAGATGGTTTGTCGGCTCATCAAGAAATATCAGGTTTGCCGGTGTTGCAAGTATTTTACCAAGCAGGACACGGTTTTTCTCTCCACCTGAGAGGACTCCAATTTTTTTAAGAGCGTCATCACCTTCGAACATCATGGATCCGGCGATATTGCGGGCAACCTGTTTCTCGCAGCCGCAGTTTCCGATCTCCTCTTCAACTGTAAGATTGTTGTTGAGATTTATTATATTGGTCTGGGCGAAATACCCGGTTTTTGTATTTCCATGCATGCTCACTTTTCCGCTTTGCGGTTCAAGGTTCCCTGAAAGAAGGCGGAGGAGTGTCGTTTTACCGCGTCCGTTTTTTCCTATTACGCATATCCTGTCATCGCTTCGGACATTCAGGCTGAAATTTTTTACAATCGGAGTATCGTCTTTGTATGAAAAGGAGATGTCTTCTGCCGCCATGAGCATTTTGGCGTTAAACGGTTTGTAGTTGAAAGAAAATTCAAGGTCCTTGATTCTCTCAAGTTTGTCAAGAGTCTGCTGTTTCTCAAGAGCTTTAACCCGTGACTGAACCATTCCCGCAAGACGCGCTTTTGCCCTGAACCTTGAGACAAAGAGTTCC
The DNA here is from genome assembly GCA_035403545.1 of Spirochaetota bacterium. GTDB lineage: Bacteria > Spirochaetota > UBA4802 > UBA4802 > UBA5550 > WRGT01. The sequence goes on from DAONFJ010000082.1 coordinate 12,063, forward strand.
ACTTCCTTCCGCTTCTTCTCGTCGTTGATTCTTGTCTTTTCGTAGATTTCTTCTTCCTTGAGGATCTGGTCATATAACTTGTCGGTTGAACCCTCAATCTTCCGTGTTTTCTGCCTGTGGATTCCTATAGTGTGAGTTGTCACGCTGTCCATAAACGATCTGTCGTGTGTTATAAGGATCAGCTCCCCCTTCCACTGCCTGAGAAAGGATTCCAGCCATCTTATTGAAATGATGTCGAGATAGTTTGTCGGCTCATCAAGAAGAAGCATACCCGGCTCCGAGACCAGAACCTTCGTCAGGTTAAGCCTTACCTGGTATCCGCCGGAAAATTCCATAGGATTACGGAGCATATCCCTGGGAGTAAATCCGAGTCCCGAAAGTATTTTCTCGACTTTCCACTTGTCATCCTTATGATCTTCAGGAAGCCCCCGGCATCCTTCGGCAATTACAGTATCTTCCTTAAAACTGATATGCTGGGTTACATGTCCGATTGTGTAGCCTTTCGGGACAACAATCTCTCCTGAATCAGCATGCTCTTCGCCGATAATTATTTTAAGCAGTGTGGTTTTCCCATGGCCGTTTCTGCCGGTTAAACCGATTTTTTCGCCGGGATTTACATTAAAACTGATATCATCAAAAATTACCTGTTTTCCAAAGGATTTGTTCAGGTTAATTACTTTTATCATTTCACATCTCTTCTGTCATTTTATTATATATTTTATCGTGTTATTTGGAATTTCTACCGTATTTCCATGGTCCGGAGGATTTCCGGCGGTAAATTCCTGATTTAATCAGTATACTTCGTATACTTTATACACAGCATCCGAAGGTCTCTATTATTTTCAATAAAAATATTTTTATCAAAAATGCAGTTCGGAACGTATGTTATATAAATAATTTGATTCTAATGTAAATTTCAGTAATTTTAATGAGGCCGCACCCCATGTGATGACAGATTGACTGCGGAATTAAATTTTAATAAAAAATTTTATCAAATAAAATTCAGTTTATCTGCTCTTTATTTGAGCCGGATAAAGATTGCTGAATCTGATTTTCCAGTCTTCTAAAAAGTTAAAGAGTAATGAGAGAGATATTTTATGAATGGGAAAACATCCGTTGAATTGGATAGAGATCATCTGCAGTTTAATAATCCGAAAAAAGTCAGGTTTCCCCTGAGGACCGTTCTTCTTGTGCCGTTTATCCTGCAGATAATATTTATTTCAGGATTGGTAGGCTACATATCTTTCCGCAACGGGCAGCAGGCTGTGAATGAAGTAGCGGGCCGGCTGCACTATGAGATCAATGCCCGGATCCAGGAATATCTTAAAGATTTTATTGAAACACCTGACAGGATTATTCAGAATAATTCGGCTGTTATCGGGCACGGCCACATTAATTACCGCGACCAGTCTGCACTTGAACATTATTTCTGGGAACAGATTCAGATTTATAAATCGGTCAGCAGTATTTATTTCGGAAGTACAGCCGGAGGTGTGGCCAATTCGGGGCGGGAGGATGTAACCGGCACTTCATATATTTTTTCTTCCGATGGTTTCAGAAGGGGCAATCTGCGTAAATATTCGACAAACATTGCCGGGGAGCGCGCAAGGCTGTTGCTGACTGTTCCGGATTTTGATTCATGTACAAGGCCCTGGTATAAAACTGCCTTGTTAAAGGGGGATACGGCATGGAGTGATGTTTATATTCTTTTTACAGGGCAGGATATGGCGATCTCGGCGAGTAAGCCGGTTTTCGGCAATAATCGTAAACTCCTGGGTGTCGTGTCTGTAGATCTTTTTCTCTCACATATAAGCAGCTTCCTTGCCGGAATTGATATCGGGAAAACCGGTTTAAGTTTTATTGTAGACCCGGCCGGCCAGCTGATCGCGACTTCAACTAATGAGACAATTATTACAAAAAAGACCGGAGAGATTGAGAGAAGGCTTGGAGCGGCAGAGAGCAGCATACCTTTGATCCGCAGTGCATCAGAGAAGCTGATTGAAAAATTCGGCAGTATCAGGGGAATCAAATTTAATACATATATGGATTTTAATCTGGAGGGAGAAAAAAATTTTATGTATGTTTCTCACGTCGCAAACCAGCGCGGCCTGGACTGGGCTATTATTACAGTGATCCCTGAATCGGATTTTATGGATACAATAAACAGGAATAACAGGATTACAATTATACTTATTTTTTCTGCGGTTTTTATATCTGTAATCATCGGGTACTTTACTTCCCTGAGGATCGCAGGGCCTGTTTTCAGATTAACATCTTCTGTCAAGGCTATGAGTGCCGGTAAATGGCCTGAAATTCCCGGAGAGAGCGGAATCGCGGAAATAGATGATTTAAAAAAATCATTCTTTCAGATGAGCGGACAATTGAAGGAGCTGATTGAAAATCTCACGATTGAAATTAAGGAACGCAGACTTACAGAGAATGCCCTTCGTGAAAGTGAAGAAAAATATAGAGACCTGATACAGTTTTCCAACAGCATTATACTGCGTATGGATAATAGGGGAAGGATTACTTATGTTAATGATTATACCTTGAATTTTTTCGGTTATTCACATGATGAGCTTATCTGGAAGAATGTTGTCGGTACTATAGTTCCATATACAGATAAATCCGGGCAAAACCTTGAAGAGATGATTCATAAGCTGGTTGCAAATCCTGAACTGTATGAAAGAAATGAAAATGAGAATATGCGAAAAGACGGCTCGCCCGTATGGATTGTCTGGTCAAACAGAAGCATAGCCGGTGAGAGCGGAAAGAGTCCCGAGATACTCTGTATCGGTACGGATATAACCGAACGGAGATCCGCCGAGATTGAAATAAAAAAACTTCTGAGTGAGAAAGAGATTATACTTCATGAAGTTCATCACCGCATCAAAAATAATATGAATACAATTGCCGGACTCCTGTACCTTCAGTCAGTTTCTATCGAAAACGTATCAGCTGTTTCGGCTCTTAAGGATGCACATAGCCGCGTTTTAAGCATGATGCTGATTTATGATAAACTTTTTCGTTCGTCAGACTTTAATACAATCTCAACCGGAAGCTATCTCCCTGAACTGATAGACGGTATAATTTCAACATTTCCTGATTTTGACCATGTCATAATTGAAACCAGGATTGATGATTATGTACTGGATTCAAATGCGCTGGTACCAATAGGGATAATCATAAATGAACTTCTGACTAACGCTTATAAGTATGCATTCCCGTCTAAGAGAGAAGGAGTGATCCGGATATCATTCATGAATACCGGCGATGATTCTTATGAAATAATTTTTAAAGATAACGGAGTCGGAGTGCCTGAATCTGTTGCACCGGGCGAATCCGGCGGTTTTGGACTTAATCTTGTTTATCTTCTATCCCGGCAGATGAAGGGTTCTGTTGAAATTATACGTGATGAAGGTTCGGTTTTCAGGATAAAACTATTTGTTTAATAATCAC
>DAONFJ010000083.1:0-15108 GCA_035403545.1 Spirochaetota bacterium
AAGTTGTTAACTATCGCCGCCCCCATAAAGAGCAGAAAATATTCACTCATATTGTACCTCCGGCTGTAATTTCAGATTTTTCACTTTTCTCTTTCTTGCGTTTTTCATAAAGATTCATCGAACCTATAATAAATCCGATAACGATAAATCCTCCCGGTGCAAGAATGACAATAAGAGGAGGATGGTACCAGCTTCCAAGCACCTGGTATCCGAGAAATGAGCCGTTTCCTATTATCTCCCTGATTGCGCCGATAGTTACCATACCAAGGGTGAAACCCGCTCCCATTCCAAGCCCGTCTATCATCGACGGTATTACTTTATTCTTGGCAGCAAAGACTTCCGCCCTCGCGAGAATTATTGCAAATACAACAACAAGGGAAAGATAAATTCCCAGCTCCTTGAATAGAACCGGCACAAATGCTTCAAGAGTAAGCATCGCCACAGTAACAATTGTCGCGATTGAGATAATATATACAGGGACCCTTACTTTCGGGTGTATTACATTTCTGAATGCTGAAACTACCATATTATTGCATGTTATAACAAACATTACAGTAAGGCCCATACCAAGCGCGTTAAAAACATTAGATGTAACAGCGAGCGCAGGGCAGAGACTCAGTGCCAGGCGGAAAATCGGATTTTCCGCAATTAAACCTTTAGTAAATTCTTTCCACAGATTCATACTGACCTCTTATTTACTTTCATTTTTAGTATCAGTTTTAGCTTCATTTTTAACTTCACTGTTAGTTTCGCTAAGATATGCGCCAAGTTCAGTAAGGACATTTTTCACTGCAGCGGTCACTGCGCGTGATGTTATTGTCGCGCCTGTTATCGCAAGAATTTTACCCTCTTCCTGAATCTTCACAAGTTCCATGTTCTCAAGGCCTTTACCTGTAAACTGGCCTGCAAATTTCGGTTTGAAAGCCTGGTCGCCAAGTCCCGGCGTTTCGCGGTGCGACAGAACTTTATAGCCGATAACTTTTTTATCAGGTGTTGCTGCAACAAACAGCTTTATGTGGCCGTCGAATCCCTTCTGGTGTGTAAGCACAAGGTAAGCTATAACTTTCCCGTCTTTTTCCGCCTTGAACCACTCATGCTTTCCTTCAATTTCAACAAAAGATGCCGCATCGGGAACCAGCTCTTTCATGGACTGTTCCTTCTGTCTTATCCTCTGAATCTCAGCGATTGGAGCCGTAAAATAATAGACAACGCCTATAATGATACCGGCTAAAAGAGTCGCCATAGTCAGATTCAGTGTTATCTTAAACATACTGTTATTATTGTGATCTGTATGGGCCATCTCTAACTCCTTTTAACTGGTTCAGGATGAGAACCGAATTTAACCGGGAAAATATATCTGTCAATCAGCGGCGTAACTGCATTCATGAGGAGGATTGAATAACATACGCCTTCAGGGTATCCGCCATAGAGCCTGATGAGTACAGTAATTATACCGCATCCGGCTGCAAAGAGCATCTGTCCTTTAGTCGTCATTGGTGTTGTAACCATATCAGTTGCCATAAAGAATGCTCCGAGAATAAGGCCTCCGGAAATCATATGGAGTACCGGGTCACCTGTAAAGAGGCCGGCTTTTCCGCCGAAAGCCCATGTAAGGAGTCCCACTGTGCCGATCATTACAAGAGGCACCTGCCACTTGATATATTTTTTAATTATAAGGACGAGTCCCCCGAGTATAAGAAGAACCGCCGATGTTTCACCAAGGCTTCCTCCCCTGTTGCCGATGAGAAGAGCTTTATACATCTCCATCTGCCCGCCGAATGAACTTACAAGAGCATCGTAACCCTGCTGTTTGAGTATTCCAAGAGGTGTCGCTGATGTTACAGCATCAAGGCTTCCTATTTTGCTCATCGCACCGGAGAAATCAGCATTGTTTCCTATGCGTGATACTGCCCAAGTTGTCATTGCTACCGGATAGCTGGCCATGATAAATGCGCGCCCTATATGTGCAGGATTGAAAACATTGTGTCCAAGCCCGCCCATTGTATGCTTGGCAATACCGATTGCCGCTACTGATCCTATAAGCGGAATGTACCATGGGATACCGGCAGGCAGGCACATGGCAAGCAGGAGGCCTGTAAGTACAGCGCTGCCGTCGTTTACTGTAATCTCTTTCTTCCGCCAGTATTGTATGGCCGCTTCACACGCGGCAGAACCGGCGATGCAGATAAGCATTGTAATGAGCGCCGGAAGGCCGAAGTTTATAACTGAAAATATTGCAGCCGGAAGCAGGGTAAGATTAACAATCCACATGATCTTTGACACGCTTTCAGTGTCATGGACATGCGGAGAGGAGGTAATTACCAGCTTTTCCGGTTTCTGGATGTTGCTTGAATTTTCTTTAGGCTCCATCATTTACTCCCTGTTTTTATTGCGTTCCTGACCATGGCGTTTTTTGCCTTGGACTGTCTTATATAATGGACAATATTTCTTCTTGAAGGACAGACATAGTAACAGCACCCGCACTCAACACAATCCATAAGGTCATAATCGGTCTGTGCTGTCTGGTGCTGTCCTTTTTCGCTTAAAATGCTTAGCGTGTTGGGACGAAGATGCATAGTGCATGCTTCAATACATCTGCCGCAGCGGATACATGCTCGTTCTATTCCGATATCCGTTTCTTTTTCAGCAATTGCAACAATTCCTGATGTCGCCTTTACCACAACCGCATCAATGTTAACCTGGGCTATCCCCATCATAGGTCCGCCCATAATAAGTTTTCCGTTTTTACCTGTAAATCCGCCGCAGTAGTTAAAGAGTTCGCTAAACGGTGTTCCGAGTTTAGCCATAACATTTTTAGGGTCTTTAACCGTGCTTCCCGCAACTGTGACTACTCTTTCTATCAAAGGAATATTTTTTTCTACAGCGTCAGCTACAGCTTTAAGTGATCCCACATTCTGAACAACGCATCCGACATCCATAGGGAGTTTACCTGATGGTACTTCTTTTCCTGTAATGGCAAGTATCATCATTTTTTCAGCACCCTGGGGATACCTTGTTTCAAGCTCAACCACTTCGATAGGAGTTCCCTTGCATTTTTCAAGCATTAAAGCTATTGCCTTGGGCTTGTTGATTTCAATTCCAAGATAGCATTTCTGCACATTCAGAATCTTCATGGCAATGAGTGTTCCTCTGACTATATCATCGGGGAATTCTATCATTGTCCTGTAGTCTGATGTAAGATAAGGCTCGCACTCTGCACCGTTTACTATAAGAGTATCGATATGTTTATCTTTCGGAGGAGCAAGTTTTATATGAGTAGGAAACGCCGCTCCGCCCATACCGACAATACCGTTTTTAAAAATGATATCGATCATTTCTGCCGGAGTGAGATTTTCGTAGTTCCGGCCGGTGAGCAGATTTTCCTGCCACTCGTCGAGTCCGTCAGTCTCAACAACAATACTGAGAGATGATCCGTAAATAGGATTCGGGAAGTTTCCTATTTCAGTTACTTTGCCCGAAGTAGGGCAATGTACCGGTGTACCCCTTCCGTCAGCTGAATCAGCTATAAGCTGCCCCTTTTTAACCGGATCACCGACCTTAACCACTGGTATTGAAGCCTGGCCGATGTGCTGGTGAACAGGGATGAACAGTTTCTGGGGAATCGGAAGATATTCTATCTTCCTGTCCTCGGTACTTTTCTTTTCATCGTGCGGATGTACTCCGCCTTTTATTTTTCTGAACATATTTACCTCATTTACTTAATTACTTCTATTATTTGAGGAAAGTTAGACTTGTTGAGTTTGTACTTCTTATCATAAAAAAATATGATTACTATAGCCAGGCAAAACATCAGCAGTCCTCCCGTTGTCATTGCCCCTGTATTATTTATTTTATAAATGGATGATACTAAAGAACCGGAATAAAGTCCTGTAAATAATGAAAGTAGAGGAAAAATAAATATCATAAATGATATTTTAAGCATATTATCCTGAATCATTGTAAACTTTACTTTTTGTCCGGGGGTCGCTTTAACAGGGTTATATGCAAGTATTTCCATATGAACTATATTGCATGCCCCGCAATTATCGCAATCAGCATTCGGAGCTACCCTTACTTTCGCAAGGTCACCATCAAGCTGCACGATGAAACCTTCCTGAATCTCATCTTCTAAATTGATATTATCGTGCATGTAAATTACTCCTCATTATAATTAGCCGACAAATTTTCATAAATGTTTTTTTTGTCAAGAATGAATATTTTGATATTTTGTTTAATTGAAAGTTACTTTTAAAAGTGTTTGATGCTGATGATTAATAAGGGCATTTCCAAAAATTACGTTTTTGGAAACAGAAGAGATTCTGCGGAGCTACTGCCCCTTTGACTCTGTAAAGATTGAGTTTTCGGGATTCCCCATAAGTAAAATAATCTCAGGCAAACCCTTGAATTTTCGAAGTTGATTTTTTTCCGGATTTCGACGGTTCAATAACCCATGAAACTTTATTTACCCGGATAGTTGATGAAAAAATTTTCTATCAAGTGAACGGAATCATAGGATCATGTCAGATTTTAAAACTGAAGATGAGTCTCTTGAGAAACAGTGTTGCAAAAATGATACAAATGTGCTCATATAATGCGCTTTTTTTTGAATAAACCTCCTTTTCTGAAGATGAGTATGCCAGTAAAAAAAGTTTTTTGCTCAATTGAAGGCACTTTAAACCCCGTCCACGGGGAGAATAATCTGAAAAAAGAAGAAAATAATACAAAATAGGTCTTTTTTATTGCTAAATAAAACTCTTATTGAAAAGTGGTACAAATATTGCGTATTATACTTGTATGCATTTCAAGCTGGAAAAAAAGCAAACATAGGATATGCACTAAAATCAGTGAGGTTTAACCGCTCGCCGAATTAATTATTTATCAGATAAGCTTTGGAGGCTCATTAGTGGACAAGAATTACAAAATTAAAGTAGGGATTATAGGCACCGGTAACTGTGCAAAATCTCTTGTTGAAGGGATTCAGTACTATGTGGAAAACCCGGAAGATAAAGTAGGATTGATGTATGAAGACATTGGCGGGTATACTATAAATAACATCGAGTTTGTGATCGGTTTTGACATTGACAGCCGTAAAGTAAATAAGCCCCTTGCCGTAGCGCTTCGCGCTGCTCCCAATTGCGCGATGGATCATGTAAAAGAAATTGACAACACCTGCATTCCCGAGGGAGCAATGGTGTATTGCTCTCCGGAGTTTGACGGCGTTGCCCCTCATATGCTTCAGTACCCGGAAGAAGTTTCATTCCGTATTTCTAAAGAACCGGCAAAATCAGCTGACGAAATAATAAGTCTTTTAAAATCTGCCAAGGTTGAAATACTTATTAATTATCTTCCGGTCGGTTCTGAAGATGCAACCCGATTCTGGATTGATATAGCGATCAAAGCAGGAATTCATTTTGTAAACTGCATACCTACCATAATTGCGACCAAAGAAACGCAGGTCGTTGAACAGCGCTTTATCGATGCCGGACTGAGTATCGTGGGTTCAGACATGCGTTCAGCATGGGGTTCATCACGTATGTCTGAAGTATTGCAGGGCGCGATGCTTGATTCAGGTCTTATGATCACTCAGCATATTCAAATGAATATGGCTGCTGGTTCAACGCAGGGACATGAGCATTTCCGTACCGGCCGTACAGCAAATACCGACTTCCTCAATATGGCAAAAGAGGCACGTCTTGAAAACAAACATATCTCAAAAGAGAATGTGCTCAAAGGACAGAACAGCGTACGAAACGAATCAATCTCGGGGATGACCCTTTTTGCAGGACCTTCGCTGACTGTTCAGCAGAAGCCGGGCGGACAGTATATTGGATCAGATAACAAGATTGCGAACTTTGATATAGTCGCATACGGTTTTGGCGGTGCACGGTATGAGTTTTCCGGCCGTCTGTCAGTACAGGATTCCCCGAATTCCGGCGGTGTTGTTGTATCTGCAATCCGTTTCTGCAAGGTTGCATCAGAGATGGGAATTGTCGGCTTTTTGAGAGGCCCTTCTGCCTGGACGCAAAAGACGCCTCCATTGCAGCTTAAAACCGAAGACGCCAAGTTTGAGTGTGATGCTCTTGCACGCCGCGAACTCACCAAACTCACGTCGCCACAGCTCAAAGAGAAAAAACCTAAGGCAAAGGATCTTCCCTATACCTTTCAGGACGATAAAAACGACTATCAGTAAAATGTATAGATAGCGACAATTACACAACCGCCCGTGAATAGCTTCACGGGCGGTTGTGTAATAAAGTCTCATGCTGGCAGATAACAACTCTGTCTGTATTTCTTGTATATTAGATACTAAAAATAGATTACTTCAAGATCATTCCGGAATACAATTCTTCCCTTTAAATCCGCTGATGTATAAACCTTCATATCTGCAGTAACCAGTACAACTGATAAACCGTTCATAGTCTGTAGTAATTTCCTTGTTTTTTCCAGCCCGGATACAAAAAAAGCTGTGGAATATACATCTGACAACACCGGATCAGAACTGAATACTGTAACAGAGATAAGTCCTGAATCAGCAGGGTAACCTGTTGCAGGATTAATAATATGGTGATACCTTCTGCCGTTTACAATCCTGAACCGTTCGTAATCGCCGCTTGTTGAAACTGATTCACCATCCTGCATTTCGATAGCACCTATTACTCCCTTTCCCCTGGGGTCCTGTATTCCTGTCATCCAGGGCTTTCCGTTGTTGTTTCCTATAACCTGAATATCTCCGGCGCAGGCAACAATGGCGTTTTTTATATCTCTTTTTTTCAGGGCGGAGATGGCTCTTCCTGTAGCATAGCCTTTTGCAATACCGCCAAGGCCGATTTTTGTACCGCTCTTTAAAAATTGCACAGTGCTTGCATTGCTGTCAAGTCTGACATTTTTGTATGAAATAAGGGGGAGAAGTTTTTTAACAGTTTTATCATCAGGGGGAGTAAAATTTTCCTGTGAGAAGTCCCACAGTTTACCGGTAGAAGCAAATGTTATATCAAATGCGCCTCCTGTTTTTACGGAAACCTCTAAAGATCTTTGTATAAGTGTGAAAACTTCATTATTTACTTTGACGGGGTGCCGGGCGGCGGATTTATTTATTCGCGAAATTTCAGATTCAGGATTATACAGATTGAAGGCTGTCTGTACATTTTCTATCTCTTTGAACGCGGCATCGAAGTCCTCAGCGGCATTTTCGGGGCCTCCGCTAATTGTGATAGACACAATAGTTCCAAGGAGGGGCCGGCTTATTTTTGAAGTATTACTGCCGCATCCGCTGACGGATGCGGTAACGACTGCAGCAGAGAGATATATCAGAAAACAGGTTTTTTTAAAAAACATTATCTACCGCCTGAAAGCCGGATGCTCACCGGCTGTTGGTTTCATAGTATAAGATATTTTTGGGTTAACTTATAAATATCAGTTAATGAGAAAGGGAATTTTTGTCAAGATTGATATTCCTTGTGCTGCATATTCGGTTCATGCCTGCAATAAGCTGTAAGAACGGTAAGGAGGCGTTCTGCTATTATTTAAATATTAATTCTCACCAGCCGTAATATTCAATATCATGGAATGGTTCAAGCGCCTGAACCGCTTTGCCGGCATGTTCCATTTTAATAAAAAAATAATCGGTGTTGAAAGTTGAAACTGTAAATACCGGTATTTTTTTTTCGGCAAGGGGAGAAGTTACTGAATTGAGAACTCCTGTTAAACTGAACTCAAGTTCTGCATCAATTTTAAAAATTTTCATACTGCATTCATGAGGATACTCTTCCGGGGTCGCTTCACCGGAACATATTATCGACATCTCTTCGCCCGTATCTGTTACACTGTAAAATCTTTTTCTGTCCACCCATTCCGGCACTTCGGAGCCTGATGGCAGTTTAAATATTGTAAAATCGCCGGGGAGAATTTTTATTTTTAAACGCATGATGGTATCGCTCATTTAAACATATTTTATTGAGTAAGAAGATAAAAAACAGATAATTTTTTTCTACAACTTTATTAAATTTTATTGCTGCTTGAAGCCGCGATACGGATAGTATATAATTATTATAAGGCTGTTATATTATTTTTTCAGGATCTCAGCGGCTGAGAAAGTTATTCTGCCGGAGCGGGCTTATGCGGTTACAAAAAATATTTTAAGGAGATATTAAAGATGAAAACTGTATATCTTTTCAGGCACGGAGACAGTGAAGAGGGAGGTCTGGAACTTGACTACTGCAGAAAGCTTACGGAGGAGGGGAAGGCCAGATCCGCAGCAATGGCGGAATACATTAAAAAAACCGGATGCCGGCCGGATCTTATAATCACCAGCGAGGCATTAAGGGCAAAGACAACCGCGTGTATTATAGCCAAAACATTCGGGTATCCTGAAACGGATATTGTGACAGAAGATATTTTATATGAAACAAAAAAAGTTAATGATATTATTCCGCTGATACTGAATTGTTCCACTAAGATTTCATCTATCATGATCGTGGGGCATAATCCTCTGCTGAGTGATTTTATAAAATATATAAGCAGTTCTTCTTCAGATATAAATATGAAGAAGTCTTCTGTTGTCAGAATTGACTTTAAGACCGACGAGTGGAATTCAATTACTCCAGGTTCGGGTAATATCAGTTTTTATAAAGTATTTGTAAACGGCGGAATTATTGATGCATCTGAAGATCATTCATGACTAATATATTTTTGATCTGAATATTTCTGAAAAAACAAAGTGAGAGTCTAAAATGCCAATCCTGAATGATACAATAAAATTAAATGAAGGAATTTATTCAGTCCGCGGTACATGGCTTAATCATATATCATTATTCCCCACAAGGTCATTTATAATTAAAAATGCAGACAGTCCGGAAATTCTGGTAATAGATACATGCGGTCCCGGCAGCGGGAAAATTATTTTTGATTCTATAAAATATCATGGACTGAATCCGGCAGATATAACCGGTATCGCCATCACTCACTGGCATAAAGATCATACAGGCGGCCTTGCGGAGCTTGTTTCGCTTGTATCTGCGGCCGGCGGCGGACCGGTCAAAGTGTTTATGCATCAGCTTGATGCAGAGATATTTCTGAACCAGAGAGGAGATTTTCTGAAAATTCATCCTTTGATCAAACTGCCGGTTTATCATAAGCCGGGTAAACTTCCCGCAAAAAATGAATTCGAACTTGTAAAGCTCTCACAGTCAATGAAAGACAATCCGCTGAAACATATGGGAATGGATTTTATTCATACACCGGGACATACTCCGGGGCATACATCTTTTTTTCACAGTGAGAGTATGTCGCTTTTTTCCGGATGCGGCCTTTCTCTTTTCGGAAATAGTACAGTGGGAATGGTCCCTGTGTTTTATGACCGGAAAGCTCAGGTTGATTCTGCACATAAACTTATGGAGATGGAGTTCCGGTTTCTATACCCCGCTCATATGAACTTGCGGAGTGACGAGATTACTAAAGAAAACCGGATTCCATTTAAAGGGGAGATATCGTTTGTAGACCGCCTCACGGGCACTCTTCCTTTATTCAGGTACCCGTCACGTAAGAGATAATTTTTTACTCCAATAGCAGCAGGAACTTATGCCGCCGGCTGTTGATTAATCCGCAGTTTCATGAGATATACCGCTCCATTGGTTCTTCAGTATTATTAATGTCATGAACGATGAGAAGAAGTCCGCAGAAGGAATGGCAGCCCAGACTCCTGCAAGGCCGAAGAAACCCGGAAGAATCAGAAGCCCCGGAATGAGAAAGATTACCTGGCGTGACAACGTAAGTAATATTGAAATTTTCGCTCTCCCTATTGACTGGAAAAAATTTGATGTGACAATCTGGAATCCCGCGAGAGGGAACATCAGCATAACTATCCGCATCCCCGGAACTGTAATATTCACAAGTTCGCTGCTGCCGGTGAATGCAAGAGCAATCTGGCGGGGGAATGCTTCTCCCAGGATAAATCCTGTTGTGGTAATGCATATTCCGGTTATTACCGTGTACCGGAACACTGTGTTTACCCTGCCGAACAGGCGCGCGCCGTAATTGTATCCGGCGATGGGCTGCATCCCCTGTGTAAGCCCCAGTACAATCATCACTGCGCACATGAGTACCGAATTGATTATTCCGTAAGCTCCAACCGCGTAATCACCGCCATGATTTACTAACTGGAGGTTCATGATGATTACTATAAGACAGGCACAGAGGTTTATGACAAATGGAGACATCCCTATTGCAAATATGGCGACGATGATGTCAGCCTTCAGTTTAAAATGCCCTTTCATGAAATGCAGAAAACTGGTTTTTTTCATAAAGTGGACTGTCACTGCCACAAGACCGGCAAACTGGGCTATTACCGTGGCAAACGCGGCACCCCGAATTCCCCATTTGAAGATAAATATAAAAACAGGCGCAAGGACAAGATTTATTCCCACAGTTGCCAGTGTTATTATCATGGCTTTTGCGGGATAACCGGATGAGCGCATTATACTGTTAAGCCCCATATATGAATGCAGGAGAACATTCGCAGCGAGTATTATCTGCATAAATTCTTTGGCAAAAGGAAGCGTCGCGCTGCTTGCACCGAAAATGAAAAGGATTTCATCCAGAAATATCAGTGTAAATATGGAGTAGGCCGTGCTTATTATGAGATTCAGAACGACCGTATTTCCGAGTATAAGGGACGCATCCTCATCACGACGTTCGCCGAGCCGTATGGAAACGAGAGTTGATGCTCCTGCACCGACAAGCGCTCCCAGTGCTACGCCGAGATTCATCAGCGGAAGAGTAAGGGCAAGCCCTGAAATCGCAAGCGCCCCGACTCCCTGCCCGATAAAAATCCTGTCTATGATATTATATAGAGAGGTTGCCGTCATCGCAACAATTGCAGGAAGAGAATATTCAATCAGTAGTTTTCCGATACTGCCGCTGCCGAGCATATGGGGTGATTTGGTTTTTTTCATAAAATTGCCTTTTTCATAATAACGCGATGCATTGAAACTCAACTGATTTATGCAGGCATTCATCCTGTAAACGGGATATTCCGGAAATTATAAAAATAACCTGATGTCTCATTTAATCTAAATGAATAATACAAGCAGGAAAAGTCAATCATTTCATATCCGGATCCATGCCATCCGAATCAACCGTTGTCATTAACCGTCCTTATTATATAATATAAGACCGGCTTGCCGGAGTTCTACTCTTATTACGGGGCCTGTTGAATCAGGAATTATATTTTGTGAATTCCGGCAGGGTATCTCATTGACCTGAAAAGTTTTTAATGAATCAGTTTTATATTGCTACATATGCTCCAGCATAATTTTTACTCCGATCATGATAAGGACTATTCCTCCGAAAATCTCAACTCTCTTTCCCAGAATCATGTGAAGCCTGCATCCCATTTTTACTCCGATGTAGCTGAAAATAAATGTTGTAATCCCGATAATTGCGGCAGGAGTTGTAATGCTGTATCCCAGGAGAGAAAGACTTAATCCTACTGCAAGAGCATCAATGCTTGTGGCAACAGAAAGGACAAAAAGCCGTTTGAGATCAAGTATGTGATCATCAATGCCGCAACTTGCATCATCACTCTCTTCTTTTCTGAATCCTTCGATTATCATCCGCAGTCCTATATATGCCAGAAGGGAGAAGGCAACCCAGTGATCATAATTTTTTATAAGATCAGTAAAGAATCTCCCCACATTCCAGCCGATTACAGGCATAAACGCCTGAAACGCGCCGAAAGAAAATGCGATCATTAAAATATGTTTTAACGGAATTTTTTTCGGTGTACAGCCGTAAGATATTGAAACTGCAAAGGCATCCATGGCGAGTCCTGCAGAAATTCCCAGAATTGTTATGTATGACATTTGAAATAGCCCCCTAAATCCCGCTTCGAAAGGCCCGGCACATCGCCCGGAGAGGGACTTTGAATTATTTTAATAAATTAGAATTAATTTTTTATGGATTAAATCCGATTCCGCTTATAATAGCTGCCAATATACTCATGTGAGAAATTATGAATTCTCAAACAGCTCCCAAAATTTTTCGAAGAGCCGTTAAGTTAAATTCGCTTTACGCGATTAAAACTTTTTCTTTGTCAGGTACGACAATCCCCTCCGGCAGATCCTCCGGCGAAAGAGCTGTCAGTGGTGATATCTCCACTTCTCTGACTGATGCCGGAACAGATATGCCCCGCGATGCCAGCCATTTTCTGTTAAGCGCTGTCATCAGTTCTTTTGCTGAATCAGCAGAATCCTGGCCTGAAGCATTTTTTACAGGAGCAAACTCCTCCTCTCTTAAGACTTCCAGAATCACATTTTTTGCGGAAAGCGGCAGAGCGTCAAACACAAATTTTTCGAATTTGTACCCGGCAATTTCACTATGCCTGCCGTCAATCACAGCTGTAATTTTTTTCTTCGCGATATGATAGGGGAGAGATATACTGCCTGAATCTGTCAGCTCTGAAACGAAAGATATGCTGAACAGATGTATCGCCGGATTTGCAGCAGAGTAGAGAATCCCGCCATCCGGATCTTTCGCGAATATTTTATCCTCCGGCATATCCGAGTATTCCACAATACCGGGGGTACCGTTTGAGAACTGGACAAATATTCCGGTCTTCTCTTCCGGGTATAATTTTTTTAATGCTTTGCTTGAAATATCGGCCTGGTTCATTACATGAAATCCGATGAATACCGGATCTATAATTTTCACCAGCGGATTATCTACCTGAAAATACGACAGAGTTTCAATTTTAAGTTCCTGGAGCTTCTTTAACGCACCTGAAGTCCGGAGTGCGGTGAGGCTTCCGCCATGTCCGTCCGGATTCATAAATATTCTGTTTGTTTCTGACAGGATAAGTTTTCCGCTGAGGTCAAGTGACGGGATCATATTCTGCGGGAAGAGATGCACATTCGCCGGATCAAGCCCGAAGAAGTTCTGTTTTTTAAAAAAGATTTCGGTTTCGGTATGGTTGTCGCGTGAAGTCATTATAAGAAACGGTATTGATGCACCGTATTTTTTTTCAGATGCTTTTATTTTCTCCGCGTGAAAATGGAAAAGTGTTTTACCGGACACCGGCCCGATAGGAAATTTTCCTTTAGGTCCGTCAAATCCCAGTCTCGACCCCTGGCCTCCCGCAACAAGGAATGCTGCGACTTTTCCACCGCTTATGTGAGATGCTCCTATCCTTGCAGCCTCTCCGAATAATATTTTATCTTTTTCATTAACAGGAAGAGGAATAAACGGTGCAGGTGAGAATTCAATTTTTTCATCTTCACCGGTATGAGAGTATATCTGTTTAAGAAGCTGGAAGTTTATTCCTGAAAGATCATCGAGGAGTTCAAGTTTTTCAGAATCAAGAAGTTTGTCCCAGTACTGAAAAACATGTTCCTGATTAAATCTGTAAACACGTTCAATAACCTCATCATAACCCTCGAACTTAATCATACTCCCTCCTGAAGTGCAGATCGTCTTTCTTTTTTATTAATATAATGAAATTTAATAAATTTTTAATTAATAAAAAGTAAAGATATATTTAATTTTTGATCAGGATTAAAGACTCAGTGAATTTCCATGATGCAGAGAGAGAAAATTTTTTACTGAATCCGGGTAATAATTTGATTCTGAAATTCTGACAATCCTTTAATCCTGATCAAAAATTACTTGTACTGTAAAAGATTCTCTGTCATTTGTATTTTGAACTTATAATTATATTTTCCGGAGCATCAGATGATAAAGTCCATAGAAAAAGTTAATACACTCATTGAGTCTCTCCCGTATATCCGGGAGTTCAGCGGAAAAACAGTTGTCGTGAAGTACGGCGGGCACGCGATGACTGATGAAGCACTGAGGCTTTCTTTTGCAAAGGATATGGCTCTTCTTAAACTTGTGGGGATTAATCCTGTTATTGTACATGGCGGCGGCCCCCAGATCGGCAGTCTGCTTGAACAGCTTGGTATAAAGAGTGAATTTGTTGACGGACTGCGTGTTACAGATTCAGCCACGATGGATATTGTTGAAATGGTTCTTGTCGGAAAAGTTAATAAAGAGATTGTGAACAATATACATATAGCCGGAGGTAAAGCTGTGGGAATCTCCGGCAAAGACGCGGGCCTTATCACTGCAAGGAAATTGTACCATGACGAGAAGGGCGAAAAAGTTGATATCGGACTTGTCGGTACTGTGGAAGAGGTTAATCCTGAAATAATACGTATTCTGGAGAAAGACAAATTTATTCCTGTAATTGCCCCGATCGGCGCGGATGCCGCAGGAATAACGTATAATATTAATGCTGACATCGCAGCCGGCAAAATTGCTGAAGCACTGAAGGCCGAGAAGCTTATACTACTGACGGATATTGAAGGGGTGATGCTCAACGGTTCACTGGTTTCTTCAATTAATTCAGATGATATAGCGGGCCATATTAAATCAGGCCAGATTAAGGGAGGGATGATCCCTAAAGTGAACTGCTGTGTTGAAGCAGTTAAAAACGGAGTAAAAAAAGCTCATATAATTGATGGAAGAGTAGAACATGCAGTTCTTCTTGAAATTTTTACAGATACAGGTGTGGGGACTCAGATTATTTAGTGCATCGAAATCTAACGGTCTCACCCTCTCCATTATAGCTCACTACTACACACATTTAAGGTAGCAATCAAATATTCTGTACAAAACCTTTAAGCCCCCGCACCCCCGGAGGGGGCAAAGAAAAGTATTAAAATTTTGTTTTTAAATAAAAATATCTGATGATAATGTCTTTAAGTCAGCCATCCAAAGTGCCTTGCCCCCTCCGGGGGTGCGGGGGCTTAAAGATCTAGTTGGAGAAACATTTTATATTATTCTAAAAATGAGGGTAGATGTTAGCTATAATGGAGAGGGTGTGCAGTTAATCTTCCATCTGCCGTGAAATGAACTTAAAACACGTTATTCTCTTTCCACACATAAAATTTTCTGATACTAATCATCCTGCTCTAAAAAATGAATTTTTTGTGCCGTCCCTATAAAAAAGATTATTTTAAATTTTTTTATTTGACACAGAACCTAATTTAAATAGATTTGCTCTCGGAGAGTTGTTCGAGTGGTCTAAGGAGGCGGTCTTGAAAACCGTTGGGTTAA
>DAONFJ010000084.1:0-15005 GCA_035403545.1 Spirochaetota bacterium
ATAACAGCTTGCGCACTGTAGGCTTCCATATATCCGGTGACCATACCGAGAAGTAGTGCACACGGCGCCTCAGCCTGTTTGGCGGTTCATCGAGGAGTGAAATCATCTCCCTGAATATATCGCGGCTGTCATCTGTGTGTATTGTATTTCCGTGCGGTATAAGAATTGTGGAAGCGCCGAGCGAAGCCAGTTCTTTATATGATTTTTTCATTTTATTTTTAAATATAACAGGCAGGGGAAGATAAAAACGGTTTTTTACCACAATTATGCTGTCACCGCAGTAGAGAATTCTTTTCCCTGAATGAAATACCGCAATGTCATGCGCAGTATGTCCCGGTGTATATATAACCTGCCATTCCGGAAAATATGGCAGGACATCTCCTTCATTTACGAGAAAATCAGGTTTAGTAATACGCTGGCTGAATACTTTATGAATTCTGGTATCCTGCCTGACTGCCACAATCTGCGCCATAAGGCAATCCAGAACATGCTGAAACCATCCGGTAGGGCCTTTGTACCAGTTATCGATATTTTTATAAGCAGCAATACGGATGCCATATTTTTTTCTAAGGAGAGGTGCCGCACCTGAATGGTCAGGGTGCATATGTGTAACTACAGCGAGTTTGATGTCAGAAACAGGGCGTTTAAGTGTATCAGTGCAGAATTTTTCAATTACAGGCAGGTCGGCAGGGGATGCCCCGTCGAGGAGCAGGAGGCCATGTTCATATTCCGCAATAAAGAGATTGTTTATATATCCTTTTATTGTATGTATCTTCATTCTGCTCTTCCTTAAACGGCGTATTTCGTACTGAACATTGTTTAGTATAATAAATTAGGTTTAAATTGTCAAATTGTATTTATTGAAATAAATCAAATTTATTGGAAAAATAATTTTCTCTTGCCATATTTTTAGTGAAAAGGTTTATATAATGAGCGTTAAGGCTCTGACCCCGTTTGCGGGGTCAGAGCCTCAACGGAAAGTTATGCAATAAGGATCGATATGTTAGAATCAAAAAAATTCACTGACCTTAAAGAGCATGAAAAAGAACAGAGAAAGAATCTTATTCTTGATGTAGCTGAGAAGATTTTTTCCGCAAAACCTTTTGATGATGTTAATATGAGGGATCTCGCTAAAGAAGTAGGAATTTCTCCGGGATCGATATATACTTATTTTCCCGACAAGGAGACCCTTTACGTTGAGGTTTCCCTTCGCGGTTTTCAGCGCGCGGTAGATATTATGAATGATCTGCTTAATTCCGGAAATGTTTCACTCGACAAAGTGGCTGAACGTTACATGGAAGAGATGATTGATAATTACGATTATATGCGTATTGTCCAGCACTGTGTCATGGACGGAAAATTCAAGTCACAGGAATCGATTGACCAGCTGAAGGCTATTTCCCGGGAACTTTTTACTACTTTCGATCAGATCCTTGCAAAAGAGACAAATGTTAAAGATATAAGGCCGCTAACGCATCTTATATTCTCTGTTTTAAACGGAATTGTTTTTACATTCGGCAAATATCCCGACAGGACAAGGGAGGAGGGTGTTACTCATATGAAGCGTCTCGCCAGGCTCTTTATAACACTGCTTAATAAAGACCAGATTTAAAAGTGAGCAAATTAATTTTATGTTATTCCGGCAGAAATTTCAGGGTGATCAGGGCAGCGGAAGGAAAAATTCCGCAAATCTCACAGAGCGGTTCGTGAGAGGTTCAGGCGGATTTACTTCCGGCATCTGTAAAATCTTCTTGCTTTTTTTAACTCCCATTCTTTCAAATAAATCGATTTTAATTCAACTATCAGCTATGTCTGAATCGTTGAGAATATGATCATTATAACTGGCAGATAATTCAAATCCTCAAACTGAAATCTGAAAGCTTTATATTAAATATATAAATATAATTCCGTGGCGGGTGATTTAATTTGGAAAAGAAAGATAAAAAAACAGGAACCACAGCTAAGAAACCTACAGCAAAAAAACCTGCTGTGAAAAAATCTGCGATAGAAAAAATTCCTGAAAAAGCAGAAAATAAATCAGAAACAGCTGTATCTTCAAAGAAAGAGGAAAGCTCCTTTGACGTGACAGGTTTTCTCGATAAATTCAGATCGAAATTATTAGTTACTCTGCTGCTGCTCATTATTGTAACGCCTATAGCTTTTTATTTTTCAGATATATTGCTGTATTACATAAATAAACCGTTTATTGAATCAGGCAACAGGCTTAATATATTTACCCTCATGGGCGGATTTATGCTCAAATTTAAAATTTCAGTTGCCGCAGCGCTGTTCATACTCGCCCCGATTATTATATATCAGATATGGAGTATAATTGTTCCATCGCTTAATAAAAGCAACAGGATGTTTTCCAGGATTACGATTATTGCAGCAGTGATTCTTTTTTATGCCGGAGTTTCCTTCGTCTTTTTCATTCTTCTTCCTGCTGCAATTAAGGTAATGCTCAGCTTTGTCGGGAAGGATATGCTCAGCACAATAGGAGCAGATAACTATCTCGGTTTTATACTTTTCTTCAGCCTCTCGATGGGAGTTCTTTTCGAAGTTCCTGTTATTATTCTTGTTCTGACACGGATGGGAATAGTATCTCCTGCAATGTTGAGCGGAAAAAGAAAATATGCAATCGTTATAATATGGATTATCGCAGCTGTTATCACTCCCCAGCCCGATCCGCTGTCACAGGCAATGGTGGGTGTACCTCTGATGATAATTTATGAGATTTCTATCATAATTTCAAGATTAGTCGTACGGAGTAATTTAAAGAGAATATCCTACAGGTAATATCTCTTTAAATAAATAACCTTTTAAAATAACTGCCGGTTCGCCTCTCTTTGAATGAAAAAGAGAGGGCGGTACCTGTAAATTCAATATGAACATATATCTCTGCATTGATAAATGAGAGCACATTTTACCCCGGGCTCTGACAAAAAATTCTTGCTAAAAATATCTCTTCCTGACTTCTGAATGTATGAATCAATTACTGAAATATGATACGGGACATTATATTATCAATTCCGGGCTGAATGGCCTTTATGCGGGGACAGCCGGAAGAGAGATTAATTCTGTTGATTATGATTCTGCCCATAAAGAGACAAGATCTGCAGAAAAAAGGATTATAAGCGGTATTACCGGTATTGAAAGCCGAAAAATAATTATGCTCGATCAGGTCCACGGAAATATGCTTATTCATGTTGTAAATGAACCTTCTAGTGATCTCCCTGCATACGGGGAGGCTGATGGCCTTATTACTGCTATAAAGGGAATTGTCCTTGTTATAAGAACCGCAGATTGTGTCCCTGTGTTTATATATGATCCGAAAGAGGAAGTCCTTGGTGCTGTACATGCGGGCTGGAAAGGTGCCATGCTCAATATACCGGGTAAATGCGTCAGGGATATGGTATATTTATACGGCTCTGACCCCGCAAATATAAGAGCTTTTATACTTCCTTCGATCGGGCCTGAATCGTATGAAGTTAATGAAGATGTCGCATGCCATTTTCCCGAAGAGACCATAACAAAAGATGGGAAACTATATGTTGATCTCTGGCGCGCTGTTGAACGTTCTCTTAAAAAGGAGGGAGTTGCTGCGGAGAATATCTCTAATTCTCAAATTTGCAACAGGATAAATCACAAAGATTTTTTTTCACATAGATTCGGAGATAAAGGCAGAAATCTGAACTTTGCATTTATGAGGTAGTTGAATACCGGAACCATTTTTATCAGAAGGCTATTTATGATCAGAGCAGCAGCACAGGATGATTTTGATACTATTTATGAAATAATAAATGATGCATCCATTGCCTATAAGGGAATTATTCCTGAAGATAGATGGCATGAACCTTATATGCCTGAAAGCGAATTATTAGAACAGATTGATGATGGAGTTAATTTTTACTGTTATTGTGATAAAACCCGTATAACCGGAGTAATGGGAATTCAGGATAAAGGTGATGTGAAACTGATCCGTCATGCGTATGTCAGGACCAGTGAAAGGGGGAAAGGTATAGGGAGTAAGCTCCTTGAATTTTTAATGAAAGAATCAGATAAAACCCTGTTAATCGGCACCTGGGAAACGGCATCGTGGGCTATCAGTTTTTATGTTAAGCATGGCTTCAATATTGTTTCCCGTGAGGAAAAGGACAGGCTTCTTGGAAAGTACTGGAAAATCCCCAAGAGGCAGATGGAAACATCTGTAGTGTTATCTGATAATAATTATAGAAAATAATCACTTTATACAATAAAATATGATATATTCATTCTTAAATGCGGTTTTAGCAGAGCTGGCGCAAAATGGATTTGAAAGCAAATCTTGCCTGTCACTGGTTCTCCGCCCGGTCTTGCGGCCATAAAGTGAGTTTAAAAATAACTGTAACTATCAAAGAAATTTGTTGACTTAGACTATAGTTATTTGAGCATTTGAGGAAATTCTTAATCGCGGCTTTTTGAATTTTAAGAAGATGCAGATATTAAATTTTTTAGAGGAAAGCATATGTGGGAATATACTGAAAAAGTTAAGGATTTATATACAAATCCGAAGAATGTGGGCAAAATTGAGGATGCTGACGGTGTAGGTTATGTCGGGAGTGTTGTATGCGGAGATGCTCTCACGCTTTATATAAAGGTTGCTGACGGAATAATTACAGATGCGAAATTTGAAACCTTCGGCTGCGGAAGTGCAATTGCATCTTCATCTGCGCTTACCGAAATGGTTAAAGGCAAGACTATTGAAGAGGCTCAGCGGATTACAAACAGGGACATCGTTGATTATCTCGGAGGGCTTCCTGATCAGAAGATTCACTGCTCGGTAATGGGCTCTGAAGCTCTGACTAATGCAATTGCAGATTACAGAGGCGAGAAACCGCCAGTGGAGGATGAACCTGCCGGTGAGATAATCTGCCACTGTCTGAACATTACTGATGTTGAAATACGTGAAGCTGTTCATACAAAAGGTATAACAAACATCGATGATATGATGGCACTTACAGGCGCCGGTACAGTATGCGGTACATGTATCCCCAAAATTGAAGATATAATAGAAGAGGAAATGAGCAGGTGCAGTACAAAGGCTGACAGATGCTGCGACGAACCTCTTACTAATATGCAGAAGATGAAAAAAGTTGAAGAGGTAATCAATAATGTTATCCGCCCGGGACTTAGACGTGACGGCGGCGACATTGAACTTGTAGATATCAATGGAGACGAGGTTTCGGTCCGTCTTATGGGCGCGTGTTCTCACTGTATGACCGCTTCCATGACGTTAGAGAATTTTGTACAGGAAGAGCTCCGCAAGTCTGTTTCAAAAACTATTGTTATTAAACACGTATAGGTGATATATATGGGAAGAGATGTCTATCTCGATAATAATGCTACTACAATGCTGGCGCCTGAGGTTCTTGATGCCATGCTCCCTTTTTATAAAGAGAAGTACGGCAATGCTTCAAGTATGCATTCGTTCGGAGGAAAGGTCGCTAAAGACATGGAGCATGCGAGACATCAGGTGGCGCAGCTTCTTGGCGCGGAGAATGATTTTGAGATAACTTTCACGGGAAGTGCTACTGAAAGCGACAACCTCGCTATACGCGGAATTACCTCGTACTACCGTGATAAAAAACATGTAATAACATCAACTGTTGAACACCCGGCAGTACTGAATCTCTGCAAGCAGCTGGAGAAAGAGGGGTATAAGGTAACTTATGTTCCTGTTGACCGTGAAGGTGTTGTTGATCTTGAGTATCTGAAAAGTTCGGTTACCGAGGAAACAGCAATTGTATCAATAATGCATGCGAATAATGAAACCGGTGTTATCATGCCCGTAGAGGAGATCGGTGCGTTTCTTAAAGAAAAAGGTGTAATCTTTCATATAGACGGAGTTCAGGCGGCGGGTAAAATTCCAGTTGATGTGCAGAAGCTTAACTGCGACCTTTATTCAATTTCAGCACATAAGTTTCATGGCCCGAAAGGTGTAGGCGCGCTCTATGTAAGAAAAGGATCAAGAATGAGGCCGCTGATTTTCGGAGGACATCAGGAAAAGAGCAGGCGGCCTGGAACTGAGAATATCCCCGGAATTGTAGGAATGGGTATGGCTGCCGAGATGGCGATTTCTCATCTTAAAGATATGGCCGGAGTTGCAAAGCTCAGAGACAAACTTCAGGAAAATATTCTTAAAACTATAAAGACTTCAACTGTAAACGGACTTAATGCTCCGCGTACACCGAATACGCTCAATATCTCTTTTGAATTTATTGAGGGGGAGTCCATTCTTCTGTACCTCGACAAACAGGGAGTTTATATCTCGACCGGGTCTGCGTGCTCAAGCGGTTCGCTGGAGCCGTCACATGTACTCCGCGGGATGAATCTTCCATTCTCAAAAATTCACGGATCAATAAGGTTCAGCCTCAGCAGGTATACAACTGAAGATGAAATTGATTATACGCTGGGAGTGCTTCCGGAAGTAATAGATACGCTCCTTACAATCTCCCCATTCTGGGACAATGAGAAGAAGGAAGGTAAAATACCGGAATAGAAAATAAGTATGACTATAAAGGGTGAGTTTTCCATACTTGCGCTGTTTCTGCATATACTTCTGATTGCAGTATCGGGAATTGCATATTGGAAAATGTCCCCTTTGTTTGTTTCGGGAGAGATCAGTTTAAGCGATCCTGAATTTTATATTGCAGTTCCGCTTTTTGTCGTATTTACTCTTTTCGCAGTAATCTCGCCGCTGGTAAGCATTAAGAATATCTGCATTGATGATGCTTCAATAAAATATAAATATCTTCTGGCACGCAAAACTTTTAATTTGAAGGACGTAGACGGTTATTTTACGATGGAGATACCGTCAAAAGATACTACTTATGAAACGATCTATCCTGTCAGCCGCGGCAGAATACTCCCTCCAATCTCGTCATTTTATATATCTAATTATAATGAAGTGAAGGAAGCGGTTCCTTTTAAGAAACTGGGGAAAGTAAAATTTTCATGGAAGAACTATATGCTGGTTCTTTTTTTTAAAAAGTATAATGAGCTGGATCGGTGAGAACTATTGATCTTACACTTTCGGCCCCGCTCTCCGGAATGAAAAGTGGATTCCATGTAAATTATAATTGCAAAAGTTTTAAAATTCATTGTAAGAGTTTTTAATAAGGAGTCTTATATGGAAACTTTCAAGAAATATGTAATTGTTTGTCTTGCAGCGGCTCTTATGCTGCTATCTGCGGCTTGTACCCGTGAATATGACGAGGACAGAAAGTTTGCTTATATAGATATGATGTCGAATGAAATCATTATTGATACTGTAAAAGGTGGGGATGCTGAATCAATATATAGTATTCCTTTAGCAGCCAGCATCTATTCAATCAGTTCTTCTCCTGCTGCAGATAAGATTTATTTTGGCTTAACAGAATCCGGACCGCTACATTCTGTTTGTGTTATCAATACCGATGGTACCGGCTTCAGACGAATTTACACTGCGACAACATTTGTAAGTACTTTGTCAGTATCGCCATCGGGTAAATACATCGGATTTGTAGATTCCGGAAACCTTGTGATTATAAATTCCGATGGTGTCCTGGCAAATTCAATAGCTATTACTGTTCCAATGATAATTACAATGTCTATAAACGAACCTTATCTTTATGCAAAAGATGGTTCCAGTAATTTAATGAGATATAATTTTTTAACCGGGAGTTCTACTATGGTGATAAATGCATCTTTCGGGTATGACTGTATAGCATCACTCATGCCGGACACTGACACTGTCGCAGGAATGACTAATGGCGACCTGAACACTTTATATTTAACTCATCTTGATGGTGATTCAGTAATTTCAAGCAATACAATTACTGTTGCAGGAGCAGGTGCTGTTGATTATTTCAGCTTTTCTCCGGACGGCAGAATTTACGCCGGATCGAATCTTGGCGGTCAGATAAGACTCTACAATCTTGACGATGGGTCACTTATACGTTATATCAGCAATGCATGGCAGCCCGCATTCATTGGAAGGCCGAAATAATCCAGGTTATATTATGTGTTAAAATAAAAAAGGACAAGGGGTTTCAACCCCTTGTCCTGCTGTGAATCTTATTCTTTTATAGTTCAATAGAATATTTCTACTTCCAGTGAATTATCGATTCCCTCTTCGGAACTCTGTAATATTTAAACAATGGGTATCCAATAAGTATTGTACCGAACAGTACATTACCTTCGGGGAGATCCAGTTTCTCTCTCAAAGGTTTCCATGCCATTGCGCACCATGTAACAAATCCTCCCCAGCAGCAGCCGAGACCAAGTGATGGAGCTGCAAGTTCCAGATGCGAAAGGGCAATTGTGCACGCCTGGGAAGCCATAGGGTTAGCTTTTTTACCATGAACAATTACAATGGATGGCGCATTGTGAGTAACAGTATCTATTCCCATTTCCCATGCTTTTGTTATCATATCAAAATGGAACATTTTTGCCATGTCGGGATTTTCGGCCAGCATGTTTTTCATCCAGTCAATTACAACCGCGGCGATCTCTTTTACTCCTTCCTTTTCGCTGATAACTGTCCACTCAACCGGGCGTGAATTGTGGCCTGACGGCGCATACGCGGCCATATTTATCATCTGCTGAAGTTTGTCTTTTTCTACGGGTACTTTTTTAAATTTTCTGACGGAACGTCTTGCCTTCATGTAGTTTTCAATAACATCTTTCCCGGGATTCCAGTCGGGTTTAATCTCTTCACATTCTTCCGCTTTCATTGTATTCAGGCTGAAAGCGCCTGTGGGGCATACTGCAACACAATGTCCGCAGTTTATACACAATTTTTCAGCTGCTCTGGCAGGTTCGGGAAGGTCGTCGCTGCTTTTCATTAATATTATCTGCATAGGGCATTCCATTACGCAGAGTCTGTCTTTTTTGCATTTACTGCTGTCTATTGTAAAAAGAGCCATCTGTTTTCTCCTGATTTACTGTTATGATTAGAACTGGTTTCTCCTGATTCTGACCCTCTGCTTTTTCGCGAAGATATTTGAATAAAAAATTCAAAGGATCATCTGCCTGAAATCATCTGATTAATCAAAATAAATATTAACATTTTTATGTCCATTATAAAAAGATAACTGATTAAAAACCGGTTGTGAAATATATTCCATCAGCATCCTGCGTGATATGAATCATTATGGTATGCGATTTTTGAACAGTTTCACAAAAAGGTATTGATAATAATTCCAGTTAATCTACTTTAGATTAAATTTGGAGTAAAATTATGGCCTTTAGAGAGTTTATATCTCTAAAAAAAAACATTCATGGAGTTTTTTGTTTTATACTTATTGCTGTTTTACTGATATGTTCAGCCGGATGCACTAATCGAAAAAACACCAGTTCATATGCTGTATCAGGTGTTGCAGATCTCAGCAAAAACGGCTACACTTCAGAAATTATTGACCTTAACGGAGAGTGGGAGTTTTATCCCGGCCGGCTGCTCTCTCCTTCTGATTTTAAAAGTAACGGCAAACAATTCAAACCTGTATTTCTTCATGTGCCCGGTGACTGGAATAAAATTCAGAACGACAGAGGGTACGGGACTTACAGGCTTAAGGTGATCCTCCCTCCTGGAAGGATGAACTATTCCATAAAGATCAAATGGGTTAAAACTATCTGTAAAGTATGGGCTGATAATACTGTAATTACAGAGATAGGAACGGTTAAAGAACCTGCTGAGGAATCTCTCACAGGCGGATATATGTCGGTCACTGATTTTACTCCGGACAAAGGTGAAGTCGTTTTTACTGTACAGATCGTTAATTACCAGGACAGGCGCGGAGGATTA
The DNA here is from genome assembly GCA_035403545.1 of Spirochaetota bacterium. GTDB lineage: Bacteria > Spirochaetota > UBA4802 > UBA4802 > UBA5550 > WRGT01. The sequence continues at coordinate 9,824 of DAONFJ010000084.1, forward strand.
TGTTACCCGGTGTCTATCGGCCCTCCGACTGCTGTTTATTCTGCTGAAATTTTCAATACTTTTTTAAATAGTTTTGTACTGGGCGCTCTTGCGATAGTAATAATTTTTCATTTAACAATTCATTTATATTTCAGGAAAACTTCTTCAAACTTATATATTTCTCTAATCTGTTTTATGGTCATGATCCGGATTTTTGTTCTCTCTGATTCATTTTTTATATTCTCCCTTGTTGAACCTCTCGGATACAAACTTATTGTGAAGGCTGAGTTTGTATCTTTTCTGCTGATTTTTATTTTCTTTTTAAGATTTTTTGTTAAACTTTATTACGTTGACCAGAGCCGCTTTCTGTACCGGATGCTTTTATATTTTGGTTTATCATCTCTTGTCTATGTCCTTGCTGTTCCGGTTTATTATGTAAAAGCAGCCCTGCCTGTTTTCCAGTTATATATTATCCTTGTCTCAATTTATGTAATATCCGGCCCCGTATTTTCAGCAGTAAAAAGAAAAATGAAGGGAGCCAGAATTTATTTTTTTATTATGATCTCGGCATTTTTCGTATTCATTAATGATATTATTTATTTCCTTACGAGTGCCGGCCCGGGGAGCCTGAGTCACTATGTTTTTTTTATTTTTCTTGCCGGGCATTTTTTCATCATAGCTATGTATTTTTCAGAAATTTTTCAGGAGAACGAAACTCTGATAGAAGAGATCGGAATAAAAAAGAATATAGTAAACAAACTTAATTATATATCATCCACGGATTCTCTGACAGAGCTTTACAATAGACGTTTTTTTGATACAGTTCTAAACACTATAGTTAAAGAATATAAAAAAGGCGAGACCCTCTGGCTGATTATGTTTGATATTGATTTTTTTAAGAATGTCAATGATGATTTCGGGCATAACATGGGGGATATGGTCCTTAAGGAATTTGCGGCAGTTGTAAAGCGGCTTATAAGGACCAGGGATATTCTCGCAAGGTGGGGAGGGGAGGAGTTTTGTATAATTGTAGAGGAAATGGACCCGAAGTCTATTGTGCAGTTTATTGAAAGGATTCGAGAATCCATTGAAAAGTTTAATTTTTCTGTTAATAGGACTGTTACTGCCAGCTTCGGGATAGCACAATATAAGTATGGTGAATCAGCAACAGATTTTATACGCAGGGTAGATGATGCGCTCTATAAGGCAAAAAATTCAGGAAGAAATAAAATAGTTGTAGATTCAAATTCCGGGGATACAGTCGGTTAAAGGCGGAAATTTTTGATTTAATTGAATTTCTGGCCGTAAAATCAGTGTGAGACAGTTTTAAAAATTGTAATTCTTATGCTGTAGGGACGGTGGAGTCCCTTAAAAGACCGGCAGTAGCTTTATTCCGGTCAAAACTCAGTTTTGCAGCCGCTGACGGATAAAATCACAGAACAAAAATAAAATAATATTTGATTAATTATACATAAATAAAAAATATTGAATTAACGTATTTTTAGAGATGAGAGGAAGAGAGATGTTCAATAGAGAAATGGAGTCCATGCCTGTAAATAAAATGAAGGAACTTCAGCTGGAAAGATTGAAGTGGTCTGTAAAACACGCGTATGATAATGTACCATTTTATAAAAAGAAGTTCGAAGCTGCAGGTTTTCACCCTGACCAGTTTAAATCTCTCGACGATATGAGAAGGATTCCTTTTCTTACCAAACAGGATATGAGAGATAGCTATCCTTATGGTTTATTCGCGGTCCCGTTAAACAAAGTTGTTCGTGTCCACGCCTCCTCCGGTACTACAGGTAATGCCACAGTTGTGGGATATACAAAGAACGATGTTAATGTTTTTGCTGAAGTTGTGGCAAGAAGCCTTGTCTCATTCGGGGTCTCTGAAAATGATATAATTCAGATCGCATTCGGTTACGGGCTTTTTACCGGCGGACTTGGACTTCATTACGGATCTGAAAAATTAGGTGCGCTTACTGTTCCGATGTCCGGCGGGAACACTCCGAGACAGCTTATGCTGATGAAGGATTTTGGTACATCGGTATTATGTTCCACCCCGTCGTATGCCCTTAATATTGCAGATTTTATTGAGAAGAATATGCCCGATTTCAAGATCGAATCGACTAAACTCAGAGTCGGAGTATTCGGTGCAGAACCATGGACTGAGGGGATGAGAACCGAAATTGAGCGGAGATTAAAAATTGAAGCATATGATATATACGGGCTCAGCGAAGTAATAGGACCCGGTGTATCAGCTGAGTGTTCAGAGAAGAACGGGCTCCATGTTTTTGAGGACCATTTTTATGTAGAGATAATCAATCCGGATACGGGAGAGGTCCTGCCCGAAGGAGAAAAAGGAGAGATCGTGTATACATCTCTCACTAAAGAGGCCTTCCCCGGCATAAGGTACAGGTCCCGCGATATTACACGTTTACACCACGAAAACTGCAAGTGCGGAAGAACCCTTGTAAAGATGGATAAGGTTTCGGGAAGATCTGATGACATGCTTATAATAAGGGGCGTAAATGTTTTCCCGAGCCAGATAGAATCTGTGCTGATGGGATTTGAGGGAACAGAACCTCACTACCAGATCGTTGTTGACAGAAAAGGTTCGTTGGATGATATTGAGGTTATGGTCGAAGTAAATGAGAAGGTATTCTCCGATGAAATTAAAGTGATGAATAACCTCTCTAAAAATATAGCTGATCGTTTCAGAAGTTCACTTGGAATCTCGGCTAAGATCACGCTGGTTGAACCTCAGACTATACCGAGAAGTGAAGGTAAAGCCGTAAGAGTAGTTGACAGAAGAAAAATATAGAGGAGATGCGGTATGAACGTAACCCAGCTTTCAGCATTTGTGACAAATAAACCCGGGCATCTTCAGAGGGTGCTTAAAGTTTTAGCGGATGAAAACATAAACATAATAACGTTGACTATCGCCGAGACTGTGGATTTTGGAATACTGAGGATGATAGTTAATGATCCTGATAAAGGGTACCGGGTGTTAAAGGAGCAGAATATAACATCATCTATTACGGATGTTCTGGCTCTGGAGATTGATGACACGCCCGGCTCTCTTTTTAACGCGCTGGATGTTTTTGCCCAGATGAATCTCAACATAGAGTACATGTACGCTTTTACTGAAAAACGTGACGGTAAGGCTGTAATGATATTCAGGTTCGAGGATGTCGAGACTGCGAAGAAAGCGCTTATTGATAAGGGATATAATATTGTAAGAAAGATTGATATAATTGGAGAAAATAAATGACTTCAAAAGTAATGTTGGGGAATGAAGCAATTGCCCGCGGTGCATGGGAAGCCGGGTGCAGAGTTGCTGCAGGTTATCCGGGAACACCGAGTACCGAGATCCTTGAAACTATAGCAAGAGATTTCAGGGATATAAAAGCCCAGTGGTCTCCGAATGAAAAGGTGGCGCTTGAAGTCGTTGCCGGTGCGTCTATCGCCGGAGCAAGATCACTTGCTACTATGAAGCATGTTGGCCTTAATGTGGCCGCGGATCCTCTTTTTACCTTTTCTTATACCGGCGTAAACGGCGGTATGGTTATTGTCAATGCTGATGATCCCGGCGCGTGGAGTTCTCAGAACGAACAGGATAACAGGCATATAGCCCGCGCTGCAAAGCTTCCAATGCTTGATCCTGCAGGTCCTGCAGAAGCGAAGGAGTTTACAAAACTTGCGTTTGAAATATCTGAAAAATTTGACAGGCCTGTAATTGTAAGAATAACAACCCGTATTGCTCATTCCCAGGGGCCTGTCGAAATCGGAGAGAGAAAAGATGTTCCTCTGAAAGACTTTGTCAGGAATCCGAAAAAATATGTAATGCTGCCTGCTCATGCAAGGCTCAGACATGCTTTTATTGAAGAACAGCATCTTAAACTGAAAGATTATTCCAGCGATTCAGGCCTTAACCGTATAGAGTGGAAAAATAAAAAGCGCGGAATAATTACAAACGGTGTTGCTTACCAGTATGTTAAAGAAACTTGTCCGGATGATTCAGTACTCAAGATCGGAATGGTATGGCCTCTCCCCGACAGGCTTATTAAAGAGTTTGCGTCACAGGTTGAGGAACTCTATGTTGTTGAAGAACTCGACCCTTTCATCGAAGATTATGTAAAAGCACTTGGAATAAAAGTTATCGGAAAGGATATAATTCCGATCTGCGGTGAACTTACTCCGGAGATTGTTGACCTGGCTCTTAACAAAAAAGAGGCTGTTAAACCGGTTCCCCAGTATACAGGCGATCTTCCAGGACGTCCTCCCGGACTCTGTAAAGGATGCCCTCACTCTTTTGTCTTTAATATACTGAAAAAGCTCGATTATCTTGTTAATGGTGATATAGGCTGTTATACTCTCGGCACTCTCCCTCCATTTTCCGCAATGCATTCCCAGGGATGTATGGGCGCGAGCATAGGCATGCATCTCGGTTTTGAAAAGGCGAGAGGTGACGAAATGGCGAGAAATTCTGTTGCTGTTATAGGTGACTCGACATTTATGCATTCAGGAATTACAGGACTTATTGACCTCGTTTACAATAAGGGTACAGGTACCGTTATTATACTCGATAATAGAATTACAGCGATGACCGGGCACCAGGAGAACCCCGCGACAGGCTTAACCCTGATGGGCGAACCGACATATGAGCTTAATCTGGAAATGGTAGCAAGGGCATGCGGAGTAAAACGCGTTGTAGTGGTTGATCCCCGCGATGTTGAGCTTCTTGAAAAAACAATAGTGGAGGAGGTTGCTGCTAAAGAACCTTCTGTAATTATAACACGACGTAGTTGTATTCTGATTAAGCGAGGATAATATGAAAAACGTAATATTCGCAGGTGTCGGCGGTCAGGGAGTTATCCTTGCAAGTAAAGTTCTAATGGAAGTAGCAAAGAAAAAAGGTTATGATATCAAAGAGTCTGAGGTTCACGGCATGGCCCAGAGAGGCGGGAGTGTGGATTGCCACATCCGTTACGGGAAAGAGATATTCTCGCCATTGATTCCGAAGGGAGGAGCTGACTATGTCGTCAGCCTCGAACTGCTTGAATCAATGAGAAAAATTGAATATCTTCATAAAAATTCGGTACTCATTGTTAACAGGGAGCAGATAAATCCTGCGCCTGTTGAGATGGGTGCAATGCAGTATCCGGCAGATATAGAATCGTGGCTTAAAAATAATTTTTCA
>DAONFJ010000085.1:0-14848 GCA_035403545.1 Spirochaetota bacterium
CAACAAAAATTTTAAATTGACATATATTTGAAGCAGTCCGTTATATATCTATTCCGTCAGGAAAATGAAAAAATGTCTATAAAGAGGTACTTAATGTCTGATAAACCCAACCTGAAAAAAACCGATCCTGATCTTTACAGAATACTTGAAGCTGAAGATAAAAGACAGGAAGATAATCTGATAATGATTGCCTCAGAGAATTATGTATCAAAGGCCGTACTTGAGGCTTCCTCATCCACCCTTACAAATAAATATGCCGAAGGATATCCCGGAAAAAGATATTACAACGGATGCGCTAATGCGGACGGAGTTGAATCCTTAGCTATAGAACGGATTAAAAAGCTATTCAATGCCCAGGCGGCGAATGTGCAGCCTCATTCCGGTGCGCAGGCCAATATGGCGGTAATGATGTCTCTCCTGAACGCCGGAGATACTTACATAGGGATGAATCTTTCTCACGGCGGGCACCTCTCACACGGTTCCCCTGTAAATTTTTCAGGAAAATATTTCAATGTCAAGGCTTATGGTGTTACTGAAGATACCAACCTGATTGACTATGATGCACTATACAAACTTGCGAAAGAAACAAAACCGAAACTTATAATAGCAGGAGCCTCGGCTTATCCGCGGATTATAGATTTCAATAAATTTAAAGAAATTGCAGACAGTGCGGGAGCGAAACTTATTGCAGATATAGCCCATATTGCAGGACTGGTGGCAACCGGAGAACATCCTTCTCCTGTAAATGTTGCTGATTTCGTAACTTTTACCACGCACAAAACGCTCCGCGGGCCGAGAGGCGGAGTAATACTCAGTAATGCGGAGTATGAGGCAAGTGTAAACAAGTTCATGTTCCCTGGAACACAGGGCGGACCGCTTATGCATACCATAGCATCGAAAGCCGTATCATTCAAAGAAGCTCTCCAGCCTGAATTTGCTGTTTACCAGAAACAGATAGTAAAAAATGCCAAAGCGCTTGCTGAAGTTCTGTTATCGGGCGGATTGAAACTTGTTTCCGGCGGTACTGATAATCACCTTATACTGATAGATCTGCGCAACAAAGGTGTAACAGGAAAAGATGCGGCAAACAGGCTCGATGCGGCAGGTATTACATGCAACAAAAACGGTGTGCCTTTTGACGATAAATCTCCATTTGTTACAAGCGGTATAAGACTTGGCAGCCCCGCTCTTACAACAAGAGGATTAAAAGAAGATGACTTCAGAAGAATCGGAAAATTAATTATACAGATAGTCAGCAACATAGATGATGATTCGGTACTGGCCAAAGTTCAGGCTGAAGTAAAAGAAATCTGCAAAGCCTATCCTACAGATTTTTTAAGGATATAACCGGTGCGAGATAAAGTTTCCCCATACTTATGCAGGATAATTTTGTTTCTTATCCTGCAGGGAATTTTTTCCCTTGGCTGTTCGACAGCAAAGCCTGTTACGGAGTCAGTGAGGTTTGCCATTATAGGAAATACATCTCCTGCTTCACCTTTTTCCGGATTTACAAAATATCTTCCTGAAGTTTTAGCTGAGATTGAAAACAGGAAACCTCAGATTATTATTCACACAGGTGACGCTTTGTATGGAGGCTCCGCAGCTGATGGAATTCTGGAATCGGATTTAAAAAGGCAGTTAAACATTTTTTTCCCCATGCTGAAAAGTCTTAATACGGCGGTTTATACAATTCCAGGTGAAAAGGATTACTATAACGGTTCCATAGCTCTTTACTCCGGACTTACAGGGAAAAAAACGGGCTATTCATTCAACTACGGATCAATACATTTCATCTGCCTGAGTTCATCCGATTCAGGTAAATCCTTTATCGATGATGAACAGCTTGAATGGCTGAAAAATGACCTTAATGAATTCCGTGATTCAAATGCAATATTTGTTTTTGCTCATCATCAGCTCTTCCCCGATAAAAAAAAGGTCAAAGTACAGGAAAAAGATGAGGATCTGCATAAACTGTTTCTTGAGTACAGAGTCAAAGCAGTATTTTCCGGATCAGAAAAAGATTATAGTACAAAATTAAAAGATTCAGTAAGATATATTAATGCGGGATGCTCCTTCACAACGGATAAAAAAGATAACAAAAAAGGTTACCGGTTTTATATTATTAATTTTATTAATAATGAAATCAGCATCGATCCCGTTAGATAAATTCTCAACAGAATCTTAGGCGGGTTGCTCCTGTAAAAGTCGCATTGAGGCCACCCATCGTACAGGAAAAAGAAACTTTTTTGTTCATCTAATAATATGCAAAAGGAAAAATATTTATGTCCAAAGAAAAAAATTTCAATACACTTGATGAGTTTATGAACGCTCTCAAAAAACTAAATATTACTAAAGTCGCTTTTTCTGAAGTAAAAGAAAGAAGGGCGGAACAAACCAAAGTTGATCTGCTGGAAGTTGTTGTAGTAAAGAAAGTTGATATTCTCTCTTATAAAGATTCAGTTATATATAAATTCAGCGACAAAGGGGAGCAGCTGGAGGCTCTTTTTGAAACACTGGTGGAAAATGGTTTTGATGTAAAAAGGATCAGCAAAAATATTACATAAGCATGTACTTCGCAGCTTTAAAAGCGGCTGTTTTCCTTTAATTCTATAAAATCTATAAAAAATCAGTTAAATGCCCTAAAATAAAAAAATCCGCCTTCATTACAAAGGCGGATTTGTATTTATTATTTATTATAGCTGAATTTAGAATGCAAGATTAAGGTGATATCTGTTTTTTACTACATTAAGAATTGCCGGTACAAGAGCCGGGTTCTTCTCTTTTGTTTCTTTGAGAATACTGATTACATCTCCCATTGTGAGTTCTATATCATATTTTTCAATTTTTTCGCAGAACTGGTTGAAATCCAACTGCTGATCGCCAAATGTAATAATGTTCCCTCTCATAATCCTCCTCCATGTGTATCATTATCAATAATTTTCATAATGATACTTATAATATAAGCACATTATATGCCAAACCTTTTTAAACTTAAAATTATTATTATTTTAATTATAAACAATACTATGGTTGGCGTTCAATAATTTGGCGGATTATGGGACATAATGTAGTGAATTTCAGCATAAACTCTTCAGAATAAGAGTTCCGTTAATATCAGCAGGAAGTTCCGGTTTAAATAATGTAGTAATTTTTAACATGCGTATCAAATTTACTACAATTATACCTTCTCCAAAATATTTTAATAAATCTTTACGGCTTAAACTCCCGAAATAACTTATTGTTTTATCAGATTTTATAATTTCTATAGAGATTTTTATATGAAATTGCTTCCAGAAGATGCACTCTTTTTAAATCACGTGATTTATCCAGATCCGCGATTGTTCTGCTCACCTTAAGAATTTTAAAAAATGTCCGAGCGGAAATATGCAGCTTTTTTACGGCATTTTCAAAAAAAACTTCATCTTCACTATTGATTTTACAGAAACGGCGGATATCACGATTTCCCATCCGGGAATTAAAACATACGGGAGAATCCTTAAACCGTTCATTCTGAATTTCCACTGCCATCATTACTCTGGATTTGATACTCTCAGACGTCTCGTTTTCCCCGTAGTCAAGAAGATCCTTATACGGGACCCGATTTACAAGTACTTCTATATCTATTCTGTCTACAACAGGCCCGGCGATCTTGTGGTAATACCGGCCGATTTTAGCTGCCGGACAGCTGCATTCAATATCGTTATCGAAGAGGTAACCGCACTGGCACGGATTACTCGCTGCAACAAGCATAAAGTCCGCCGGAAACGTCACAGTTCCGGCAGCTCTTGCCACAGTAATCTCCCGGTCCTCCAGCGGCTGGCGGAGGGACTGAATTACATTATTCTGAAACTCTACAAATTCATCAAGAAAAAGGACCCCGTTGTGGGCTAAAGAGACCTCACCTGCCCCGGGATTGACTCCTCCTCCGACAATTGCTGCTTCTGATGCCGTATGATGAGGAGCCCTGAACGGCGGAATGCGGATAAGTCCCTCGCCGTCGGGAAGCACTCCTGAAGCAGAGTGGATCATTGTCGTTTCTACAGCTTTATCCATTTCAAGCAGAGGAAGAATAGATGGGATTCGCTTGGCAAGCATGGTCTTCCCTGAACCGGGCGCACCGTAAAGAAGAATATTGTGCCTCCCCGCCGCGGCAATTTCAATCCCTCTTCTTGCAGTCTCCTGTCCCTTTACATCCGAAAAATTGCAGAGATCATTATCTGCCTCAGCTGATTTAATCGCCCCCTTAAAAGGAGATATCCGGCCATTCAAAGCATCGATGGCCATTTTTATATTTTCAACAGGGTAAATTTCTATCCCGTCAATTGCTGATGCCTCAAAACGGTTATTAAATGGTATTATAAACTTCTTATATCCCAGTTTGTAGAGTACAATCGCCATTGATATCACCCCTCTGACCGGCTTGATCCTACCATCAAGAGAGAGTTCTCCCACCATTGGCATGTTTTCCATACTGCAATCAGTCTGCCCCGTTGACTGAAGTATAGTCATTGCAACCGGTAGATCAAAATTTGCACCCTGTTTTTTAAATCCCGCAGGAGCAAGATTAACAATGAAATTTTTCGGAGGAAATTCATAACCGGAATTTTCAATTGCAGAACGTATTCTATCCTTCGATTCCCTGATCACAGAATCGGGAAGCCCGACAATAGTAAGATTGGGCAGACCTTTGATTATATCCACCTCAATATCAACCCTAACGGCGCTTATACCGTTAAGGGCAAGAGAAACAGCTTTAGAAAGCATACTACCTCCATTCACTTTTATTAATACGTTTGCAAAATGGATAATAGTAAAAATTTTTGAGTTGATTTTTATTTTATTACAGGAAATCTATTACATTATTATTTAACGAATGTTTCCGGAGGATGAAATGAAGTCAAAAATTTTATTAGGTACGCTTATACTCTCTGTTCTATCAACTGTATTAATCTCAACAGCTCCTGTCTTTGCAGATGATGATGACCATTACATTAATTCTGATCATTATTTTATCACAAAAGAAAAGCTTAAACAGGGATGGATATATGTTACCCTTGCAACTCTTAAAACTCCTGCCACAGCACAGACAAAAAATGAAGCTGAATTTATAACAGTGAAAGACGGCGAAGAGATCTGGACTAAATTTTATTACAAAACACGAATTGCATCAAAAGAGGAACTTAAGGTCGGTCTTGAAGTCATTGCATGTGATATAAGTGAAGATGAAACCTACCGCGCGCCTGCTGACAAGGATGAAGCTCTGCAGAACAACTGGTTCATGGCAAAGATAACTGATGTTTCAGATATGTTTAAAGGCTATGTAACAGTTTCAGGCGGATATAAAATCAGGCTGGATAATATGAGGGTAGTTGTTAAATAAGCGGTTAAGCTGTCATACCCGCGCGTACTTCAGTATTTCGGCAATCGCGGTGCGGCGTATATCAGTACATGTTCGGGAATCCATCTTTCTTTTCATATATGGATTCCCGTTTCTACCGGATTAAATCTTTCTGTTTTTAAGCTGGCCTGATAATTAAAAAATTTATAAAACAGAATTAAATTTGAGACTTATCCGCAGTATCAAGAATCAGCATGAGAAGTTCAAATTCAGCGAGCCGCTTTACATCTGCCACCGGACTGCCGGAGCAGTACCATTTTATTTCACCCTTCCCTTTTTTAAGCTCCCCTCTTTCATCAAGAACTTTTTTCAGGTGATTTATTGTTCCGATGTTCCCGTCAATAATATCTATATGTTCAGGAATGATTCTCTTAAATATATTTCTGTAAAAAAGAAAATGGGTACACCCGAGAACAATTGTTCCATAGCGGTTCATATCGTATTCCGCCAGTTCCTTTTTCAGGTAACCGGCTGCAATTTCATTCCTGAACTCAAAGTTCTCTGCGAAATGCACCAGCCCCGGAAGCGGAAGAAGATCAACGATATGTTCATTATCAATACGGTCTATGAGATTTTTAAGCTTCTCTTCTTTAATGGTAAGAGGAGTCGCGGTAACAAGAACCCTTTTCTGAGTGCCGCCCGATTTTTCCACAGCAGGTTTCACAGCCGGTTCCATACCTATAATCGGAATGGTATATCTTTTACGAAGATCTTCAATTGCCACACTGGTTGCGGTGTTGCACGCTATAACTACCGCACTGACTCCAAGCGAAACAATAAAATCAACAGCATTAAAGACCAGTTTTCTGACCTCTTCTCTTGACTTTGTTCCGTACGGGGCATTTAGTGTGTCAGCAAAATAAATATAATCTTCAGAAGGAAGCATCTTAAGAGCTTCATGAAGAACTGTAACCCCGCCGATTCCTGAATCAAAAAATGCAATGTTCAACGTTTTCCTCTGCCGGAATATATTAAATATACTTCAACATTCAGCTTTGCTGTGCAAAAATCAATTAAATAATTAGAGAGAAGAGATTTTTTAGAGGGAATGTATAAAACTTTAACAGCCACTTTAAAGTCCGGCCTCCGCGCCTCCGGAAGAGGCAAAGCAGTTTCTATTTAACAATAAGTCTATTCCGCAGCTACTCATCTTTGCCCCCTCCGAGACTTAGGGGGCTGATGAGTTCCTGTTTTAAAAGCACTAATAAGCTATGTATTCTAATCCTCCTCATAAAGCTTATCTATATCACTCTGATATCTGCTTGTAACTACCTTACGCTTTAGTTTTAATGTTGGAGTAAGTTCGCCGCTCTCCTGGGTAAACTCTTTAGACATGAGTTTAAACTTTTTGATCTGTTCAACCCGGCCGAAGTGCTGATTCAGTTCATTAATGACCGATTCGTATTTTTTTATTACTTTATCATTTTTCACAAGATTTTCATTGGCCATTTCGCTTAATCCCTCGGAATTCGCCCAGATTTTGAGAGTTTCAAAATTAGGCACTATCAGGGCTACAATATATTTTTTACCGTCCCCGAGGACCGCAATCTGCTCAATCATCGGATGTGACGCAAAAGTATTTTCAAGCACCTGCGGAGCTACGTTTTTTCCGCCTGATGTAACGATTATATCTTTCTTCCTGTCAGTTATCTTCAGGTACCCTTCACTGTCCATAACCCCGATATCACCGGTTTTAATCCACCCGTCCTCAGTGAACATCTCCTTTGTTGCCTCCGGTTTGTTGAGGTAACCGAGCATAACCTGAGGGCCCCTTGCAAGTATCTCGCCATCTTCAGCTATCTTCATCTCGGTTTCCGGGAAAGGAGTAATCCATCCGTCAGACTTTATCGGCATCCTTGCAGGGTCGCCATCCACATTAAGAGTAGGAGACGTTTCCGTAAGTCCGTATCCCTTTCTTATCTGAACATTCATGCCCCAAAAAAAATCATGGATTTCGGGGAGAAGAGGCGCGCCGGCGGCTCCGAAAACTTCACCTCTGTCAAAACCGATAGCCAGTTTGAGCTTGGAAAAAATAAGTTTATCAAACAATTTATATTTCAGACCTAACAGAAACGGCAGCTTTTTATTAGCCATGAAATATGGAGCTGCAAGTCTGCCCACAGCAACTGCTTTTGCAAATATTTTCTGTTTTCCTGCCGGAGCGGTCTTAACCTTTCCGAGGATTCCGTTATAAACTTTTTCAAAGACTCTCGGCACATATACTCCGATATGCGGCCTAACTTCAACAAGATCCTGCGCAAAATATTCCGTACCTCTTGAATACGCGAGTGTTCCGCCTGCTATAAGCATAGCATAATATGCCATTGACCTTTCAACAGAATGTGAAAGAGGGAGAAGTGAAAGCAGAATATGAGTATCCTTCAGGTTCTGGACTCTGGCAAAATGAATGGCGATGAACATAATATTCTTATGACTGAGCATTACGCCTTTCGGCTGACCTGTTGTGCCTGAAGAATAAATCAGAGTCATCAGGTCATCAGGTTTAATTGAAGCAGATCTTTTTGCAATTTCATCTTTTTTTAAATTCTTTTTCCCTTCGTTTATTGCATCGCTGAACTTTATTACAATTTCATCTTTGTAATCTATGTCGTCAAAAACCACAATTTTTTTTAAAGAAGGAAGATTATTTCGTGCAGCAAGAATATTATCAACCTGAAATTTTCCTTCACAGAAACATACAACAGATTTTGTATCATTAACAATATATGCCGCTTCCGGTGATGAGTTTGTCGGATAAATTGTTGCATCTACACAGGCGCATGAGAGTGCCGCATAGTCTGAAACTACCCACTCAGGCCTGTTTAGTGAATAGATAGAAACGATGTCTCCCTTCTGAAGCCCCTGGCTGATGAGGTATGAAGCCATTGCATCAATCTGCCCGGAAATCTCATTCCAGCTGAGATCAATCCATCCATCTTTTCCTCTTTTCATAAGAAAAACACGATCGCCATATTTTTTTACACTGTCATGAAAAATATCAAGAACAGTATTTTCTCTGTAATTATACTCCCTGCTCATTATGCCACCCCTTGTTTTTTCTTTTTATAGAACATCGTGTTTTTTATAGAATACCGTTCATTTTTTACAACAACAAAAAACCAACCGGATGGATTTTTTCCAGCTATAAAAATTATGAATTTTGTATTCCAAATGTATTAAATTTCTAAAAACTCATTAAAAGAGTTTAATTTCAGATTTTGGCTAACTCTCAGATAAAAAATTTTAAAAATGCAAAAAAATTTATTAATTCTATTGACAAAAATGATTCATGTTTCTATATATAGAAACATGAAGAATAACTTAAACATAGCATATTGCATTCAGGCAATCTCAAGTATTATATGGTGGTGGCAGATCAGATAGCGTCTGCCTGTATACCGGTATATTTTTATCCGCAGGCGGGCATCAGGCCACCTGCGGTTTTTATTTCAGAGACCGCGGAAATTATACCGCGGTTTTTTATTTTTACTGATTATTTAAGGAGAAAACAATGACATATCAGGAAACAACAAACGATTTATCAGTAAACAAGTCGCTGAACTCAGTTTTCAACGGAAATAGCCTTGATTCTAATCAGAGTGAAAAAATTTTCGGGCACCTCTTCTCCGGACAGATGTCAGAGATAGAGTTAAGCGGGCTTCTTATGGCTATGAAACTCAGGGGAGAAAAGGCTGAAGAAATTTCCGGTGCTGCAAAATCCATGCGGAAATTCTGCAGCACCATCGACCTTGGAACAAGTGATATATTCGATACATGCGGAACAGGCGGGGACTATTCCGGTTCATTTAACATATCTTCATCTGTTGCGGTTATTCTTTCCGCTCTTGGAATTCCCATTGCGAAACATGGGAACAGGTCTGTCAGCGGTAAAAGCGGTTCAACAGATTTTTATGAAAACCTCGGAGTCCCGGTAAACCTTACCGGCGATGAAGCAGTTAACTATTTCAAAAAACACAATTTTATATACATGGCTGCACCGAACTATCACCCGGCAATGAGATATGCAGTATCTGTAAGAAAAAAACTTGCGGTAAGAACAATATTTAATTATCTCGGGCCTCTCACCAATCCGGCCGGAACAAAAAAACAGGCTATAGGATTCTTCAGCCCGGCACTTCTTCCATTGTACGCAGAGACAGCTCTCTCGCTCTTATACGAACGATGTGTAATCTATTCATCTCTTGACGGAATGGATGAGGTTTCACCTCTTGCTGATACAATAGTTTATGAAATAGAATCGGAATTGATGGACAAATTTACAATTCAGCCTCGCAAATACATTTCAGAGGCGGAAGCGCGGCTGATACCGTCAGGGTTAACTCCCGAAGAAAATGCGCTGCTGTTTATCGATACTGTCAGTTCAGGAAAGTCTTCACCTCTGGCTAAACTGCTCGCGCTTAACTCAGCGCTTTCACTTTACGGATACGAAAGTAAAAACAGTATTGATGAATCATATAAGAGATCGCTGCAGGTGATACTGGATGGGACTGTTCATAAAAAACTGAAAGAACTTAAAGGGGAAATCTGATGAGTTTTCAGCTTCACAGAATGAGAGACGTTAAATCAGACGAAATCTTTACTATGAAATCAATCATTGGTAAAAGTAAAACCAGAACGCGCCCTGTTTACGACATAAAAAAAACTCTTACGGATAATATTAATATTATTGCCGAATTAAAACACGCATCCCCATCTGCGGGGAATCTCACAGGAACGGCCGGTGACACAGATATTATTCAGAGATATATAAATGGCGGAGCATCAGCACTCAGTGTTCTTACAGAAAAAAATCATTTTAACGGATCGTATGAACACCTCCAAACCGTAAGCTCATCCTGTGACAAGCCGGTCTTATGTAAAGATTTCATTTACTTTGAGGAACAGGTTGAGGCAGCTTATCTCTGCGGTGCGGACCTGGTGCTTCTGATTTCAAGAGTACTGGATAATGACACTATGAAAATACTTTATCATAAAATAAAAAGTTACGGGATGACACCCCTGGTTGAGATTCATGAAAAGAGAGAGATAGATGATATAATGTTTCTAGATCCTGAAATTGTCATGGTTAACATGAGAAATCTTGAAACACTTGAGATTGATACTCTTACAGGAATTAAAACCCTGACCGCGCTCCCTTCATCCGTTACAACAATAAGCGCGAGCGGAATTAATTCTAAAGATGATATCGCTTATATAATGGATAAGTCCGGAACGAATAATTTTCTCATAGGATCTTCTCTCATGAAAAGCGGAGACCCGGAAAAAATGATCATGGAGTTTAAAAATGTTTGTTAAACTCTGCGGATTTACACGAATTGAAGATATTGAATTCGTAAAAAATTTTCCTGTATCATCTGTCGGATTTATTTTCTATAAAAATTCCAGGAGATACGTTTCACCTCACCAGGCGTGTGAGATGACTTCTTTACTTAAAGGTAGCGGGATCAAGGCAACCGGAGTATTTGTTGACGATAAAGCTGATTCAATACTAAAAATCGTTGAGTCCGCCAATCTGGATATGGTTCAGGTCTACAACAGCAATACCGCGAACGAACTCTCACCGTTTATTCCGGTAATCAGCTGTATCAGAGTCGGAGGGCCGGAACAACGGACTTTACCGGAACCTCACAACGGCGGCATGATACTCTTTGATACCTACTCAGCATTGTCTCACGGAGGTACAGGCAAAAATTTTAATCACGATTTAATCAGAGAGTACCCTTACAGGGAAAAAATGATTATCGCCGGCGGAGTAAATGAATTCAATGTCAAAAATATAATAAGAGAACTTCGGCCTGGAGGAATTGATATCTCTTCAGGAATAGAAATTTCAGAAGGAATAAAATCCAGTGAAAAAATATTAAAAATAATGCAAGCAATAGCGGAGGTAAAAAATGACATCAATGCCTGATACAAAAGGATATTTCGGAAAATACGGCGGACGGTTTGTCCCTGAAACACTGATAAAAACATTAAAAGAAATTGAAGAGGGATATGCTTCATTTATGAAAGATGAAGATCAGCAGAAAAATTTCAAAAAACTGCTCTCAACTTATGCAGGGCGCCCAACCCCTGTATATTATGCGGAGCGGCTATCTGCCAGACATGGTGTTAACATATACTTCAAGCGCGAAGACCTGGTACATACAGGGTCACACAAGCTGAATAACGCACTCGGGCAGTCTCTGCTTGCAAAATACATGGGGAAGACACGCATTATCGCTGAAACCGGCGCAGGACAGCATGGAGTAGCTACAGCAACATGCGCCGCCCTCTTCGGATTTGAATGTGAAGTCTTCATGGGGAGCGTTGACGTTTCGCGGCAATCTCCTAACGTTAAAAGAATGAAACTTCTCGGGGCCAAAGTAACACCAGTAGAATCGGGGAGCAAAACATTGAAGGACGCTATCAATGCAGCCATGAAAGACTGGGTTAAAAGCGTTCAGAACACACATTATCTTCTAGGCTCGGTAGTCGGGGCTCACCCGTTCCCTGTAATGGTAAGAAATTTTCAGTCTGTTATCAGTGAAGAGGCCATACCACAGTTCAGAGATATCGCCGGGTGCGACCCGGATTATGTCATTGCATGTGTCGGAGGAGGAAGCAACGCTGCAGGAATCTTCGCGAAATACAGGGACATTCCCGGAGTAAAACTTATAGGGGTTGAGGCAGGAGGACGTTCATCAAAAGATGGAGATCACTGTGCAAAACTGAATTACGGCAGACCCGGTATAATTCACGGGAACCATACTTACCTCATGCAGACAAAAGATGGAAATGTGATGCCGGTACACTCAGTTTCAGCAGGCCTTGATTACCCGGCAGTTGGAGCCGAGCATAGTCACTTTTACGATTCAGGAATTGCCGAATACTTCACTTGCAGCGACACAGAGGCATTAAGCGCATTCAAAGAGCTCAGCCTGTGCGAAGGAATAATTCCCGCACTTGAGAGCAGCCATGCTCTCGGGTATCTCATAACGAATAAAGACAAGTATCAGGGAAAAAATGTTTTAATAAACCTCTCGGGCAGAGGTGATAAGGATATGCCGATAATCGAGGAGGAACTTGGACTATGAAAAAATATAACGGCTTCTATCTCATGGGTAACTACCCGGACAGAGATACATTTATAAAATCTGCTGTAAAAGGTCTGGAACATTTCGATTTCCTTGAAGTGGGTATCCCCTTCAGCGATCCTAATGCAGATGGTGATGTCATATCCGACGCAGCGCAGAGTTTGCTCGATAAGAACTGCACATTCAGTGATATTGCAGAGAGCATCAAATCCATAAGAAAGAATATCCCTGCAGAAAAAGATATCTACCTCATGACTTACGCGAACCTGATATACAACATGGACATGCCGGTCTTCAACACTTTCTGTATAGAAAACGGAGTGAAGGGACTTATCCTGCCAGACGTCCCGTTCTGTGAAAGAAAATTTTTTGTTCCTCTCGGACTTGATGACAGAATTAAACTTATAAATTTTATGACACCGGAAAGCACCCTGGAATCGATTGAGGAGACAGCAAGGGTTTCTGAAAACTTTATCTACTTCATATCAATGAGAGGAATTACGGGTACAGATTTTAATCCCGATGATGAAACAAAAGAAAAAATTCATTATGCCAGGAGTAAATCAAAAATTCCGGTTGTCACCGGCTTTGGAATTAAGACTAAAGATTCCGCTTCTAAAGCGGTTGAGCACAGTGACGGGTTTATTATCGGTACTGCGCTGATTGAAGCTTTGAATAACGGAGGGTATGAAGGATACTCGAAGTTTGTAGACGGATTGTTTTTGTAATTAATCACCACTGCAACTTATCCTAACGGTCCCGGCACCCGCGGAGGGAGCACGGATTAATTTAAAAATAAAATTGTATAAATAATCCGCTTTGCCCCCTTCTGCGGGTGCCGGGACTGTATAGCCATTTCTTTTGTATATTAACAGCAGATTCTAATTCATAAACTTTTTTCAAAAAATAGCAGATCACCTATTGACAAAAATACTAAACTATATGTATGTATAGTAATTGACCAAAGGGAGGTTTATATGGAAAATTGTATTATATGTAACTCTCAAGATTTTAAGAGTAAAGTTCTAAGTGCTATTACTCATTTTGATTACTCTTGTTCTAACTGTGGTAAATTCAGAGTTGATGATTTACTTGAAAAATGGATTCGTTCAGATAGTATTACTCAGACTGAGAAAGATAAGCTATCATTGTTCCTGCATTCAATGAAAATAAATTATAAAATGGTAATTATATTTGAAAATAAATCAAACACCGACTGTTTAGAAGAAGCTATTGAAAAAGGAGAAGTCCTTGAAGTGTTTATTGATGATATTTTAAATTAAAACTGAAGTAAAAAAGAATTAGAATTTCAATATTACCTAAAAAAGAGTTGAAGGTATAAATATTTATTTAGTAAATGATTATTAAATTTGTATATAACAGGAGTTATACATGAAAAAGGTAACATTGACCGGAATATTAGTTTCTTTAGTTATACTTTTTGGTATAATATCGTTTACTTCAGTTGAGGGTAAAGCAGAGGGTAAAACTTACAAGATCGGTGATTGTGGCCCGGCTGGTGGCTGGATATTTTACGATAAGGGTGAATATTCTGATGGCTGGCAGTATTTAGAAGCTGCTCCTAATGATCAGAGTAAAGGAGCGGATAAACAACAAAATGATCGTAGACCAAGGAGAACCGGAGCAACTGGTACAGAGATAGGTACTGGCAAGTCAAATACTAAGAGAATAATTTCTGCTCAAGGAAAAGGTAAGTACGCTGCAAAGATATGTTCAGAATATAGAGGTGGAGGAAAAAAGGATTGGTTTCTCCCATCCAAAGATGAACTTATCTTAATGTATCAGAATTTATATTTACATGGTATTGGTGAATTTGCTGAAGGTGATCACGACTTATATATTAGTTCATCCGAAGGTAATGATGGTGAAGAATATGATTATTGCTTAACGTGGTCATTATGGTTTTATAGCGGAAAGATTACTCTTAGTCAAGGTTTACTGCATGTAAGGGCTATCCGGGCCTTTTAATTATAAAATAGCATCTGTGATAAAACAACCTATATATCCTTAAATAAAGAACCACCCACAATCGGGTGGTTCTTTATTTATCTTAGAAATCCTGTTGACCTTTTTTGTTTAAGTATGCTGTCTTTAGTTTCATCAACGACCTTTTGTAAAATATTTATTTGCTTATCAACTACACCAACACCACTAGCAGCTTGAACTACCTGTTCATACCTATATAATACTTTCACCCTCACCTAACCTCCCCAATAAAGGGGGAGGAATAATTATACAACTAAACTGTTTTATAATAACACAAATAATATTACTTTTATTAATTAAAAAACGCCGGATGGGAGAGTCCGGCGTTTCGAATGGTATTGCGATG
>DAONFJ010000086.1:0-14593 GCA_035403545.1 Spirochaetota bacterium
AGAAAATTATAAGTCCAGTAAAAAAGATAAGCTACAATCAGTATATCAATGACATTCCTGAAATAATCCCAGAAATATGTCACAGTATTGATTATATTGCCAAATAATTCTTCCATCTATTCAGACACTGTCCTCTTTAAAAAATCTATACTATCCATTGCCAGCCTGTGCGCTTTCACATCATGCACCCTTACTATATCAGCTCCATTGTTAACCGCAACTGCATTCAGCGCTATTGTCGCGGGAAGCCTGTCTTCTTCATTATAATTATACAATTTCCCGATAAGTGATTTCCTCGAAAGCCCGATAAGTACGGGGTAACCGGTTTCTCTGATTTTCATTATATTATTAAGAATAATATAATTCTGTTCCTGGCTTTTGCCAAAACCAATACCCGGGTCCAGAATAATCTTTTCCCTGGAAACGCCCTGATCTAATGCATTATTTATTGCTATATTTAAAAAATCAAGTATATCTTTAATAATATCATTATACCCTGTATTTTTCTGCATATCATAAGGCGTACCTTTTATATGACTTATTATAAGCCATGTTTTATAATCCGCCGCAGCTTTTATAATCGCAGGATCAAATGTCAGCCCGCTGATATCATTTATTATGGACGCTCCGGCCTTGACTGCTTCAACCGCAACCTGCGACTTGGTTGTATCAATGGATACAGGTATTGATATCTCTTTAACAATACGTTCAATTACAGGAACGACTCTGTCTATCTCTTCACTGACGCTGACCGGGAGAGAGCCGGGCCTGGTCGATTCTCCGCCGACATCTATGATATCAGCGCCATCCTCAGACATTTTCAACGCATGAGAAAACCCTTTTTCAATACTGTTATGCATACCTCCATCGTAAAATGAATCCGGGGTAATATTCAGTATTCCCATAATACGGGTTTTTCTAAAACTATTCATCAAAAAAGCAATGCCAGCGATACAGTATTATTATATCCGAAATCTATCTTGTCATAATTAATAGCATAAGCAACATCCATGCCCATAAGCTTAAGTGTAAATCCGGCTGAAAAGTAATTATCAGTAATCCCGGTATTCACTGTGAGAAATTTTGATATATCGTACTCAACCCCGGCACCATATTCAAAACCTGTCTGTTCAAGTTTCTTTGAACCGGAGAGGGCAATTTTAACGCCCGCGTCACTCAGAAACGCAATACCGGTCTTGATCTGCGGTTTAAAAAAATCGTATCTGTTTTCAGATTCAGGAGCATCCTGCGGTTTTAAAAATCCGCCGGCGTCTCTTACCATAACACCAAGTTTAATAAACGGAAGAAGAAATATCTGAAAGCCTGCGTCCGCTCCGGCGCCCGAGTAAGTCGATTCACCTATGCTCTCATAATAGCCCTTGGCGGATACTCCGAATGAAATTATATTCCATTGAATCGCGTAGGATAAAAATCCCGCCGAACCTGAATAATTCCGGGTCCCGGTCAAAGTACCGGAATCATTCCTTGTCTCAATACCGGAAGAGGTAATTGAATAGAGGCCCGCACCGATAACACCCTTGAAAAAATTAAACGCACATCCGGCAAAACCAGCATCTCTTTCTATATCAAGCTTTGTATAAGAGGCTCCCACATTAAAAAAAAGCTGATTGGCATCACTCTCTGAAAAGTTTAAAAGATCCTCTTCCGTTATATCCTCAATATTTCCCTGTTTAGCCTTTTCTGTTATCTGCTTTTCTGTAAGTTTTTTCTTGGCCCGTAACTCGGTCAAACCTGCCGGATTCCAGTAAATGGCGAATACATCATCCGCCAGAACCTCACCTGCCATGCCTGTAGCGGCATACTCTGCACCGGCCCAGCCTCCTCTTGTGTAAGAGCCGCGGCTCCCTGCATTTTCAGCGTACCCTGCAGCGGCAACAGATAATAATATAATAAAAGCGGAGAATTTCAGTTTCATAAATTTTCCTGTATTAGTAATCTACAAGGATACGGATTATTTTTTTCCCGTAAGTACCGTCATCATCGTCAACTTCTACTTTAAGAATATAAAGTCCCGGTTTTACATGCCTTCCGCTGCTGTTTCTTCCGTTCCAGTAGAGGGGAACCTGCGATCCTGATTTTTCAATAACAAGATCGCCGTTTATATCATAAATCACGACCTTAATTTTATGTACCGAAGATGAGGCACCGGGAAAACCGATTGTCAGCGTTTTTTTCTGAGGATTAAACGGTACCGGATATGCGGCTATTCCTTTTATATCAAAAGCATATGCAGCCTGTGAAGAAATCAGTATGACAATGAATATAATTCTGTTAGTTAGTTTCATTTTATATCCCGAATGAAATGGTATGCTTTTCTCCCGCTTCCGGAGATTGCCGGAGAATTATTGTTTTTCGGCGTCAAAAATATATGCTGATAAATAACTGCTGATTAAATATACTAATCCGCCTTATTTAAGTTACATTCTGATATAAATTTTTTATTAAAATTGAAGAGAGGTCAACTATAATTCATAGATGAAGTTTCAAAAAGAAAAAAAAAGAGGCTCTGCTTACGAAAGAACCTCTTTTTTATAAAAATTGCCTCTGCCCGCCCGAAGCAGGCAGAGATAATTCATCAATTGCTATTTTTTAAGAAATGTATACTTGTAAACCATGTGGTCATCATATGATTTATCAAGAATTCCAACAACATCTTCAACGAAAACAAGCTCTTCGTTTGTCGGTATAACAAATACCTTGATTCTTGAATCAGCTTTGGAAATAAGAGTCTCACCATGTTTGGATCTTGTACCAAGATTTTTTTCTTTATCTATTGATATTCCAAGACAATCGAGTCCTTCAAGAACCTTCTGCCTGATATCACCGGCATTTTCACCAACACCTGCTGTGAACACGATTGCATCAACTTTACCTAAAGCTGCAGCGTAAGAACCGAGAATTTTTCTCAGTTTATAGCACTCCATATCAACGGCAAGCTGGCATTTTTCGTCACCGGATTCTGCACCGGAAAGGATGTCACGTCTGTCAGTGAATTTTCCTGTAATTCCAAGAAGACCGGATTTTTTGTTAAGCATTGTATCCATCTCTTTAGGACCGACACCAAGCTCATTCTGCATAAACATAGGAATCGCCGGGTCAATATCTCCGCATCTTGTACCCATAACTGCACCTTCAAGAGGTGTAAGACCCATTGAAGTATCAACACTGATACCATTTCTGATAGCTGCACATGAAACTCCGTTACCGATATGCATTGTGATAATATTACAGTCTTTAGCTGATTTTCCGAGAAGATCTGCTGCTCTTTTTGAAACATAAAGATGGCTTGTTCCGTGGAAACCATATCTTCTTACTGCAAATTTGTCATACCACTCATGAGGTACCGCATACATGTATGCGTGGCTCGGCATAGTCTGATGGAAAGCTGTATCAAAAATTGCAACCTGAGGGCATCCCGGAAGCGCTTCGATAGCAGCTTCAATACCAATAAGGTTTGCAGGGTTATGCAGTGGAGCAAGATGAGAAACATCCTTGATGGCTCCGATCACTTTATCATCGATGAGTACACTGTGATTGAATTTTTCACCACCATGAACAACTCTGTGCCCTACAGCTGAAATTTCAGACATTCCGCCGATAACAGCACCATCGCCCTTAACAAGAGCGTCAAGAACAAGCTGGATACCTACTTTATGATCCGGAATGGAAGTTTCTGTCTTGATCTCTTTGTCTTTTGAAGGAACTTCATGCTTGATAAATGAACCTTCAATACCGATTCTCTCAACGATACCGACTGCAACAACTTCTTTCTTTTCCCAGTCAAAAAGCTGGTATTTCAAAGAGGAGCTTCCGCAATTTAAAGCTAAAATTTTCATTGATTTCTCCTTTTGATTATTATAACCAAAGTATTATTATATCAGAGTTCTAACCGAGAAACGATTCTTATCTCTCCCCCGCAAAAAAGATATGGCTGAAATAATATACCAGACCCTCCGCATCAGACAGGAATCTTCAGAAAACCCTGAAATAGTCATGTTAAATTAAAAAACTTCTGATTTACAACCGGCACACTTTTTATATATTAAGCTGATAATTTCTAAAAAATTGCTTTAAAATAAGCAACAAGAAAAATATTAAATTTATTTTTTTTATCATTGCAGGGCATTATGTGCAGTTTCTGCCAGTTCAGTTATTCTGTTTATCCAGGACTCCCCTTCAGCTTTAAGCTCTTTATTTGTGTTATTTTTACTAATGAGAAATAAAAATTCTATATTTCCCGCGGGGCCTTTTATCGGCGAATACGTCATACCCTCAATATCGAATCCGATCTCAATTATACCCGCAGCAACTTTCCCGAGAATCTCTATATGGTCATCAAGGTTTCTGACCACACCTTTTTTATGCTGTGAAGATTCCGCCTCAAACTGGGGTTTTACGAGGATAACACCTTTTATTGTTTCAAATGTATTATATACAGCAGGAAGTACTTTTAGAATAGAAATGAACGACAGGTCCGCGGTAAAAAAATCTATCGGACCGGCAAACATCTCTCTCTTTATATCTTTTGCGTGAGTTTTTTCCATAACAATAACCCGGGGATCAATCCGGAGGGAATAGTCGATCTGGTTGTAGCCAACATCAACCGCGTAAACTTTAGCCGCGCCGGATTTCAGCATACAGTCGGTAAATCCCCCTGTTGACGCGCCAAGATCAAGAGTAACAAGCCCGGTAAGATCTATTTTAAACTCATTGACTGCATGCCTGAGTTTGTCTCCTCCGCGGCTTACAAATAATCCGCCCGGTCTTTCAATTGCTATAGTTTCGGTACCGGAGATTTTTTTAGACGGATCACGGAGGGTTTCCCCGTTTACCCTAACCCATCCGGCAATAATCTCCTTTTTTGCCTTTTCTCTTGACTGAGAAAGGCCATGCTCTGTTAAAAACAGATCAAGTCTGATATTCTTCATTAAACAAGCCGTTGTATTTAAAATTTTAACTTCACTCGACCATGGTGCATTTAGCAAAGAATGCTTCAAGGAATATATGCATTCTTCAGCCGTCAGGTATGCAGGGTTAAGTATAAAAGTAATTCGATCTGATCAATGTATTTTAACAAATTTTGTAGAAATAATTTCCGGGGAATTTTAATTAAATGCTTTCATCTTTTGATTCATCTGATTCATTTTCTGCACTTTCTACATCTTCATTTTCAATTTCTGAATTTTCCTCACCGGTATCTGAAGTTTTATTCAGCTTCTTCAGGCGCTTTTCATCCTGCTTTTTCTTCTTCGCTATATCTTTTTGACGTTTTTCGTACTGATAGTTATTTCTGGCCATTTATCATCCTTAATGGGTCTATTTTAGAGAATTACAATACCGTTCCGGAAAAGAATTAATTCTCCGGAACGGAAATAATAAGAGCAGGATTTTAGTTTATTAATATCGCTGACTTCTACGTGGTTTATCTTCTTTGGGTTTAGCAACATTGACTTTAATGCTTCTCCCTTCGATTTCTTTACCATCGAGCTGTCTGATAGCTTCATCACCTTCGGCCTGATTTGGCATTTCAACAAATCCAAATCCTTTTGAACGTCCGGTTTCTCTGTCGATAACAATTTTGCTTTCTGACACTGAACCGTATGTATTGAACAATTTCCCAAGATCTTCATCCGTCATTTTATAAGACAGATTACCTACATAAATATTCATCTTCGCTTTTCTCCATAAATGCACATGGCTTGATAATTGATATATACCCAATAACACTTTTAAAATTTAAAAGTCAAGGTCATTTTTAATATAATTATTTAAAATTCGTTTTTTAGATTCACCAACTGCATGTTATTTGCAGATGTCAGGAAGCTTTATGCAATAAAATTTTCCCCGACAGCAGGGCACCGCGTAATGTAATGCACAGCCAGCCTGCAGCGGATTAACGATACCATCTGATAAAAATGTAAATTGTTCTTGAAAATTGACAGCGTGATTAATATTACTTCTCACTGCGATGTATTTAAGTACAGATTATTAAACACTGCAGCTCTGACAGACCAATAAATTCTCAGGGAATAAAATTGAAAAAGCATTCATATCTTCTTATAGCTTCCGGATCGGCATTATGGGGCCTCATCGGTATTTTCATCAAAGCGCTCAGTTCAGCGGGATTCACATCGATGGAAATCACTACAATCCGCGCAATAGCCGCATCTGTTATACTATTCTCATATATGGCATTATGCGGCAGGCCGATGCTTAAAATAAAATTTACCGATATTAAATATTTTCTCGCTACAGGAATATTAAGCATGGTATTCTTTAACTGGTGTTATTTTACTGCCATGCGGGAGACATCATTATCTATAGCAGTAGTTCTGCTGTACACTGCTCCCGCATTTGTTATTGTAATTTCAAGATTTGTTTTTAAAGAGATTATTACAGGCAATAAAATTCTGGCGCTGATACTTACCGCTTCAGGTTCTTTTCTTGCGGCCGGGCTTCTGCCGGGGATGAACATTCAGTTTCCGCTTTACGGAATAATTGCCGGACTTGGTTCGGGACTCGGGTATGCGCTTTACAGTATTTTTGCCAAACTCGCAGGGCGCAGGTATTCGCCGATTACAATTACAGCATACACATTTCTCACCGCAGCGGTATTTCTTCTGATTTTCAATAATCCCGCAGAAAAAATGGAATTGCTTTTAAGACGCGACATCCTGTTATACTGCGCAGGGCTTGGACTCATCCCCACTTCATTCGCATACATTCTCTATACAACCGGCCTTAAAAACGTCGAAGCCGGTAAAGCTGCAATAGTGGCAAATATCGAACCGGCAGTAGCAATTCTCATGGGAACAATGGTGTTCGGCGAAATTCTTACGCTGCCTCAGATTGCCGGGACTGTTCTAATACTGGGCTCGGTTATAATTGTTCAGCTTGATGGATTAAAATTCAGTAAAGAGCCGTAGAAGATTCTTCGTTTCCGAGAACTTTTTCTATTTCATCCAAAAGCTTTCTGCTGCTGAACGGTTTGGAGAGGTACCCATCCATACCGGAATCAGTACATTTTGCGCTATCTTCAGGATAAGCGTGAGCTGTTACCGCAATAATTGCAGAACGGCGCCGGTTGCTGGTTTTTTCAAAAGAACGGATCATCTCTGCTGCGGTGAGCCCGTCAATTCCCGGAAGATTCAGGTCCATTAAAATTATGTCATAGTGTTTGTGTTTCGTTTTTTCAACAGCGTCATCACCATTATCGGTTATTTCGATCTGCCATCCTTTTTTCTGGAGGATTCGTTCAAGATAAATTCTGTTTATATTGTCGTCTTCAATTATCAGGACTGAGAGATTCTCCCTTTTCATAACTTCAGGATTATTATAATGTTTTTCTTTTTTCACAGTGTTATTTTCCAGAGTGTCCTGTTCGGCCTCTCTACATGGTATCCGGACTGTGAACCGGCTTCCGGTACCGGGAGAACTCTCCACTTCAATATCTCCCCCGAAAGTATCGACAATCAGTTTCACGATGGCCAGCCCCAGCCCCAGCCCCTTGTTTTTAACAGGGCCGCCGGAACTTATCTGGGTAAAGGGATTAAAAATTTCATTAACGGCATTACGGTCCATACCTATGCCTGTATCTGTTACAGATATCTGCAGCATGCCGTTGTATGAGACTTCAAGAGTAACGCCTCCCCGTTCAGTATACTTAACCGCATTACCCGCAAGATTAAACACGATCTGGCCAAGCCTGTCTCTATCAATAAGCACATTGATCCCGGGGGAAGAATTTTTCACCTGTAAAAAGAGCCCCTTTTCCTCTGCCAGCAGCCTTATAACAGAAGAGGTGTTAACCACAAATTCTCCGAGATTTACCGGCGACATCTCAAGCCTGAATTTTCCCGATGCGACTCTTGAGAACTCAAGCAGATCCGCCATGAGCCTGAATAGATTATCAGCGGAAGCTTTCAGCATATCAAGCAGGTTCGTCTGCTCCACGGTCAGATCAGTACCATACAGAAGATTTGTCATGCCGATAATTCCGTTAAGCGGAGTCCGGAGTTCATGACTTACTCCTGCGAGGAAATAAGATTTTGCTTCGCTGGACTTTTCAGCATCAATCTTCGACTGAAGGGCCTCCTCTTTCGATTCTGCAAGTTCGGCCAGTGATTTCTCGAGCTGATTTTTTATTTTATTGCTGTTTTCAAGTTCATTGTTAAGCGCAAGGATCTTTTGCCTTACTTTTTTCTGGAGCAGTATATTCCAGAAATAAATACCGGACGCCGTCAGAAGAAGAAATAAAAATGCAGAAACAATTATAGGAAAATACGGGTGATTGAAGAAATTTTTTGTTTCATATACGCCGAACCATTTGTCATAAATTCTGTCATACTCACCTGATGTTTTAAGTATACTGAGGCCTTCGTTAATTTCTGCCAGAAGTTCCGGATTATCCTTCTTCACAGCTATACAGTAGCTTCTCTGAAGAATAAATTTATTTAATGGTACAACATTTGTAATTTTATACTTATCGATAATGAGTAATCCCTGAAGAAGAGCTGCGATTGCGCAGTCACCCTCTCCCCGGGATAAGGAAGTAAGGGTTTCATTCCAGTCCCTCTTTGTAATAATCTTTCCGGCTGATCCATTTTCAAGAATAAAATCATGTGCCAGGTCACCCTCCTGTACTATTACTTCTTTACCTTTTAAATCTTCAAGATTTTTTATAACAGAGCCCTCTCTTACAAATATTACATATGTTGAAATAAAATGAGGGATAGAAAAATCGGCATTTCTCTCTCTCCCCGGTGTTTTGAACATCCCTGTAATTATATCGATTTCACCTCGTTCAAGTTTTTCACGGACTTCACTCCATCTGCCGAGTGTAATTTTAATATCAAGATGCATTATAGCCGCTATCCTGTTTAGTATATCAATATTAAAACCGGCAGGATTGCCTTTATCATCATTAAATTCAAATGGCGGATAGTCATAATCTCCCATTGCTACCAGAAGCCTGCTTTCAGTTTCACTTTTTACACTTTCCTGCTGAAGAGGATAAATTTTTTCAGGCTGCCTGCCGCATGAGATTATCATAAGTGCAGTGGATACAGCGAGAAATAATATTATTTTAGAGCGGAATTTCATATACAATTTTACCAGATTTCTCCTCAATTATAATATACTGAAAAAGTAGTGCCCGGGTACTAATAATCTGTATTTTTAATATTTTAAATGTAATAGATGAAATATATATACAAAGTATGACTTTAAAATTATATTATGATTTTTTCAAAAAAAAAGAACCGGAAATATACACTTCCGGTTCTTTTTTTACGCATGATCAGTAAAGCTGTTATTAAATTAACTTTTAACCTTAATCTTACTTGTCTTCTTCCCTTTTTTAATTTTTTTGAGATTAAGCGGGGTACCCTCCCATGCATGTTCAAGAACCATAAGTATGTCATCATAATCAAGTTCTTCCGGATTCTGGACTCCTGAACCGTCATTAAGGGAAAGTTTTGCTATCTCGGGAAGCTTCTCCTTCGGTACTACCATATTGCCGTTTCTGTCAACGATCTCCTTAAGGCACGTAAAGTGTTTACCCCCTGTTGCTTTATGGAGTTCACTGTTAAGCTCCCTGATATATGCTATTGTTTTCAGCGGCCTTTCCGCCAATGGTGTACCTGCATATACTTCGTCCCCGGCAAGAGGAAACAGCAGTTCCGCTGTAAGATGTCCCGTTTTATGCAGATTGTATTCAAGTCCGTACGGGAGAAGAATACTCATACATGTCCCGTGCGCGACGTGGCATATAGCACCGATAGAATGCCCTATCTGGTGAACCATCCCCACCATGGAATTTGAAAAGCTCATCCCTGCAAGAGTTGAACCGTTTGCAAGCGCAAGCCGTGCCTTCAGGTCTCCCGGCTTTGAAACCGCAGTAAGTACATTCCTGCTTATAAGCTGTATCGCCGTTATAGCAGTTACATCGCTGAGTGGATTTTTCGCAAGACATGTATATGCTTCAACAGCATGGGTCATGGCGTCCATCGCGGTCGGAGCAGTAAGGAACGGCGGAAGCGTTTTAGTCATACGCGAATCGAGTATCGCCATATCGGGCAGAAGAAAAAGCGACGGGAACAGCATCTTCACGTCACGGGCATGGTCTGCTATAACCGCGACTATTGTCATTTCAGAACCTGTCCCTGATGTTGTCGGCACAGCGATTAATGGCTTAAGCGGGCGTTTCAGGGCTCCCGCACCTGTAAAGTCCATGAGGTTGTCCGAGTTCTCCGACACCAGTATGTTTACGCCTTTGGCGGTATCCATAACTGAACCCCCGCCGATTGCAATTAAGGAATCACATTTTGATGATCTGTATAATTTTGTTATTTCAAGTACGACTTTTACATCGGAATCCGCAGGTACATTATCATAGTATGCTCCCGCTTTAAGTTTTGTCCCGAGTGCTTTTTTTACAGGCTCGATAAGCCCCGCGCCCATTACACCTTTATCTGTTACAATCATCGGCCTTGAGGACTTGAGGCTTTTCAGCATTTCAGGAAGTTTGTCGAGAGCTTTATGCCCTGAAACTACTTTTACTCTGTTGCAGAATTCATAATATCCCGGTATATACATATTCAACTCCTTATACTATTCTTTGATTATTATTCAACGCTTCTCCACTCCGTTCCTGACTCCCCGGAGATGGAGGTGGAGGCCTGGATTACTGACTTTATAATAAAAATCAGGTTTCTGTAACCGCCTCTATACTTAAAAAGTAAATGCCCTTATATAAACCAGTACCCTTCCAACATACTTTCTCACAGGATTCAGCTGTGACCATTTGGGATATCTTTTTACAGCAAGCGATGTGATAATTTTAGGAAGAAGAAACACCTCAATCAGGTTAAGTATCCTTACCACTGTTAACGCATCGGGAAGATCGCCTGATACAATAAACCTGTCATTACAGAACGCCACGCAGGTTCCTTCCTGAAATGTAAATACCAGTATTGCGGCCTCAAGGCTTTTTATCTTCATATCAAGAGTTATTTTCTTACCCTTCGCATTCCAGCCCATATACTTCACAACACCATTTTTATCTTTCCCTACAATCATCGCAGGCCCGTCCGGAGCAACCCATAATCTGACGCAGAAATCATCTCTCAATCCTGCGAACTCCTCTTTCACTTCTCTGTCAACTTTTGCCGCCGCCTGAATTGCCCTGCCTACTATCCAGAGCATTACCGCGACATATATCTTTTTTATCAGTTTACCTTTCGGTTTAATTTCAGGAAATTTATTTATATTCATTTAGATTTACCCCCTTTAAATGGCACTCCCTCATAAGCATGTTCAAGGATCTGAAGCGCAGCGCCTTTGCCGTATTTGCTTCCGCCTCTCGCTTCAGCCGCTTCCGCGATCTTCTTTATCATGTACATCGGAATATTAAGGTCCTTAATTCTTCCGGGGATTACGCCTTCAAGATTATCCAGCATAAGATACAGAAGTTCCACGCTCTTTTCGGCTCTTTCACTTTCATGAACTTCACAGTAATTATCAATTCCGGCCAGAGGAAGAAGAAGTTCACCCCTTACACCTGATTTCTCAAAACGGAATTTATAGTCAAGAGTATACGGAAGAACAAGCCCGGCACATAAACCTGCGGGATACCCTGTAAGCTTCTCCATTTCAAAACCGATCGCACGGGCCAGGCCTTCGGGCGCATTGGAATAAACAATTCCTGACACTGCCACGCCGTTCATAAAGCCCGCTTTCTCTTTTTTATTACAGTGGCACTTGAGCGCGCCTGCCATGTTTTCATAAACCAGTGCTATAGAAGCGTACGCGAATGAATCATTTACAGGATTTGACCCGGTAAATGTACATGCCTCAATTGACTGCGCAAGGGCAAGCATTGCCGAAGCAGCTGTATTCTTCTTCCCGGTCCACTTTAACATTCTCCTGTCGATCAGCACAAGATCAGGAAAGAGGTCATCAGACCTGTAGATATGCGAATCTATGACCGCTTCATTTGAAGTTTCTGTTCCCCTCGCTTCAGATGTCGGTATAAATATAAACGGTTTTAACCTGGCGCTTTTAGTCATGTCTTCAAACATCAGCAGATTATCTGATTTATTTGACACAAGAATATTAAGCCCCTTTGCGGCAGAGGCCGCGGCATCACCGCCTATGGCTATTATTGAATCACAACCCCTGTCACGGAACAATTTGGAAAGATTCTGCAGAAGGACCGAAGAGGCATATCCGGGAACCTCATCATAAATTGCACCGATTGTTACACCGGAATTATAAAACGATTTTACAAAAGCTTTCACGACTCCGTTCTTTGCAGACTTTTTATCTGTAATCACAAGCGGCTTAACCGCGTTCATACTTTCAAGTTCAAAGGGGATGTTCTCCAGCGCCGCGCTCCCTGAACTTATTTTTGTTTTGTTATAGAATTCAAAATAATCGGGTATATGCATGTTTATACTCCTGCTGCTTTTTGGATTTTTAGTTTACGCAATGTCCGTGGTCTGGGTATTCCGTTTTTGTCGTATCCCCTTACCATATAATACCTGTCGAGCATCTTCTCCAGAGGGATCACTCTCTCTTTAGTGTCGCACTTTCTTGTTTCATTCAGAAGCCTATCGGGAAGGGTATCGTCCTTCCGTGAAATTCCCTCGTTAGTATTCATCAGCCTTTCCAGAACCTGTATCCTTTCGCCGGCGCGGAGAAACGCGGTGATTCCCATTCTCTCACCTGTAATTGATGACCAGAATTCGGGCCACAGGCTTATATCGATAAATCTGACCGCTACTGCCGCCATCGCTGTCATCATAATCTTAAGAATAAATTTCGGCGAAAATCTCAAAAGAGGCGTTTCAAGCTCATACGGGAACGCCGTGAAAAGACAAGTCTGCAGTGAATTTATAGAAGTCAGAATATCCTCCTGAAACTTAACAAGGGATGCCTTGCTTCTATAGGTATAAGGCTCGATGAGGTCCATGTACACTTCAAGCGCAAACACGGAATTTGCCACGTGACATGCCCCCCTGTTGGCAACTGCATATGCGAGCCCCTGACCGAAAGAACCGCGCGGATCGTAAGCAGGCATCTCCATACCTTTAACCTGTATTGCAAAATCCTCGCCGCCGTATTTCTTTGAACAATACCTGGAGCCCATTGCCAGATCCCTGCCCGCGCCCTTCAGGTGAGCTATATCTTTGAGCATTTCCGAAACACCTTCCGGTGACCCGAACTTCAGACTGGTTTTAAACAAACCTTTCTCCCCTGCTTCCATCGCCCATGCAAGAGTTCCACCCGCGGTTATTGTATCCATTCCCATGAGTGAACAGATCTCATTCCAGTCAGAAATCTTTACAGGATCAAAGATCTCAAGATTCGATCCCATGAGGCCAATAGTTTCGTATTCAGGAATCTGCCTTATCTCGCCATTGATGTTTCCTTTGTGGCCGCAGAGGATTGTACAGGGCTTGCATGTACTGTATGATGTTTTAAATCTCTCCGCCATTGCCTCACCGGAAATTTTATGGGCTTCGCCATGAGAACCCCCTGTAAAATTTTTAACAGGAAGGATACCGCCGGCATTGCTCATATTAACATTGGCATTGGTTCCGAAATTTCTATATGACCCTCCTGATATATCATTTCTGTTGATATAATCAGTTGCCTTCTTTTTAGTCTTATCAAACTTCTTCTGCTTAACCGGACGTATTTTAAACTCCCCGCCTTTCGCAGAAATCGCCTTGAGATTCTTTGAACCCATGACAGCCCCTATACCGCCGCGGCCGAGGAATCTGTGGCCGGATGCGACATTTGCAAACCTTACAAGATTTTCACCGGCAGGGCCAATGACGAGTATACCGCCGCTGTCTTTCGAGATCTGTTCCTGTGCTTTCCTGGTATCAAGTCCCCATATTTTTTTAGCATCCCTGAACTCGACACCTTTAGAGTCTATATAAAGATACACAGGCGTTTTTGATTTACCCTTTACCAGGATACCATCCCATCCTGAAGTTTTAAGAGCCATACCGAAAGCTCCACCGCATGAAGCTGCCGACATTATCCCGGTCAGAGGCGACTTGCTTACAGCCGCGAAACGTCCCGAGCATGGCGCTCCGGTTCCGAGAAGTACACCTGTGGTAACTGCGATGATATTATCTTCGCCCAGAGGATCAACTCCCGGCTCCATTCTGTCGTATAGCATTTTGAGGGCCAGCCC
The DNA here is from genome assembly GCA_035403545.1 of Spirochaetota bacterium. Classification (GTDB taxonomy): domain Bacteria; phylum Spirochaetota; class UBA4802; order UBA4802; family UBA5550; genus WRGT01. The sequence continues at coordinate 14,231 of DAONFJ010000086.1, forward strand.
CTTGCCTCCGAGATAAAGTTTTGTGTCCAGAGGGCTCACGTTATATACGCTGAAACTCCTCTTTGTAAGATCAATTTCCAGAACCTTGCTGCTTGTACCGATAATCTCCTGCATTTTAATCTCCTTTTCTGACAAGCTTTTACAGGGCCTAAGGTCAGCTTTTCAATAAACCGTGCATTTTGTAACAGGCTAAAGACTTGTCATTTTATATTTATATCAGTTCTTTAACAATTCTCAAAGAACTATGATGCAACTTTGAAAAAACAGTCAGTAATAATTCCTGAACTTTTTTATAATAGAAAATGCATTATGGGGCTGTCTCAGAAGTCTGATATTTCTGTATTTGTCATTCCGGTTTTGCAG
>DAONFJ010000087.1:0-14370 GCA_035403545.1 Spirochaetota bacterium
AGCGGCTTTATAGCTGTATCTGCCGGTTATTCCGGAAGGGATTATGCTGGCTGTTTTAACCGGGATATGACGGTTATCTGTGAAGAAAACCTACACAGATGGAGGATATAATGGAGATATACTCTGTATACAAGGTGAAAGCAATGAGATACCTACTGCATACAGAGAGGCTTCGGAAGAGGTACGGTGCTGTATACTATTGATGATATTACATATCTGCGGTTCTGTCTCTTTTGAAGAATCAGATTTTGTTACAGCGCTTTTATCCTGCTTATGAGTATTAATATATTCCCTGATAAACAGATTATGCCCGTGCATGGCGAGTTTCCTGACTTTCTTTTTATAAACCTGTTTTTCCTCATTGCTGAGCAGTTTCCATGATGCCATTGCATCCGCGAAGAGGCAACGGTGGGACTGCTGTGCTTCGCTCCTGGGGTTGAGAGGTTTTACATATTTTCTGACATATGTCTTATTCCATACTGTATAGTATACTGAATCGCCAATATGTCCGTTGAGTTCTTTCAGGTATGATACAAGTTCTGCTCCTGCCATTTGCGCCCTCTCTGCAGCCTTTAGTTTTCTATTAATACGGTATGAAGTGGGAGAATATAGCTTTTTATTACAAAAAATATTATATAAATGCGCTTTTTTTTAAAAAATTTTTTAAGCAGGACATTCTGTGTCGTTAGTTATTCTGTATGATATGGAGAAAGACCTCACCCCCTCGGTCCCCCTCTCCATATGGAGAGGGGGAGGTTGTGTATGGGAAAAGTTTTTTTTATACAAACCCTCGCCCGGACTTGACCGGGAGAGGGTGCGCGAACGATAGCAACGCGCGGGTGAGGGCACGTTTAGTTTTTATGCATCAGGATTATAATCAGTATTAAAGTACCCGGAAAAGTGTTTTCATATTGACATATATATTTTGACAGGTATAATACAGTTATATTTTGAATATAATACTTTTCCCATTAAAGGCCGGCAATGATAGCTACAATAGAACAGTTGAAAGACAGGATTGAGCTTTTTAGAAAAAACTTCAAGGATTATAAAAGTAAAAATTATGATGAGTATAATACACGGGCCGATTTTATAGATGTAATGTTTTCATCTCTCGGATGGGACATGTACAATGAACAGAAAATCATTGAACAGTTCCGTGAGGTTGTGCGGGAGGATAAGATCATAATTGACGGAAATAAAAAAGCCCCTGATTACTCATTCAGGATAGGCCCTCACATAGTATTTTATGTCGAGGCGAAGAAGCCCTCTGTTGATGTTAAAAACGATATGACCCCTGCACTGCAGTTACGGAGATATGCTCATACAAGGGGGCTTGCTCTTTCAATAGTTACAGATTTTGAAGAGGTTGCTGTTTATGACACAAGGATTAAACCGGATAAGAAAGATTCTGCCGCTGTGGCGCGGGTATTTTACTGCACTTACGATGAGCTCTTTTTGCCTTCTAAAATTGAAGGCTACGAAACCAATTATGATTTTTTACTGAATACATTCGGAAAGCAGGCTGTACTTAACGGGAGTTTCAACAGGTATGTCGAGACAAATAAAAAAGGCACTACATCGGTAGATAAAGGATTCCTTGAGCTGTTAAATAAATGGCGTGAAAAACTTGCCGAAAATATTGCGCTGAAGAATGATGAGACTGATGAATATAACCTTAATATAGCAGTTCAGAAACTTATAGACAGGCTTATCTTTCTCCGCATTGCCGAGGACAGGCAGATTGAGAAACCGGATCTTCTTTTTGAAATTACTCATAAAGAGAATGTCTACACTTCGCTTAACAACATCTTTGCACTGGCTGATTTAAAATACAATTCAAACCTGTTTTCTTCGGAAGCATGGATGGTTGCCCTTAACATTGAAGATAAGGTACTTGATGAAATAATAGATGAGATGTACCCGCCTAAATGTCCCTATGAATTTTCTGTACTGCCGATTGAAATTTTAGGACATGCATATGAACAGTTTCTGGGAAAGACTATTAAATTTTCAAGAAAGACAAAGTTTGGTCATTCAATTGAAATAGAAGAGAAGCCGGAAGTCCGCAAAGCGGGAGGGGTCTACTATACACCGGATTACATTGTGGATTATATAGTTGAAAATACGGTTGGAGAAAAACTCAACCCCCGCACCCCAAGCCCCCGCACCCCCGGAGGGGGCAAGGCAAGTAAAGGAGCACAGCCTTTAACACCTGAAGAGATTGCATCTTTGAAGATACTCGACCCGGCTTGCGGATCGGGGTCGTTTCTGATTGGAGCTTATGACTATCTTATACGCTATCATCTTGAGTATTACCTGAAAAATAATACCCGAAGGGATAAATCTCAGTCGGCAGGAATTATCTATGAAGTTGGAGAGGGGAAGTATAAGCTCTCTACTAAAACAAAGTCAGAAATTCTTGTGAACAATATTTTTGGTGTTGATATAGACCCGCAGGCTGTTGAAGTTACAAAGCTTTCGCTGCTGCTGAAAGTTCTTGAGGATGAAAATCTGGAGTATAAGGAAAAGCTTTTTAAGACAGAACAGCTTCATATGCTCCCCGATTTGTCTGCGAATATCAAGTGCGGGAACTCGCTGATTGGTAGTGATTATTATGCGGATAAGAATATGGAGATGTTCGGTTCTACGGAGATGCGGAAGGTTAATGTATTTGACTGGGAGAAGGAGTTTTTGACCTCTCCCCCCGGCCCCCTCTCCTCAAAGCGAGGGGGAGATAGTGATTGGGGATTTGATTGTGTTATAGGGAATCCACCGTATGTCAGGCAGGAACTTTTATCTGAATCGAAGGAATATTTTCAGAATCATTACTCAACATTTCAGGGGACTGCAGATTTGTATGTCTGCTTTATGGAGAAAGGGTACAATCTGCTGAAGAGAGATGGTCTGTTCAGCTATATTGTTGCGAATAAGTGGATGAGGGCTAATTATGCAAAAGGACTGAGAGCATGGTTATCTAAAAAAGACATTGCAGAGATAATAGATTTTGGCGACCTTCCGGTGTTTCAGCAGGCAACGACATATCCATGTATTTTTAAAATAAGAAAGTCCGAGCCGTCGGGTAAGATATCAGCAGTTAATGTTGATGATCTGAATTTTGCTTCGCTTGGGGATTATGTTAAGGGGAAGAGGTTTGATGTTGCCCAGGACAGGCTATCGGTAGAGGGGTGGCATCTGACGAATACGGCTGAACTTGATCTGCTTGAGAAGATTAAAAGTAAAGGGATACCTCTTGAGCAGTATGTTGAAGGGAAGATTTTTAGAGGAGTCTTGACGGGTTATAATGAAGCGTTTGTTATAGATGAAGCTACAAAAGAGAAATTAATAAATGAAGATCCTAATAGTGCTGAGATTATAAAACCGTTTCTTGCGGGGAGAGATATTAAAAGGTATGCGTCACTTGAGACTGACAAGTTTCTAATACTTTTTAAAAAGGGTTGGACTAAATCTAATGGTGGAAATGATCGGAATGCATGGCGAATTTTTTCTGATAATTATCCAGCGATAGCTGAATATTTAAAACAGTATGAAGAACAATGCGCAAAAAGGTATGATAAGGGTGATTACTGGTGGGAACTCAGGACTTGTGATTATTATGATGAATTTGAGAAAGATAAGATTATTATACCTGCTATTTCTAATAGGGCAAATAATACATTAGATAAAACATGCTGTTATTCAAATGATAAAACTACAATAGTCGTTCATGGTGATTCGAAATATTTGCTCGGAATAATGAATTCTAAACTGTCTGATTTTTATATCCAATCCATAGCATCAACAAAACAAGGTGGCTACTTCGAGTATAAACCTATGTATGTTAGTTCAATTCCTGTTGTGGAGAATGGGGAAGTAATTCATGATAAGATAGTTCAATTGGTCGATTCAATACTTGATTCACAGAATCGGTTTATCTCTGCAAAGTCCGACTCTGATAGAAAAGTATTACAACAGAAAATTGATGCTGTTGATTCGCAGATTGATCGGCTGGTTTATGAATTGTATGGGTTAACTGAGGATGAGATACGGATTGTTGAGGGCGGGAACTGAACATGCCCTCACCCCCCGGCCCCCTCGCCCGGACTTGACCGGGAGAGGGTGTGCGAGCCTGCGATGCGAGGGTGAGGGCACGTTGAGTAAATTATCAGAATATTCAATAAATGGTTTCCTGTAATAATATTGAAGGAAGTAAATAATGAATGTTGATGAAATAAAAAATTATATTTATAAACAATCAAAGGAAACATTTATGGAAATGCAGATGGGGATTCAGTTTCCGGAAAATTGCTATCACTATACCAGTATTTCAACATTTTTAAAAATCATTAAATCAAAGGAATTGAGGTTATCACATTTTAATTTTTTAAATGATCCAAACGAAGTTCATTTTGGATTAAAAGTGATTAAGCATATACTTAGAGAATCTGATATTTATGATATAATTTGTGGAGAATATTTTGAAGATCTGTTTAATCTAAAGCGTCTTAAAACTGATTCTATTTTTGTATTTTCACTTTCTGAAGATGGAGATTCACTTAGCCAGTGGATGTCTTATGGTGATCATGGGGCAGGGGTATCAATATCTTTTTTTCATAATCGTATGAAAGATTTTTTAACTTTACCGGAAAAAACAAAAATGAAAGCTTTTTTGCCGGTAAATTATTATAGTGATGGGTATAGGGGTACCGACTTTTATTTAAAGAATGACAGATTGAATAATTTTGAAAAGAATTTAGTTCTTATTTTTAATATCATTTATGATTCTATACAGTCAAAAATGATAGATATTGAAATTTTAAAGTTTATAGCAGATTATATAGTATTGTTTGCATCATGTATAAAACATAGTTTCTACGAAAGTGAAAAAGAATTTCGGATTATTCTAATGACATCTGATGAAAATAATATACATACGGAATTTTTAAAAGATTCGTTAAAAATATATTATCAAGCAGATATAAAAGCCGTGATGCATTCAATGATAAGTGGTGTAATTATAGGTCCAAAGCATTATGGAGATGAAAGAATAAAATTCGGAATTGATATTGAATTGCGAAGAAATGAATTAGATGTGATTAAAGTTGTACCATCTTCGGGGATTATGCAATGATTAATTACGTAAAGTAAATAAAGGTAATGAAATAATTACTGAATGCCCTCACCCCCTCGATCCCCCTCTCCCGTTTTGATGAACTGAAGGGGAGAAGGGGAGGTTGTGAAGGGAAAAGTTTTCTTTATACAAACCCTCGCCCGGACTTGACCGGGAGAGGGTACGCGAGCGTCAGCAATGCGCGGGTGAGGGCATGTTAAGTTTTAAAAACTGGTGGTCTATGCAACACATAAAAAAGTTATTTGCCAGAACTCTCCGGAAAGATCAGACTCTGGAGGAGGAGATTGTATGGGATCTTCTTCGTAACAGAAAGTTTATGAATCTGAAATTCCGGAGACAGCATGATATTGAAGGTTTCATTGTGGACTTTTACTGTCATGAATTGAAATTAGCTGTTGAAATTGACGGCGGAATTCATGATAAACAGAAAGATTATGATGAGCTGCGGCAGGAGCTTATCAGCAGTAAAGGTATTAAGTTTGTCAGGGTATCTAATGAAGAAGTTAACAGAGATGTGAATCTGTTGATTGAGAAGATTAGGAGTTGTATATCATGAGTGAGATAATGATTGTTGAGTGTGATAATTGTGAGTGATTGCAATATAATTAACAGTGAATTTGAGGAGGAAGTAAGTAAAGTCTGGGATATTGCAGTTTTTCTGCAAATGATAGCTGCATTTAGTAATGATATAAACTTTCATGAGTATAGTGAATTAATGATTGAATTTTATGACATTGTCAAGAAGAGCAACGAGGAAGATGTAAAAAAGAAATTACCTATCTTTGCGAAAAAATTTAACGAAATCTTCGAACCAATGAGATTAAAGTATCCACTTAAACGCGATTATCGAGAAATTGCTGAAAATTGGAATGATAGATGTAAAATAGATAAAGAAATATTTAGTAATGGCATAATGATTGGCTGGCTTGAAGAACAAATAGATTTATCAAATTATTATAAGTATGATTTTACTCCTTATCATTTTAAAATTGGATTGGTTATACATAAAGGTCGAGGAGAGATAGAAGAAAATTTCCTTTTACAAGATTCATTTATTTGTTTAGTAAAAGCAAAGAAACAATTAATAATACTACAAAATTTTGCTCAAAGACAAAAGGTTAAACTTAAATCTCTGACAAAAAAAGAATTTGATAAAGAAACTTTGGATTCACTTAATACGATTAAATATGAAGTTTCTTTTTTTAGCCGGTTAGCAATAATTTCTTTTTTCTCATTTTTTGAATGCTTCATAAATAGTATTGGATTTGATTATTTTTATAGGAACAAAGATAAATTACCCAATAATGAAATAGAGATTTTACAAGGGAGTAAAAACGGTAGATTTTTAAATTTAAAAGATAAGATTGAAAAATATCAAAAAATTATAAGAAATGATAGTGTAGCCCAAATTATTCTATCTGATAAAAAACAGATGAGAGAGCCTTTTAAATCATTGTTTGAGAATTATGAAGAGTTAAGAAATGCATCAGTACATTTTTCACCTGCTAAGTCAAAGATTTGGCTTAAACCTCATGATTGGTGTGATAAGGCTGAAGATTTATCAAAACTTGTAATTGATGCGGCAAATGAAATATGGAAATGTTGCCATGAAACTGATAAAGGACCAGATTATCTTGGAAGATTGGAGTACAATAGATTATATCGATTGGCCGAATTAAGAGAGAATGAAATAAGAAATATTGAAAAGTCATTGTAGATGCTTATTATTTTAATTCCTTTTTTTGTCACACTAATCGGTATAGGAATTGAGGCTTGCTATAAGGAACTTAAAGATATAATCAGAATGCATTATAAGTAGAATTTTTTTACAGACTTACTGAGGATTCGATAAAAATTGTTGCATGTAACTGAATGCCCTCCCCTCCCGGCCCCCTCTCCCGGAGTACCGGGCGAGGGGGAGGTCGTGAAAGGAAAAGTTTTCTTTATACAAACCCTCGCCCGGACTTGACCGGGAGAGGGGGCGCGAGCGTCAGCAATGCGCGGGTGAGGGCGCATGTTCGAGTAGTGTTAAGCTGAAGCATTTTTACTGAGTATGACTTATCCTTGACAAAAGGCTTCAGGTTAGTCTGTTATTTATAAGGTGAAAAGATGAGACCAATTGTTTTAAATAATATAGATACCTCTTTCAGCAGTTATCAGCAGCTCATTAGTATGTTTAATGACAATAAAGATAATTTTCTGGCGGATATTGATCTTTCTTTTCAGAAGTGGTTCAGCGCAAATATGAGTTCTCCCCTCGGCGCTGTACTCGATAAGTTTATTGATGATTTTAATAACATTAAATTCAGTAATATACCAAATGATATAAAGACAATACTTCAGAAGAATAATTTTCTTTCACACTATGGTTATCAAAGAGTATATGACAGCAATAACACAACTATAAAATTTCTGAAATTAAAGCCGGCAGACAGCAGGTTTTTTAATGAATATGTTAAGGATGAACTGCTCGGACGCTCAGAAATGCCCAGTATGTCATCGGCACTTACAAAAAAAATAGCTGAATCAATTTATGAAATTTTTGTTAATGCCCGGATTCATAGTGAATCCGATTCTATTTATACCTGTGGTCAGTTTTTCCCTTCAAAGCATAAAATCGAGTTTACAATTACTGATACTGGTATTGGATTCAGGAACAGAATAAACAAAACATTTAACTCTAATCTTTCAGCAGTTCAGGCTATTAAATGGGCTATAAATGATGGTAATTCAACTAAACAGGGAATACCCGGTGGTATTGGCCTTGCAATTCTCAGGGAATTCACAGTAAAAAATTGTGGTAAAATACAAATAGTCAGCAATGACGGTTTTTATCAGCTCGATGCTGAAGGTGAGCATACAGATCAATTCTCAGGTGAATTTCCGGGTACTATTGTAAATATGCAGTTTAGAACTGATGACAAAAATTCTTATATCCTTAAAAGTGAAGTACAAGCGGGTGACTTATTTTAAAAGGAGTGTAATTTTATGCAGGAAATAACAATCAGTGTTTTCAATATAGTTGGTAATCCGTTTTGCGTTGACGCTGAAGACGGGCAGAAAGTTTATGCTTTTCTTAAAAAAGCTCTGAACGAAAATCAGAAAATAAAAATTTCATTTCAGAATGTGGAGATGCTTACCTCTGCTTTTCTGAATACCGCAATAGGGCAGGTTTATCGTGATTTTAAAGAGGATATAATAAAAAGCAGTCTTTCTGTTGAATATCTTTCACCGGAAGATATGGCTTTACTTAAAAGGGTAAACAGTACAGCAAAACTGTATTATAAAAACCCCGAACGTATGCAGAATTCCATTGATGAAATTCTGGGGGAATAGAGATGGCAAAGAGATACAGTGGTTCAGACATCCATAACCTTTCCCAAAGATCTGTTTTTTTTGATGCTAACGTTCTCCTTTATATTTTCTGGCCTACAGGTTCCAGTTGGGAAAGACAATACTCCTCAATCTTCAGGCATCTTCTTCAACAGAAAACCCGGATGGTTGTAGATTTTTTAGTAATTTCGGAAGTAGTTAATCGTGCCGTTAAAACAGAATATAATAAACACCTTCAGGAAAACAATATTACAGGTAATGAATTGCGTTATAAAGAATTCAGAGACAAAACAGAAGGGCGTGAAGCTTTAAGAGATATTTTCCATGTAATTGATAAAAATATTTTGCGCAGTTTTGATGTTGCCGGCAAAGCATTTTCCAAATCAGATATTACAGGATTTTTAAATGTTGATACATTGGATTTCGTTGATAAAGGGATTGAGGCGATATGCAGAGAAAATGATTATGTTCTTTTGACGAATGATAAAGATTATATTAATTCAGACCTGGAAATAATAAGTTCAAATCCGGTTTTTTCCCGTGTATGATGAATATCACATTTTCCTGAAGATTAATTCTCTCCCCAAAGCATTTGAAAGAAAAGTTGCTTAATAACCTGATTTAAGAAGCTAAAGGAATAATGCATGAAAAATAATACTAACGAAAACCCTGAACTATATCGGGAAATAGCCGTTGAAGATGAAAATATCGGCGCTTCACTTATGGAAGAGCCTTTTAATCCTTCACTGATAGATATTGATACAAAATCACCGACTATTTCTAATCTGGTTACAAGATTATCTGCCGTGATTCCTGAAATTGATCTTTATCCGGATTTCCAGAGGAGTGATAATCTCTGGAATGATGAACAGCAGAGCCGGCTGATTGAATCTGTTCTTATAAACTTTCCGCTGCCTGCTTTTTATTTTGATGCGACAGACGACAATAAATGGCTTGTTGTTGACGGACTTCAAAGGTTGAGCAGTATAAAGAATTTTATGGTCAATAAATCTCTGAAATTGACAGGACTCGAATTTTTAAAAAAGGACCTGGAAGGGAAAAGTTTTGATGATCTATCCAGAAGTCTTCAAAGAAAAATTGAAGAAACACAGATTATCGCTTACCTCATAAAACCCGGTACACCTCCGAAGGTTAAGTACAATATTTTTAAACGGATTAACACAGGCGGCCTTGTTCTTGAACCGCAGGAGATTCGGCACGCTTTAAATCAGGGTATCCCTGCAAAATTTGTTGCTGAACTCGCGGACATCAAAGAATTCAAAGTTGCCACCGGTTATAAAATAAGCTCATCAAGAATGCTTGACCGTGAATTTGTCACAAGATTCCTGGCGTTTTATATTAATGATACTTCAGCTTACGCACCCGATCTTGATTCATTTTTAAATAACTCCATGGCGCAGATTTCTTCATTGTCAGATATGCAGAGAGACGAAATTAAAAAAAAATTTACTTCTGCAATGGATCTCGCACGTATTATATTTGGAGACTGGGCATTCAGGAAAGCCGATCTTTATCCGGACAGAAGAAAACCGATTAATAAAGCCCTGTTTGAAGTCTGGTCTGTCAATCTTGCTATACTTGAAGAGAAAGAACGGGAGATTGTTATCAAGAGGAAAGATAAGGTTTTTAGCCAATTTATTACTTTGATAAAAGAGGATAAAGCTTTCTGGGATGCTATTACATCGGCAACTGGCGATAAACAGAGAGTCATAACCAGATTTCAGAAAATTGAAAATTTGCTTGAAGGGATAACTTTATGATAGAAAATTTAGGAATTAAGAATTTTAAATCATTGAAAGATGTGAGTATTACTACAAAAAATTTGAACTTGCTTGCAGGCTTAAATGGAATGGGTAAAAGTTCATTAATACAGTTACTTTTGTTAATAAAGCAAAGTTACAGTTTACGAAGTGATGGTGAAGTATTATTAAACGGGCATCTGATAAAAATAGGGAAAGGTCAAGATGCCTTATACCAATTTGCTATAGAAGAAAGAATTGATTTAACTATTAATGTTAAGGATCATATAGAATTAAAATGGTGGTTTGATTACAAGCCGGAAAGCGATAAATTGAGAATTAATGCAGCGACCTTGAAAGACAATAAACTGGATATGTATGATTATTTAACACCATTATTAAAAGATTTTCAATATATATGTGCGGACAGGTTGGGACCAGTAACTGTTCATGCAATGTCTTCCTCTTCAATTGAAGAAGGTAATCTGGGGATAAAGGGTGAGTATGCTGTTCATTATTTACATATCTATGGCAACAAACAGAAAGTCCCTAAAAAGTTGAAACATAAACAAACTGAAAATTTAACATTAATTAACCAGGTGAATGGATGGATGGGAGAAATATCACCCGGTGTCAAGGTGAATGTTATTGAAGTACCACATATTGATCAGGTGCTTTTAAATTATCAGTTTGATTTGCAACAAGGGAGAACAAAATCCTTTAAACCTGAGAATGTCGGCTTTGGATTATCCTATGTGCTGCCGATTGTTGTTTCCTTACTTACCTCATGCAAAGATAAAATTATAATTATCGAAAACCCTGAATCTCATATCCATCCAAGAGGCCAGGCTGAACTTGGCAAGCTTATGGCTCTGGCTGCAGATAATGGTGCACAGCTCTTCATCGAAACTCATAGTGACCATATAATCAATGGAATCCGGGTTGCAGTAAAGGAGAAACTGATAGATAAAAACAAAGTCAATATCTGTTACTTCGATAAAGAAACTACTAAAGATGAACAGTACACAAGAATCACTGAATTAAAAATAGATGAGCAGGGTGAACTGAACGACTATCCCGATAATTTTCTTGATGAATGGAATAACCAGCTATTGAGGTTAATCTGATATGGATATGGTATTCAATGAATTGTCGATACTACCCCTTGCAGTAGACAAGACTGAAAGTTATAACCGTTTATTTGAATTCATCAATACATTCAAAAAAGCCAGCACTTACGGTTTTAAACGCATAAGATTTGATAAACAATATAATCAGATAGAATTATCACATGGATATACAATTGAAGATTTTTGCGGGGAAACAACTGACAAAAATTTAAAATCATTACTTTTAGGTTTAAGAAGGTATCCTTTTATTGATAGTGATACGGATCAGGAAATTTCTTATATTCAAAATCAGTACTATTTAGAAAAAAATGGTTATAAAGAAAAATGTTATGGGCTTGCGGCTGCATATCTTTACTCAACTTCAGGTATAGGTTTTCTTTCCGAATCTTTCTGGGAGCAGGTAAAGTTTAGCCTGATAGTAGAGAATTGTGATACCGGCAATATGACAGAGAATGACATTTTCTGCCTGTCCATGGAAAGACATGTAAATGACCCCGGTTTCCAATCGTGGCTAGAAAACTTGGGTGATGTAATACTTGTTACAACCGATCTATTACCTGATGAAAAAGAGATAAAATTGCGGGATGATCATGGGAAAGATATACTCAAGACATTTGCTGAACGCCTTGTGTTATCGCCGTATATTATAAAAGTTATAAATTCGCTTCCTTTTAACAAGAATGATAAAAAATTTATTAAGCGAATATATCCGGATGGTAAGATTGAACTGGTTTTAACCAACACTGATGATGGCTATGGTATGGTTATTCAAACAACCGGGAGAAACCTTAGAGAAACAGAGGAGATTGCAGAAATTCTTAAAGAAAAATATTATAATTGATAACAGGAGCTACCATGACCGGAATCAGAAGAGCAATCAGCATACGCCAACCGTTTGTTGAAGCAATTTTAGACGGTAAAAAAACAATTGAATACCGTTCCAGAAAAACAAATATACGTGAACGTGTTTATATTTACGCAAGTTTAGGTAAGCGTGGCGAGGAGGATTTTATTCAATTCGGTTATGAACCTGATAAATGCCCGAGAGGTTTAATAGTCGGTTCTATTGAAATTTCAGACTGTACCGGTGTTGAGGGAGACTATGAGATTCATCTTGCTAATCCTGAAAGGTTGAAAATATTTTTAAAGCCTGTTAACCAGCCTCAGCCGATGTTCTGGATACCGCAATTTGAATAAAAAAAGTTTTAACAAAAAAAGTGGAATTGAGTTAAGCCGTGTTATGCAAGGAGCAGCAAAATGCCTGACAAAGAAGTAAAAACAATCCGTGACCTCATATATTTTCAATACGCAAAGATTGTTGCGAAGAGCGCCTTTGGTGAAGACGCGAAAAAAACCAGTTACGGTTTTATCAAAAAGATATTCAGGGATTTTGTTAATGATGAAAAGAAGTGGTCCGATATTCTGCGCGAAGACAAACAGCTTGTTGAGGGTGAAAAGATCTGTGCATATTGCGGTTCCACGGACAATCTGCAGTGGGAACATATAGTCCCTCGGTCTTTAAAGATAAATGACCGCTGCCCGTCGTGTGAAAGAATACAGGGCATTCACAATCAGGTCTGGGCATGCAGAAAATGTAATTCATCAAAAAGCAATAATGGATTGTATAAATATATCTACAGCCTCTATCCCGGAGAGAAGCGGATATCAGACAAAGTTCCGGTGCTTGTGGAAAAGAAATATCTTAAAACAATATATTATTGCCACATCTGTAACGGGACACTTGAAAAAGAAGGCGATTTTACAGTACTTGATCTTGATTTTTAATAATACTTTTGTTCATACTGATATAATAATGTCATGTCATTAAACTTTCCGTATCACAGTAATTCTCTCTCTGAGTGCGACGCGCACGAATGCGCAACGCGCGGATGTGGTCAGTAAAGTTAATGTACAAGAAAAAAACATTTTACTTTTTATTTGCAGTAACGTTATTATAACTATAAGTATTTTGTTCTTATAATAATAAGGTTTAAGTATAGAATCTGTAAGATTAAGTTAGTATATAAAACGGAAGAGTTCGATGCTTTATTAAAAGGAGTTAAATAGATGTCAAATTTATCAGCCAGTATACCATCTCACTTTAAAGAAGACCTCGAAACCGCAATATCCATACTCCGGAAATATGGAGTAACAGAAATATATATTTTCGGTTCGCTGGCTGACGGTACATATAATGAAAATTCTGACATTGACATCGCTGTAAAAGGATTGAAACCGGAATTATTTCTTAAAGCATATTCAGACTTGAGTTTTAATGTAAATAAAAAAGTTGATCTCCTGAACATGGATACACAGGAAAGGTTTGCCGGGATGCTTGATGATTTAAAGGAGTTAATTCGTGTTGCCTGAAGATATCAGTAATAAAATTAAATTTGAGATCGGTGAAATAGACAGAGAATTTCTCTCGTATAAACTGTTGTTTGATCTGATAAAATTAAGAACACCTGATCTTGTAGAGATGACTGCCATGGCATCAGTACTTCATTCTTTTTATAATGGTGTTGAAAATATTTTTCTTCTGATTGCAAAGAAAGTGGATAAAAAAATTCCTTCAGGAATGAAGTGGCACAACGAGTTGCTCAAACAGATGACTTTAAAAACTGAAATAAGGAAAGAAGTCATTGATGAGGAAGTATTTGAAATATTAAAAGATTATCTTTTATTCAGACACTTCATAAGGCATTCATATAAATGGAGATTAAACTGGGATGAATTTAAAGATATTGCATTGAATGCTGAAAATAACTGGAATAGAATAAAAGAACTTTTGCTGGAAAATATTTTCGGATAAAATCCTATGAGTGTTCCTTGCTGTTGTTTTGAAAAAACGACTGTGTATGCTTCGGCTCCGCTCAGCAGGCGTGTGCAAAAAGTGAGAGTGTCACAACGTTTATTGAGCGTAACCGGAATAGGCAGTTATGTAACATAACGCCCGTTGAACGGAGCCGAAACGGATGGTCCGGTATATAAAACCGGATTTATAATATAACACTAA
>DAONFJ010000088.1:0-14038 GCA_035403545.1 Spirochaetota bacterium
CATCAGATATAACAAGTATTGTAGAAAAGCATGGAAACTCCCGTGAGAATCTCATGCTCATAATGAGAGAAATGGAAACAATCTCAGGTAAAAACCAGGTTGATACAGAATCTCTCAAAACCCTCGCTGAAGTGATGAATATTCCTCAAAGCGCGGTTGCGGGCTTTGTCGGGTTCTATACTATGTTTAATTCAAAAGAGAGAGCAAAGTACCTTATCCGTGTTTGTAAATCCGGCCCATGCCACGTTATGGGTTCAATAACAATCATAGACGCGGTAAAAAATATTCTTGGAATTGAACCGGGCGAGACAACAAAAGACGGAATATTCCACCTCGAAAAATGCGAGTGCCTCGGAGTATGCTCTGAAGCTCCCGCGATGATGATAAACTATGATATACACGGGCAGCTTACAGAGAAAAAACTCAAAGAAATCTTTGACGCATACAGATCAAAAGAGCCCTCTTTAACAGAAAATTGCGGCCCCGAGATTGAAGGCAAAAAATGCATAATCGACAACAACAAACAGACAAAAAGACTTATCGAAAAAATGGGTGTTCTTGATCCTCTGAGTGTTGACAGCTATATCGAAAATGGAGGATACAAATCCATACAGAAAAGCTTAAAAGAGATGAAACCTGCAGATATAATCTCTGTGATGAAAGACTCAGGCCTACGGGGAAGAGGCGGCGCCGGATTCCCTGCCGGAATGAAATGGTCTTTCGTTACGAAAGGTGACATGCAGAAATACGTAATATGCAACGCCGACGAAGGTGAGCCGGGTACTTTCAAAGACAGAATTCTTATGGAGGAGAATCCTCACGCGTTAGTAGAAGGGATGATGATATGCGGTTACGCGATCAATGCTTCAATCGGCTACATTTATATCAGGGGTGAGTTCAAACGTTCGATTGAACGCCTGCAGCTTGCAATTGATCAGGCGAGGAAAAAAGGTATACTGGGTAAAAATCTTTTCGGTTCAGATTTCAGTTTTGATCTGTTCATCAAAGAAGGCGGCGGAGCTTATGTTTGCGGCGAAGAAACTTCTCTTATCAATTCCATGGAAGGGAAAAGAGGATACCCGAGATTCAAACCCCCGTTCCCCGGAGGAGCCGGATTTAAACATCTTCCTTCAAACGTAAACAACGTTGAGACTTTCTGTTCAGTTCCGCTTATCATCGAAAAAGGCGCCGACTGGTACAAATCTGTCGGAAGCGAAAACTGTTTTGGAACCAAACTCTATTGCCTGTCCGGAAAGATGAACAAAACAGGACTCATTGAATCTCCAATGGGAACAACAATGCGTGAGATCATCAACGAGTACGGCAAAGGAATTAAAAACGGTAAAAAATTCAAATTCGCGCAGGTCGGAGGATCTGCAGGCGGTATTTCTGGAGAAGACCTGATGGATCTTCCGCTTGACATAGATAAGACGACTGCAGCAGGTGTTACACTGGGTTCTGGCGTTGTTCTTGTTGCGGATGAAGATGAGTGCCCGGTCGATTTTATGCTTCAGATTTTAAGTTTCTTCGAGCATGAGTCATGCGGCCAGTGCGTTCCATGCCGCGCGGGTACAGCCCAGCTGCATCATCTCATTAAAAAATTTGCCATGAGAACTGCTGCAGTTGAAGATATCGGCATGATGGTTGAGAAGGCTACGCTTATGAGAAAAGCGTCCCTATGCGCGCTAGGCCAGTCTCCGATATTGCCTATAACAACAATGCTTAAATATTTTAAAGATGAATTTGTTAAACACACAGACCATAACTATAAGTGTGCTAAATGTGATGAATCTTTAAGAAGATACTATTCAGGCCATAGCGGTCATTAGAAGCTGATTTTACTATAACAAATAAACTGTAATAACATTTTCTGTAGATTAAAAAGGGGCGAAAGCCCCTTTTTTTTGAAATTAAGTACATTAAAAAACAGTTTTTATCAATAAGCAGCAGAATAAATTTCATATGTTGGAATAAACAGAAATGAATAATCAATAATACAATATCTATGAATATAATTTATAATAGATTTTATTCTTGTTGTTTTTTAAATTTTAATTATATTTAATCTGCTACAAGGAATAACATTAAAGATACTACTCACAAAAAAATTAAAATTTTATTAATAAGGAGAATGATATGAATAATTCTTTTCTTGATCTTGCTATTCAGCGGGAAATAGAAGCACACGATTTCTATATGGATCTATATAATCGTGTATCTGATAATACAGCGAAAGAAGCGTTAAAGTGGATTGCCGGCGAAGAAAAAAAACACGAAGAGTTTTTGAGAAACTACAAAGAGGGAAAAATTCCTTCAGGCACACTCAAGCTTTCAGAAGTTGATGACCATAAAATTGCAGAGCATGTTGCTGCGCCTGAAGTCAAGCCTCAGATGGATACAAAGGATGTTTACCTTATTGCAGCTCACAGAGAGTTGGCGTCTTTCACCTTTTATACTGAATTTGCAAAACTGCACTCAGATAAAGAAACAAAAGATATGCTTACAAAAATAGCAAACGAAGAGCTGAAACATAAAGAAAAAGTTGAGTATCTATACTCAAACACTGCGTTCCCTCAGACAGCAGGGGGCTGATTTAAAACTGTCATAATGAATACAGAATCTCCCGAAGGATTTATTCCGCGGGAGATTTTTCTTTTAAAAGCTTTATCATTTTCTGATAAGCCTCCCCTTCTTCTCTCCATGTAAAACATGAATTTTTAAGTCCGCGGCTCATTACGCCTGCTTTTTTTCCGTCTTTTACTTTTGTCATATCAGGTTTCTGCTGATAGAGGTAAGCCCAGTATCCCTGCATCACAGCAGGCGCCATTGTAGTCAGTAGATGCACAAGATGGGTACACCCGCTAACACCACCTGCCGCCTCACGCACCTTCGATGAAAATCCTCCACGAATGGCCATACCTATAACAGAATCAAGAGTTTTACTAATTAACATGCAGTCACTGCGCGGTACTGTTTCAATTACAACTTCAATATCTTCAATTACCAGTTCCGGAATTTTTATTAAAAGAATCAGCTTCAGGTCGTGGAGGGTACCTGAATCGACTCTCTCTCCGGTAAACTTGTAGTAATCTTTAAGTCTTACATCAGTGAGGCTGCCTTCTGTAATTATGTGATTTTCATCTGCTGAATAAGTTATTACTTCAATATTACGTTTATGTGCCGGTTCGCCGGCGAGTTTAAGAAGTCTGCTCATGTTTCTGCTCCACTGACCCTTTTAGTTTACCAATCGCAACAGCCCCCTCCGGGGTGCGCGGCTGTCACGATGTAGATGCTTTTTAATTTACAGCAATCAGTTTTAATACTTCTACAGTATCTCCGAAAGCGGACGGTACTTTATCTCGGCAAGGTTCTCCTCCAGCTTCACCCTTTCTCCATCTGAATTAATATATTCGGCTGAAAAAATATCCGATAATGATGCACCTTTATTTAAAGTTATTATTCCGTAATCAATCAGCGATCTTAGGTATGTACGGATTATACCGAAACTCATTTTCTGTATATTTATGTCATTGTGATGTTCATGATCATAGCGCCCCAGGTTTACATCTGCAAGAGTATAATCTCCCGATACAGCATCAATAAGAATACCTGTTTCCACTCCATACATCTGCCAGAATGAAACAGAATTAAAGAAGCTTAGAGTTCCTGCACACTCACCCGAAAGGGGATACGAAAATCCGGAAAGTTCTTTCAGTGACGGATGATTTACCGCGGAGAATAAAGGCTGGGCAACATATTTCTTAACCCGGCCCATCTCTCTCCAAAATCCCCCCTTTGCATAATCAGCCCCTTTTAATACAGCTCCTGCGAGTCCGACAACAAAATGTGTCCCGAAAAATTCAGGAAGCACGTCAGCGTCGAGAAAGACAACAACTGTATTTTCCGTGACGGAATCTTTATTATATTCATTGTTGATCCTGTATATGGTTCTCCTCATATCAGCACCCTTCCCCTTTTCTTTCCGCATATCAGGAACGGATGCGTTATTGGATACCATTATGTCCACGTCGTTATAAACAGAGGAAATTCCCGATTCTGTTCTATCGGAATTTTCGCCAGCCCTCCGGTGATTTATAATTATTTTGTCAATCATTCCGGCTGGAAGTTTTTTGAGAACACCTATTTTTTCGATAACAAGATCCGCCTCTCTCTCACCGAAAGTTGAAAATACCGCGTATATTTTTTTATCACCTTTAAGTTTTAAAAGTTCTTCTGGTGTGAAATCAGCCTGGTCGTATTTGATAATTTTTCTCATTAAATATATTTCCTTTATTTTAACTTTTCAGATAAAAACCGGTCTTGATTCTCGGTAGTTTTATGATAAATGTATTTTCATCCGGAATATTTCAATCTATTTTTATTTCTTCAACTCTTGAGAAATATCAGGAGAGCAGACTCGAATTTTAAAAAATTTATATTTATTGATTTTATTTTTTAGTGTGATTAATATAATTTTCGATGCCGTATAAATTTTTGTTTCAAAACTCTGGTCATTTGCTTTTTAACTGAATGTCTTACTCCTCTCGTCGTGTACTGAAGCTAAAACCGTTATTGAAAATGCAAAAGCGCCGGAATAATAATCATGATGGCAACGGGTGAACATCCACCAGCAGCGGGGGCTAAAACAACGGGGCTTTACCTCCTGAGAGAAGGTAAACGAATTATAACAGGCAACGATATTTCTGCAATGAATGATGAACGCCAGCTTAAAACTATATTATTGTGTCTGGTGTATCAGACACAATAATCCCCTGCATAGAAATATGTAAATTCTATCGCAGGAGGAGATATTCGTGTTACGGCTAATGATCCTTTTCTGGCTTCGGCCTGCCGTTGTCTCTCTTCAGCATAATCAATGATATACCTACAGATAAAAGCAATATTGAAAAAATTACTCCAAGTGAAACTGCAACCGGAATTTTATAAAAATGCACTAACATCATCTTGACCCCCACGAAGAGGAGTATTAACGCAACTCCATGCTTAAGGTATTTAAAATAACCGAGCATTCCTGAAAGTACAAAATAAAGCGCCCTTAACCCGAGTATAGCCATAATGTTCGAAGTAATTACTATGAACGGATCCTGCGTGATAGCAAGTACCGCAGGTATAGAATCAACCGCAAAAACTATATCTGCGGTTTCAATCATAATCAGTGCAAGGAAAAGAGGAGTTAAAGCCGTCCTGCCGTTTATCTTTGTAAAAAATTTTCTACCCTTATAAGCTGTGGCAATGTTAAAATGAGTACTTATATAATTTATTACACGGCTATTTTCAAGATCCATAACCTGCTCCTCATCGGAAAGAGCATTTCTAAACATTTTATAAGCGGCATAAAGCAGAATAGCTCCGAATACATAAATTGTCGCCTGAAAATTTTTAATGAGGCCGACGCCGACAAGAATAAATATTATCCTAAAAACTACTGCACTGAGAATTCCCCACTTCAGAATATGAGGCTGGTTTATTCTTTTAATGTTCAATGTCTCAAAAATCATTATAAAAACAAAAAGATTATCAACGGATAGAGATTTTTCTATAAGATAACTCGCAAGAAATTCCATGGCCTTCTCATGGCCATTATCATAAAATAAATACAAAGATGCATTAAATGATAGAGCTACACCGACCCAGATAAGACTCCAGATTGTACTGCTTTTCAGCGATTTTTCATGGTCTTCATGATCCGACACATAAAGATCTATATAGAGCATAGCTCCCACTATAATTACGAATATTATCCAGAACAAAAAATGTATATCCAAAGAAATCCTCCTGAAATTCTGTCTTTTGAATCTCCAAAGCAGGAGATGCAGAAACATATAAGAACAATTAACTGCCTGCGCAAAAAAATTCAAATAAATGTTTCCGGAAAAAATCCGGAAAAGACAGTTACGATACTATAATAATATTAATTAGTTTTAAAAAAAAATTTAAGTTACAGGGAAATAAGACTGACAGGATTATATAAAATTATTAATTATTCTGAATTTTGTGAGGGATTTTATTCAAAAATTCGTTGCCGGATTAATATAAAAAATTTTACTTTTCCGTTAAGCCTTCGAACGTAAAAAATACTTCTATTTTGCTGTTTCTGTTATATTACGAATTGAGTATAATTAAAAAAGCCGCTCTCTTCAGAACGGCCATTTTTAATTTTAAATATGGAGCTGCATAATTCTATCTGACAATACTCCTGATTATCTTTGCTGCAAATTTTGAATATGGTGCATATATTAATGGATTATCAATCAGATTAAGATTGTAATACACACTCTTGTAATGGGTAAATGTATCAAAACTGCTTTTACCATGATATGACCCCATTCCGCTCCTGCCGACTCCCCCGAATGGTATGTGGCCGTTGGCGAAATGTTTCAGAGTATCGTTTACGCATCCTCCGCCGTATGACGTTTCATTGATAAATCTTTTAGTGTTCTTTCTTTTTGTTGTAAAGAGGTAAAGCGCCAGAGGTTTAGGCCTTTCGTTTATAAAATTTATTGCATCATCAATAGATGATATTGTTATCACAGGGAGAACCGGGCCGAAAATCTCCTCCTGCATAATCGGGTCTTTCGGTGATATGCCATCAATAATTGTCGGAGCTATATATCTTGTTTTCTTATCGACATCTCCGCCTGTAATTATTTTTCCTTTATGAAGCAGCTTTTCAACTCTTGCCCAATGTCTGTCATTTATTATTCGTGCAAAATCATGGCTTGCTTTCGGATTCTCTCCGTAGAATTTTTTTATCTCTTTTATTATCGCTTCAAAAAAAGGTTTCTTCGCTTTTTCTGTAATTAGAAGATAATCAGGTGCAACACAAGTCTGGCCGCAGTTGAAAAATTTTCCCCATGCTATTCTCCTGGCCGCAATAGTAAAATCAGCATCATCAAGAACTATACTCGGGCTCTTCCCGCCAAGTTCAAGAGTGACCGGAGTAAGATTTACAGCAGCCTTCTCCATTACCATCCTGCCCACATCAGCCCCGCCGGTGAAAAAAATGTAATCATACTGAAGATCCAGCATGAAGTTTTTTACCTCTTCTTCCTGGAATACCGCAACCCACTCAAAAGAAAACACACCGGAAAAAATTTTATAAAGAATCTTTGAAGTCATGGGTGCAGCGGATGAAGGCTTCAGGAATACCGTGTTTCCCGCAGCAATCGCACCTATAACAGGAGCCATTGCAAGATTGAATGGATAATTCCATGGTGAGATAACAAGCACTGTCCCATAAGGTTCAGCATAAATTCTAGACCTTCCCGGCATGTGACTCAAAGGCGTTTTACCCCTTTTAGTTTTAGCCCAGCTCTTCAGATGACCAATTGTATGGCCAAGCTCGACAAGAACAGTCCCTATCTCTGAAACATAAGTCTCAAATGGCGCTTTTCCGAAATCGCTGGCGAGAGCATCGCAGATAGCATCCTCATTATCCTTTATTGCCTGCTTCAATTTTTTTAAATGCTTTACTCTGTTTTTTACATCCTTCGTTGTGCCTGTTGCGAAAAACTGTCTCTGTTTTTTCATTATTTCATCAAGATCGGATTTTTTTACCATAGAAAAATTACCTCCTTATTATATGTCTTTTTTGACATATAATAAATTATAAATCGCCCGAATTTATAAATCCGGACAGATAAATATAATTAATATATTCATAAGTATTTATTTTTATAAGCAAAAAATAATCTCATTCCCCGACACATTCGGCAGCTGGATTAATAATTCAAATCTAAGAATAAGCTTACAAAACTGAATTTATTTTTACTAAATTTTTCCGATTAAAATGAATATTTAAAGAATTTCATAACCACCTTGTACGACACAGGGAAAATAAGTACAAAAAATAACAAATATGGTTGACCTTAACATTTTCTCAAAAAAAATAAAATTATAAATCAGGAAGGTTGACAGAACATTATGGAGATTCTTGTAAGCATTGACGATACAGATAACCTTGAGAGTAAGGGTACCGGGCACCTTGCAGAAATACTGCGGAGTGATATTGAAAAGCTCTACGGAGGGCAAACCTCGCGCATAACACGCCATCAGCTTTTTGTATCTGAAGAAATACCATACACTTCCCACAACAGCGCCATGTGTTTCAAAGCTGATATGGATGTAAGATACCTCGAAGAGATGATTGTCTATGCAGGAAAATTTCTTGAAACTCACAGCGCGGAAGGTTCAGATCCGGGTCTTTGCGTAGCAGTAACCGATTATATAAAAGATAGAGAGAGACTTGTAAAATTCGGTCTTGATGCAACCAGAATAGTGCTTACAAAAAAAGATGCCATGAAGCTTGCCGGTGAATTAAAAATTCACTTATCAGAACATGGCGGCACGGGAGGCGGAATTATCGGTGCTCTTTCGGGAGCGGGACTTCGGCTGTATGGCAGCAACGGAAGATTCAAAGGATGGCTTCCGGTAAAAAATACAGACAGAAAAATTACTGTCGAAAAGCTTTTGAACGATTACGAAATAGATGAAGTGAGAGATATCTGCGGCGGAAATCCTGATCCGATGGAAATTATTACTCTTGATGAGAGGATTAAAACTGTTCTGCTTGACGGGAGGGCGGTTCTTCCTGTAAAAAAAATTGAAGGAAAAAATCCATATTTAATAAATTTAAGCAAAGATGAAATAAGAAAATATTGAATTATAATATCTTGTTACAAATACTCCGCTTTTACAACAAGATAGTGTCCAATTAAACTTTGAGTCATTATAACTTCCTCAATATATGCGATAACAAATAGTTGACTATTTTCTTTTTGTATAATACATTTAACATAATAAGGAGAAAAATTATGGCAGGAAAAATTTTTTATAGAGAAAGAAGACAGGTTGAAAAGGGTGAAGAGAAACCCAGATATACAGTTGCTGCAGTCTATAATTTGGAGCTCGCTTTTGTTTCTGAACATTTCAGAAAGTCCGAGCTTGAACAGATCGCTGAAGCAACAGGAGCAGAACTTGTACTTCTGGCCAATGATAAAAAGACAAAAAAACATGGTGATGAAACAAAATAATTTTAAACAGTAATAATCGTTTTTATCAGGTAAGATTATTCTAACTCAAAATTTTGTGATGTCCTAGAGTATATCTGTTAAACTGTCATTCCGGTTTTGCAGCTTCATTAGAATGCAAATACCAAATCTGAGGGAATAAATTTTCAACACCTTCTCTGTGAGATTCCGGTACTACACTATCGCTTCAGCCGGAATGACGAAAGCAAACTTTAAATAAAACTTCCGGAGTAATAAAATGGCCCTGATCAGAGAAAAAGACGGAAAGCGCCTTCATATAAAAAGTAAGCTCATGGGTGAAAGCCTTGTGAGTAAAACGCTGCTGAATGATCTTAATGTTGCTCCGCAGCAGCGGTTGTTTCCTGACGTTACTATTATGAAAGTCGGAGGCCAGTCTATCTCCGACAGAGGGGCAAAAGCTCTTCCACAGGTAGTAAAAGAAATCGGGACAAACAGGGATAAACACAAAATGCTTGTGACTACCGGCGGAGGTACAAGGAGCAGGCATATATATTCAATTGGAATGGAACTCGGTATGCCCACAGGTATGATGGGAAAATTCGGAAGTGCAATTTCCGAGCAGAATGCCCTGCTGGTAGCAACGCTTCTTTCACAATGGGGAGGAATAAAAATCGGTGCTGATCAGATTCTTGAACTCTCTCTATATTATGATCAGAAAGCAATACCGGTAATCGCTGCAATGCCTCCGTATGATCTGTTCTCAGTTCCATCGAAAAACGGACGAATACCGCAGCTCAGAACAGATTCAGGAACAATTATACTCGCTGACCTTATCGGAGCGAAAAACTGTATATTTATAAAAGATGAAGACGGCCTGTATACTGATGATCCCAAGAAAAATCCCGATGCTGTTCTGATTCCGAAAATCAGTGTTGAAGAACTTATAGAAAAAGACCTCCCCGACCTTGCAGTTGAACGATCGTGCCTGACAATTCTTCAGGACAGCGAAGTTGTAAACTCAATACAGATTATAAATGGGCTTAAGGAGGGAAATCTCACCAGGGCGCTTGAAGGAGAACATGTAGGGACAATAATATATTGTGATAAAAAGCAGGAGTTGACTATTCCTGTTTAATGAATTTTTAACGCCATCAGTCACAACCGGTTTAATAAGATACTTTGTTTCTGCTGCTCCTTCGAAATTCGATGAATTTAACTTTTGGTTATTTTTTGGCACGAACGTGATATGTTAAAAATGATATGTTAAAAAAAACAGAGCCAATATATTTAATTAATTGACTTTTTTTACAGATTCTATATGGATTAGCAATATAAAAAAAGAGCCGCTTATAAAAGCGGCCCAAATTGCCTGTTACATTAAACAAATACGATTAATTTAACATGCCATTAATGGCATAATAAATTTAAAGAGTCAACACTTTTTCTACAGCTTGTCCATAATTTTAAAATTAATCAGTAATAATTCCTAAACTTTTTTATAATAGAAAATACACTATTATCCCCGCCGCCTTCGGCGGCGGGGATATATAATTATTTATTTTATACTAAAATATATGTTAAGGAATTAGCATTGAAGATTAATATAAAAAAAGGTGTCCTGAAAAGAACACCTTTTTTTATTCAAAATATAATCTGATTTAACAGACTCTGAATTTACCAATTTCTTTATCACCTTCAACAACATGAATAGCACATGCCAGACACGGGTCAAAAGATCTTACAACTCTTGCGGCTTCAATAGGATTCATATTATCAGCAATAGGAGTTCCGATAAGCGCCTGCTCTACCGGTCCCCTTCCCCCTTTATCATCCTTAGGTGAACAGAACCATGTTGTCGGAACAACCGCCTGATAATTTTCAATTTTCCTGTCCTTTATTACTATCCAGTGACCAAGACCGCCTCTTGCAGCTTCAATGAGGCCTTCACCCTCTCCCTGATCAGGAATAGTGTATGAATTTCTAGGATTTGCGCCCGGCTCAAGATCATCGATCCATTTCAGCATTTCGCTGCCGATAATTTTAGACTCAATTGCCCTTGAAGCATGTCTTCCGAGAGTTGAGAAAGCAGCTGGAACTTCAGAATTAAAAATTTTAAGAACACCGTTGAGTTCCTTTTTAACCTGCTCATTTCCTGAAAGGTAAGATACTACCATTCTTGCAAGCGACCCCACTTCCATAGGCCTGTCGTCATATCTCGGAGCTTTAACCCATGTATAGGCGCCGCTCTTATTGGGATCTGCAATAGTTTCGCCTTTTAACGGATGGAGATTTGAACCTGATTTGTATCTCGCGTATTTGACCTGCTCTCTGATTTTTGAAGAATCAAACTTCTCAAGTTTCCCTGCGTCAACGATACCCTGCTGAAATGTAAAATTTTTGCGGTCTTCATCTTTGTCATAAACTCCGTATGACATAAATCTGTCATATCTCCCTAATTTAAAATATTCAGGGAATGCCTTTGCGACAGCAACAACATGAGGGGTATATGTTTCAGTTACAAATTCATTAACTTCTTTAAGAAGTTTTTTGAACTGTTTGATTTTATCCCTTGTGGGTATAGTTGTTATGCCGCCCGGGACAAGAGCAATCGGGTGAGGAGCTCTTCCTCCGAACAGAGCAACCATCTGGTGAGCTTTCTGCCTTATATCGAGAGCTTTCACATATCCTGCTATTGCATCAAGATTAGTAGCAGCATCTTTTATATAAAAATCTTTTCCTTCATATCTCGGCAGGAAAGGTCCGCCTGCGGTAATCTCGTCTTTTCTTCCTTTTTTAACAGATATTTCATTTTTTACCCAGTCTCTGATTCTCACCATTCCGTCATCTGAGCCTTTGTATTGGAGAATCGCAGTAATATCAACAAAATCAAGAGCAGCCAGATGATAAAAATGCAGAATATGCGATTGGAGAGTATTTGCTCCTAAAATCATATTTCTTAAAATACGTCCGTTTTTTGTAGGTTTAATATTAAATGCGTCATCAAGACATCTGCTTGAAGCCTCACCGTGAGAGACAGGGCATACTCCGCAGATTCTCATGACAATCTGGTTAGCATCAACGGGATTTCTTCCCTGCAGAATTGTTTCATAACCACGAAACATATCACCACGGCATTTTGCATCAACAACTTTACCATTCTGAACATCCATCTCAATTGATAGATGCCCTTCTATCCTTGTTAACGGGTCTATATATACCTTAGCCATTGATTACACCTCCCTTCACACCTTTGCTCAAAATACCGGCTAATTTAGGCTGATCAGTTACTTTATCCGCATGAAGATTCTGATAAATACCTCTTGTCCCATAATCGGGGAATACTTTTTCAGTACATCCTATACAGCCCGAACCGCACTCAGTACATGAGTTGGCTCCATCATTCCATTTCCTTTTAGGAATATCACATCCTGAATCCATTCCGAGGCACCCGAGATTATAAAGGCAGCCGTCTCCATCACCCCATTCTTTTGCGAAGATTCCCCGTTTGTAATAATAAAGTCTTTCACACTGTTCGTGAACTGTTTTGCCATAAAACATTTTAGGCCTGTTATATTCATCAAGTTCAGGTATACCTTTTAAAAGTACATGAAGAAGAGTCCCCACCATCCAGTCAGGATGAGGAGGACACCCCGGAACATTAAGCACCACTTTATTTTTGAGTATTTCTGAAACAGGCACAGCACCGGTCTGATTGTCGCCGAATACAGGACTTTTTCCTGCAGGAATTCCGCCGTATGCAGAACATGTCCCTACCGAGACAACGGCAATTGCATTTTTACCGAGTTCTTCCACCCACTCTTTTACTCCAACGGCTTTCCCGTTAACTTCACCTATTGTACAGAATGTATCATTCTTTGTCGGTATTGCACCTTCAACAATAAGGACAAAATCTTTTCTCTGTTTCTTTACAGCTTCTTCAAGAACCTTTGTCGCTACCGAACCGGTTCCTGCCATAACAACTCCCTGATAATTAAGACTGATATGCTCAGTGATTACACTAACTATATCGGGGTTAAGCTTATTTAGAAGAGATACAGAACATCCGGAGCATGACAGCCCCTCCAGCCATATAACATTTGTTCTGGCAGTCGCCTGTTCAAGCGCTTTCTTACACCCCTGAATCATTACTCCAGGGAAAGCAAGGGCAGCAGTAGTACCGCCCATAATTTTCAGGAATTCCCGTCTATTCAATGCCATAAAATCCTCCATCAAATTATTTTCCCGGTTGTGATAATATTGTCCCTGACCTGCGGGGCCCTTTTACGATGGTCTTATAAGGAAGCTCTTCCTCTTGAGCCATTTTTTAAAGGAATAATATTCACAACAGGCTTTTTAACTGCGGCGTCTAAAATATATTCCACAGCTTTTGGTATTGATTTTTTTACAGAATCACTTATGCCTATCTCCAATGAATTGATATCTTCCGGTACAACTCCGATTATTTCAATCTCCGGATTCTCACCAGTCAATGAAAGCATATCTATAATTTTTTTTACGCCCATTTCGTGAAGAGAAAACTTGTTATTGCTGTCTATCAGATATTTAGCGGGGAATTTATAAACGCTTCCCGGTTTATCATCAGCTTTCAAAGCATCAACAATAACTATACGTTCTCTTCCCGACATCAAAGACAGAAGGTCGTACCCCAAAACTCCTCCATCTGCAACTTCAATGTTTTTCGGTAGATCTTTAACGGAATTAATTATTTCATTAACGATGAATACCCCAAGCCCGTCATCCTTATGAAGAATATTTCCGATCCCCAGAATAAGAACTTTTTTTGATTTAAATTTTTTCATTACAGCCGGTCCCTGTCAATGACACTCCATGCATTTCTGAGGCCCCTTCCCTTTAGCAATATGGCAATCAACACAAAGACCATGCATAGTTTCATAACCAGGCTGCCCGTTATGACATTTTGCACACTGTTTAATACGCGCATCATTGCCTTTTTTATGATGGCAGTCTATGCACGCCAGACCCTGTTCTGCATGTACCTTATGCGA
>DAONFJ010000089.1:0-13878 GCA_035403545.1 Spirochaetota bacterium
ACCTCCGATCTCATGGTCCCAAACCACGCGCTCTACCGGACTGAGCCACGCCCCGCACTGGAACGAGTGTCAACCTATCTGATGCTTAAATTGTGTCAATATTATTTCTAATTGAATTTACATTTTTTGCAGTAATGTAAATTTTTATAGGGACAAAAAGGTAAGATGAGAACTACAGCCTGTTATTTTTATGAAGCTGCACCGGGGAATTTCACATAGTATCAATTGCAGTTGAATAATTTTAATTTTTAAACACGGACACCTCATCCTGCGAATTAAAAGAGAGCCGAAATAACAAAGCGTGGAAATTACAGCTGGGAAAATTATAAGTTCATACAGTTCTTGTGTAAAAAGATAGCTGAATTTAATCTGGTGACTGCTATTACACGCATAATCCGTGGAATTACAAAATGGATAC
Organism: Spirochaetota bacterium; assembly: GCA_035403545.1. Lineage (GTDB taxonomy): Bacteria > Spirochaetota > UBA4802 > UBA4802 > UBA5550 > WRGT01. The sequence goes on from DAONFJ010000089.1 coordinate 419, forward strand.
GCTTTTTTGTTTATGGAACATTAAAAAAATGAGCGTAGTTATTCATATTTAAAAAATCCTGAATTTAAAGTAACAGATAGCCTTAAAGGTTTTATTATGCTTGATTTTAGTGGTTACCCGATGATATTTGAATCCGGCAATGAAGCTGTTATTATTGTTGAAATATATTCAATAGATGAATATATTTTGAAACAGGTAAGTATACTTGAAGGATATTCAGGTGAATATAGTAAAGATAATTTATATTCGGTGCAAACTGTTAAAAGTATTTCCGGTATTGGCGGTTATGTTTACTTGGGTGAAAACCCGGATGAATATACCGGTTCAGGTATAATTGAGTCCGGGGACTGGCTTGAAAAAAATAAACAAATAAAAATTAAGGTCATCATTATGAACATGGTTCCGGTTATTGACACAGTTAAATGTACGGGATGCGGCAGATGCGTTGATGTCTGTCCGAAACAGGTCCTTTATCTGGAAAAAAAGAAAGCAAAAATCAATGATAATGAATGTATGCTCTGTTCTCACTGCTATGCGGTCTGCGAATCCGGCGCGGTAGGGTTCGCTCAGGAACTTGAAAGTATTGAGTTTGAAACTTTTAAATATAAAGAAAAAATTCTTGGTTCATCCAACATCTCTCCGGAAACTCTTGTCAATGCGTTCAGGTCCAGAAGAAGTATAAGAAAATTTAAGAACGAAGATATTGACGATGACATCCTGCGTGATCTTATAGAATTTGCAGTGACCGCACCTTCCGGAAGTAACTGCCAGGAGTGGGAGTTCACAATAATAAACGGAAGAGAAAAAGTGTGGGAATTCGCAGTGAGGATTAAAGGATTTTTCCAGCGTATAAATAAACTGGCAAATAATAAATTTATAAGATACCTGTCTATACCATTCATGGGTAAGGCACTGATCAATTATTATAAAGACCATTATGATACTGTTGAGCTCGCAATTAAAGAATCTGACATAGGAGTGGACCGGCTATTTCATGGAGCTCCCTGTGTGATAATAGTCCATGGCCCGATGGACGGGAGTACTCCAATTGAGGATGCGACCTACGCGTCATATAATATATGCATGCTTGCACATTATATGAATCTGGGTACATGCCTTATCGGTTTTGCTGTCGAGGCTTTAAACCGCAGTTCCGATATAAAAGAAGAACTTGATATATATGAGAAGAACAGAATTCACGCTGTAATTGCACTGGGGAAACCGGCTGTGAAATTCAACAGGCATTCTCTACGAAAAAAATATTCAGTAGAGTTTATCTGAAATAATAATTTCCGGAGTTAATATGGCATTAAAAGATTTTAATTTTGATCTTAAACAGATCCGTTCATTTCTGGAAGTCGTTAACGAAAAAAGTTTTACAAACGCTTCACGGAACCTGAAAATCAGCCAGGCGTCAATAAGCCATCAGATCGGGCAGCTCGAAAAAATGCTGGGCATAAAGCTGATTCATAGAAACAGCCAGGATTTTTCATTGACCGGGGAGGGCCGTATATTTGTAAAATTCTGCCACAGGCTGATGAAAGATGTTGATGGACTGAAATCTGATATGCAGGCAGGCACGTTCGGCGGTGTTGTAAGTATAATGTCGAGTTCTATCCCCGGCGCTTATATATTTCCTGAAATATTGTCCGCATTTAAAAAAAATGAAAAAGATGGAATATTCTTTAAGCTTGAAATAGGGAACAGCAGGGAAGCTGTTGAAAAAATAAAACTTGGTGAAGCCGACCTTGCAATAGTAGGACGGGAAATCCGCCATCCTGCACTGACATATACAAAAATATTTGAAGACCAGGTTGTTCTTGTCGCGGGAAAGGATTATTCCGGTTCTGTAAAAATTACAGATCTTAAAACTATTCCTTTAATTCTGAGAGAAAGCGGTTCGGGGACAAAAAATGCTGCGGAAACATATCTGCATGAACTTGATATTATTCCTTCCGAGCTGAATGTCGTAATGGAATGCTCATCTCCTGAAGGGATTAAAGAAGCGGTAATTAAGGGGCTGGGCCTTGCATTTATTTCAAAGCTCGCGATAGAAGAGGATGTTAAATCAGGAAAGTTGAAAATCATCGGGATAAAAGGCCTTGATATACATAGAGATTTTTTTCTTGTGACTTCAAATGTAAAAGCCCTGCACGAACCTGCGGGGAGACTTGTATCATTTATTCTTGATAACTATAAAAAGGGGTAAGTATGAGTGAAACCTGTAAGCCGCTCAACACTATGAGGCTGACGGAGTCTGTAACCGGAGCCGGTTGAGCAGCAAAAATAGGTCCGGAGGATCTATACAATGTCATGAGCGGATTAACTATCCCTTTTGATAATAACGTAATAGTCGGGAGCAGGGAGAAGGACGATGCCGGTGTATACAGGATCAGTGATGATCTTGCGCTTGTGCAGACTCTTGATTTTATTACACCCGTATGTGACGATCCTTTTGAGTTCGGCAGAATAGCTGCGTGCAATTCACTTTCAGATGTTTACGCTATGGGCGGGAAACCTCTCACAGCAATGAACATTGTAGCTTTTCCCGTTAAAAAGTTTTCACTCGATATTTTGAGTAAAATACTTGAAGGCGGCCTCGCGGTAATGAAAGAGGCGGGAGTACAGCTTCTTGGAGGTCACAGTATTGATGATCCTGAAATGAAATACGGATTATCTGTTACCGGTGTTGTGCATCCTGAGAAAGTGCTGAGAAACAATACTGTAAAATCCGGGGATTCTCTTGTGTTAACGAAGGGGCTTGGTACCGGAATCATTGCAACTGCGATTAAGGGCGGTCTCACTGATGCCGGAATTGTAAATGAATTTATAAAATCTATGGGAACACTCAATAAAGCTGCCGCTGAAATAATGTTAAAGTATAATGTCAGCGCATGTACAGATGTGACAGGTTTCGGGCTTGCAGGTCATATACTGGAGATGATTGAAGAGGGTGAGTTTTCTGTAATTATAAATTCAAAAAATCTTCCTGTCCTCAATGGCGCAGAAGAAAATGCCGCGATGGGAATGATTCCGGGCGGTCTCTATAGAAATAAAAAATATGTCGGGGAAAAGTGTATTATAGCTGATAATATTAAACGTGCATCTGCAGATTTGATATTTGATCCACAGACTTCCGGCGGCCTGCTCATCTCACTTCCTCATATAGACGCGGAACGGATGGTACAGGAAATGCAACATGCGGGAATAACGTATGCTTCTATTATCGGAGAAATCAGAACGCCTGATAGAAAAAGTATAACTGTCGTCTGAACTGTTTTTAATACTGTTTTCACGTTTTAAAAATTTTTGTCATCTCCGCAAGATCTTTTGCTTTTTCTGATATACTTTCGCTTGCAGACGCCGTCTCCTCAACAAGGGCCGCGTTCTGCTGTGTCATCATATTCAATTCATTGATTGCCATGTTTACCTGGTCAATTCCTGTTTTCTGTTCATACGTTGATGCAGTTATCTCCAGCATTAGATTGGAAACATTTCTTACCGATTCAACAATCTCATTAATCGCATCTCCGCTGTTGTTTGCCTGTTTTGTTCCGATCTCAATTTTTGTTATTGAATCATTGATGAGTGAAGTTATCTCTTTAGCGGCAGATGCGGACCTCTGTGCAAGGTTTCTCACCTCTGCTGCAACAACAGCAAAACCCCGGCCCTGCTCACCGGCTCGCGCAGCTTCAACAGCAGCATTAAGGGCAAGTAGATTAGTCTGAAACGCTATTGAATTTATTACCGAGGTAATCTCGCTGATTTTTCTGCTGGAATCTCTTATGTCATTTATTGATATAACAGCGGAATGAACCATCTCTCCGCCTTTTTCTGCGAAAAGCAGTGAAGCTTTGGATGTCTCACTTACGTGAACTGAACTTTCAGTGTTCTGGCTTATATGTGATCTGGTTTCCTCCATTGTTGATGCTATCTCTTCAATAGACGATGCCTGTTCGGATGTTCTTTGAGCGAGTTCCTGATTTCCTTTATTTATCTGATCAATAGATTCATTAAGAAATTTCATTGACGACTGAACTGCTGAAATCGTTTTACCAAGATTCTCCGCGGCAAGATTTATACTTTTGGCAAGTATGCCAATTTCATCCTTTCTGAGTAAATACCGTTCATCCACCCTGCTTGTGAGATCGCGGTCTGAAAGTTGTTCAGCCACCCGGGAAGTATCCTGAATAGGCCTGGATATCGAATTAGCAAACCGTATTGAAGCGATAATAAGTATTAAGCCGACGACTGCTGCAGCAGCAATCATAATTAATACAATATAGTTAATGTATCTGTTATATTTTTCTCTCTTCTCCTGAACAAATTTATCAATGTCATCAACGTAATTTCCTGTGCCTATTATCCAGCCGTAAGGAGCATAGGCGAGAGTGTATCCCCTTTTAGGGCTCGGTTCTTTTTCACCGGGTTTGGGAAAGAGGTAGTCGGTAAATCCTCCCCCTGTCTGCTTTCCTTTTGCAATAAATTCTTTTATAAATTCCTTACCTGTTGAATCTTTTGAATTTATTCTTGAGACACCTTCAGCTTTCGGGTTAGGGGGGAGAAGTACATTTACTCCATCATAATTATCAAGCCAGAAATATCCTGATTCGCCGTATCTTATTTTCCTGATAAGTTCTTTCGCAAGAGCTTTACCCTGTTCATCATTAAGCCCTGAAGCCTCCTGGTACTGTTTTACTGAATCAATAAGAGATGATATATTCTGCACCTGGTTCATTATATTTTTGTCAAAACTTTCAACAATCTGTTTCTTGTTCTGTTCAAGTATCATACTGCTGAATTTATAAACAGAAGCTGTAACTGCACCAACAAGCAGGATTATGGATAAAAGGCTTCCGCCTGTCATAAGCAGGATTATTCTGGTTCTAATACTTTTCATATAAATTTCTCCGCTTTGTTCATGATTATACATATTCAAATTTAACTGTTTATTTTAAAAAATCAATATTAATTTTATAGAACCTGATCAATGGGCCTTTAAGACCGGCTGTATGGATTTTTTTTTGATTTTCTGAGAAAAGTGAATTGACATGTCAGTTTACTGAATTTCTTATAAAAATAAACATAAAACTATTAAATCACATATATAAATTTTGATAGTCAAACCAGGAGGCTAAAGTTATGGCAAGAAACAAAAAAATGTATCAGGAGAAATTCTGCACTCCTGAAGATGCAGCGAAACAGGTAAAATCGGGAGATTATATCGATTACGGATTTTTTAACGGCAAACCGGTAGCTTTTGACAGGGCTCTGGCAGCGAGAAAAGCAGAACTTAAAGATGTAGTTGTTCAGACTTGTGTTACTCTTCTTCCTGTTCCGGAAGTAGTGTTAAAAGACCCGCTGGGAGAAGCATTTACATATCATGATGTTCATTTTTCTCCTCTGACAAGAATAATGCAGAGCAAGGGTGCACAGAATATTTATTATGCACCGCCTGTTCTTGGCGAAGCTGAAATGTACAGCTGCCCTATGGATGCAGGAAGCGGTAAACTTGGTGTCCAGCTCAGAAATGTAATGGCGGTAAGAGTTGCTCCGATGGATAACCAGGGTTATTTCAATTTTGGTTTGAGCAATTCATGTACATATGAACAGGCTATTAACGCGAAAGTTCTTATAGTTGAAGAAAATGGGAATATGCCGATTGCTCTGGGGGGAGCAAAAGAGAAAATTCATATTTCACAGGTCGATTTTATTATAAAGGAGGATTCACCTCTTGGAGAAGTTCCTTTGAAAGACCCGACAGATATTGACAGGCAGATAGCTAATCATGTTCTTGAACATCTGGAAGACGGCTGCTGTGTTCAGCTTGGTATAGGCGGGATGCCTAACGCGCTGGGAAAACTTATTTCTGAAACCGACCTTAAAAATCTCGGCGGACATACTGAAATGCTTTCTGATGCTTATATAGATATGTTTGAATCTGGACGTATGACAGGCATGAAAAAAAATATCGATACAGGGAAGATAGTCTACACATTTGCCCTTGGCAGCAAAAGGCTTTATGACTGGGTTGATAACAATAAGGCTCTGGCTTCATATAACGTAAGTTATTCTAATCATCCTATTAATCTTGCTAAAATTGATAAGCTGATTTCAATAAACCAGGCGCTTAAAGTAGATATATATTCACAGATCAGTGCCGAGAACAGTGATTACCGTCAGATCTCAGGAAATGGCGGTATGCTTGACTTTGTACAGGGAGCTTACTGGTCTAAAGGCGGAAAGAGTTTGGTCTGTCTTCCTTCGTCATATGAAGATAAAAACGGCGAACTCATTTCTAATATTCTGCCTTTTCTGCCTCTCGGCACAACGGTTACAGTACCAAGGCAAACCACTCATATGATCGTTACCGAGTTCGGCTGTGCCAACATGAAGGGCGCATCTACATGGTCAAGGGCAGAGAGACTTATAGGAATAGCACATCCCAGGTTCAGGGATGATCTGATTAAATTCGCCCAGACAAACAGAATCTGGAGACGCTCAAATAAAATTGCTTAGAAAGTTTTCTTCATACAGTAATAGTTGGGGTCTCTTCGGGTAATGCCGGAGAGACCTTTTTTTTGCACGGGTAATCAGGATAACAGGAACCTGCTGCGGCCTGTCACTGCAATATTTCCTTAACCCGGCCGACTTCTCCGTTTTGTAAACGGACTTTTATGCCGTGAGGGTGCGACGGGGAATTTGTGAGTATATCCTTTACTATACCTTCAGTAAGTTTACCGGTCCGCTGATCGCTTTTTAAAACTATCGCGACTTTAATCCCCGCTTTGATCAATGAGCGTTTTGTCCCATCCATACTATACTCCGTCAGCAGAACTTTTTTTATTTTTTGTAAGAAACCGGTCAAGCTGATTCGCGAAAGCCTGCCTGTCACGGCTTGAAAAAGCAGCCTGGTTCCCGGTATTTATGCCGCTGTTTCGAAGCTCATCCATGAGGTCACGCATGGCGAGCCTCTCTTTTATATTCGCTTCGGTGTAGAATTCTCCCCTGGGGTTAAGAGCATATGCTTTCCGGGTTACCACACGGTCGGCCAGCGGAATATCAGCTGTAATCACAAGGTCGCCGGGCTGGACAATCTCTGCTATCCTGTCATCAGCTTCATCAGGCCCTGCGGCAACAATAATTGAAGATATAAAAGGAGATTTGGGGTATTTCATCGGCTGGTTCGCGACGAGTATCAGCGGAATTTTATTCCGTTCCACTGCGCGGAAGAGAATATCTTTTATAACAACCGGAGTTGCGTCTGCGTCTATCAGTATCTGCATAAAACCTTTTTTATTATATTTATCATGGGAGTTTTAAATCTTTTATCCATTGAGGATCTTTGGTGCCGCGTATTACTTCAAGATGAATCCCTTTACCGATAATTTTCTGCGAGATTTTAAAGAATCCTTTATCTTCAGTGATCAGGACTATCTGTTCGGGGAGGTTATTATCCGCATCTATAACAGATTCAATCATATTTTTAATCACATAGTCTGCTGCGTTTTTTGAAATTCCATCTGTCTGAATGAGTTCCCATCCGTTTTCTGAAAGAAAAGCTTTGCGTTCTTCCTTGATTTTTGAGTATATTGCGTATAATTTTATATCACCTTTAGTTTCATTTACGCGTATCATAATTCTTTCAAGGTTATGAAACGAAACGTTTTCTATATCCCAGAAAAAATATGAGGTCATAAAGTTAATACTCCGGAATATAGCATGAAAGAGTCCGCACCTGGTATAATTTATTTTACAGACAGCTAATCTGCAGCAGCAGTCTTAACTAATTTTATTATGTATTTTTTTGTCAAGAAAGTAAATAAACAGGTTCTGCAGGGGAAATCCGTTTTAAAAAAGTTATTGAATAAATAAATGTTTTCTGTTAAACAAGTTTTTACCGGGATTACTGAAGGAAACTGTTCTGCCTGATACGGATCGGGAGTATATTATTTTAAATATATCTTTACAGCAATAGGAGAATCATATGTTCCATCTTTTTACCCTTCAGGGAAAACGCATAGATGCTCAGCTGGAACAGCTTCCGAAGACTGCAAGAGTCCATCACGCCAGGAGCAATAGCAGGGTAAAAAAATTTGTGGAGGGCGATCCGCAAGGCCGCAGTACAGGGGGCAGTGCCGGTTATGCTGCGGATGTTTATAAAGAGGCAATGAACATCGAATATGAAAAGGCTCCTGTATTCCACGCTTCTGAAATTATGAGCTCACCCGTTTTTACAATCGGACCGGATGTTTATGTAAACGATGCATGGAAAAATTTTTCAGATAAAAAAGTACATCATATGCCGGTGATTTCGCCTGAAGGAAAATTGATTGGTATTGTTTCCGACAGGGATCTTTTAAAAAAACTTATTATCAGCGATAATAAAATTGAAACTGCAAGAGATGCGGCAGTAGGCGATATAATGTCAACTGAGGTAATCGCGACATCCCCTCTAACTGATATACGGCGTATCGCAAAAGCCATGCTCGACCACCATGTTGATGCTATGCCTGTAGTCGGTGAGGACGGTGCAATCACAGGTATTATTACAAGAAGCGATATTCTGTATGCCATAATACATAACCCTGAACTTCAATTATGGGCTTAATGTTAAAAACACTTTGAATAATCCGCATAAATGGCCCCGACCGACTATACATTCGGTAAATAATCGTATTCATTTATTTTAAACTAATACATATGTTTAAGAAATTTATATTGATTTCTTAAACATTTTATCTCAGTATTAAAATTAACTTGAAAAGTATTGATCCGGAATGTTATAATAATTAGTGTTATTTTGTTCATACAGGGGGATCTTCGGAAATGGATGTAAAATTCGGTGAAAACTGTACATCTGAACAGATTGAGTCTATCTCGTCAGTTTTCGACAATTTCGGAGATTACATGATTATTTATGGAATAGATGGAGAGATCCTGCATATTAATTCCAATCTCTTAGTTACCCTTGATTATTCGAAAGAGGAAATTAAATCAAAGAAGATCAATAATCTATTATTCAGCTGGAATGAAGAAAACACAAAAGATGCTTTTGAATACCTGAATTATACGGACAGGCAGGTATTCCGGGGTTCGTTTCTAAGACGCAGCGGCGATAAAATTCCGATTAAGGCCAAAAATACCAGAATTATTTATCAGGGCGTCAGTGCAATTATTTCAGTATCACATGATATATCAGTAGATCTCGATATAGAGAGAACCGAGAGGGAGAAATTCCGTATATTACGTGAAAACCTGGGCGGAGTAATACTCGCCATAGCAAACGCAGTTGAGGTCCGTGATTCATATACCGCGGGGCATCAGCAGAGGGTGAGCAACCTTGCAAGAAAAATCGCTAACCAGATGGAGCTTTCACCGCAGACGATTGAAGGAATCCGTATTGCGGCATCCATTCATGACATCGGGAAAATCGCCATACCGTCGGATATTCTTAACAAAAGCCGCCACCTTCTTGAAGTTGAATTTGAACTGATCAAGCATCATACAAATATCGGCTTTCAGATTTTATCCACAATTGATTTCCCATGGCCTGTAGCTGCGATTATCCTTCAGCATCATGAATATATTGACGGTTCAGGTTATCCTCTGGGGCTGGATGGATCAATGATGCTTCTGGAAGCAAAAGTTGTGTGTGTCGCCGACGTTGTCGAAGCAATGTCCACTCACCGGCCATACCGTCCTGCATTGGGAATAGAAGCGGCAATTGAAGAAATAAATAGATTTAAAGGAATACGTTTTGATTCTGACGTTGTTGACGCCTGTACTGAACTGTATAAAAACGGTGATATAGATTTTAACCTGCATAGTATTTCCAAACAGAACAAGGGAAAAAGGTTTTTTTAAACAGAAAACGCCGTAAAGACTGCCTGATTTCCGCTAATTTATTGACATAAATACATTTCTACCCAACCTGAGACAAATTTTATAATTGTGAACAGGAATATGACAGAAACTGATTGTAAACATAAGCTTACAAAACGGCAAATCCAGGCTAACGAAACCCGCGAAAAAATATACAACACGGCTTTTAAGCTGATTACCGACCGCGGCTTTGAAAATGTTACGGTTGATGAAATCTGTTCTGAATCAGGAGTCGCGAAAGGTTCATTTTATCATTATTTTAATTCGAAAGATGATATTATTGTAGAGACTTATAAAATTGTTGACCGGAAATTTTCCGATGAAGCTGAACACTTCCCGCCGCATATGACCAGTTTTGATAAGATTCTCACCACAGTCTGTTTCCAGGCGAAATATGCCCAAATGAAAGGTGTTGATTTTGTACGGCAGATTTATAAAAACCAGCTGGAGGCCGGTACGGATTTTTTTATCTCCGAGGATAGGCCATACTTTAAAATTCTAAAAAAAAGTATTGAAGAGGGAATTACGAAGGGAGAAATACGTGAAGGTTTCTCTTCAATTGAGCTGACCAGATGGGTATTGAGCTTCTCCCGCGGTATTACATATGACTGGTGTCTCCATGGCGGCAATTACGACATTGGAGAAGTTATGGAACGGGTGTTTAAAATCGTGATGAAAAATTTTGAAAATTCCTGACTTCCAGAGTCCGCACCTGCTTCATTATTCTCTTATATAAAACAATACCTTCTCTTTATAACCCTCGCATCAGAAATGCACTTTTTTGAACCATGCGGGTTAAATATTTCTTGCATTATTATAATTACATGATATGCAGACTCGAGTCGTTGACTGCGGTCTAACTATTATATATACGTTGAAATTGTTTTACGCTGATACCGGGGGTTTTATGATCAGATCCGCATGTCGTAATCAATTTAACCCTGAATTAATATTCTATGAACTGATATTTTATAAAACTATCACTGAAGCCGGGAAAGAATTTTTTATAACCAATTAATATATAAGGGCCCTTTATCTGAAGGCTTTTTTATTATAAAATTTTTCAAACAAAGGAGAGTTCACCGCTAAATAAATCGGAGCTGTTATGTATTTCCTGCACAAAACCTGAGGTGTTAAAAACTCAGAAAAAAAATATATTTTTTGGGAGGAGATTCAATGAAAAGCAAAGTGTTCAGAAGCAACAAACATCTGTATTCCGAAAAGCCGTGGCTGAAAGATTTTGACGAAGATGTAGTAAAGTGGCATGACAAGTGGATACAGTCTTATGATAAAATAGATTTTGCTTATCCGGAATATCCCGATGTTCCGCTGAAAGATCTTTTCAATAAATGGACTGCAGAAAAACCTGACAAGGATTATATAATATATAACGACACCAGGCTTGATTATAAAACAGTGAACATGCTGGCAAGAAAACTGGCAAACGCTCTTATGTCATTAGGCATTAAAAAAGGTGACCGTGTTGCTGTAATGGCGCCAAACATCCCGCAGTATATCATTGCAATACACGCACTTCTGAAATTCGGGGGAATTGAAGTTCCAGCCAATGTCCTGTACACAGTGCCGGAGCTTAAACTTCAGTTCAACGACAGCGGTTCAGAAACTGTGATTGTTCTTGCGCCATTCGCTGATAAAGCGATTAAAATTATGCGTGAAAAAGGGAATGCCGTAAAGAGAGTAATTGTAATCCAGATACCGGGGATGCCTATTGAAATAGAAAAAGCTCCGGATATTTTTGACTTTAACGCGATTATCGGTGCCGCATCTGATAAAGAACCGGATGTTGCTGTTTACCCGTCTGATATCCAGAAGCTTCAATATACGGGAGGAACTACCGGTATTCCAAAAGGCTGTGTCATTACAAATGCCATGAACATGACACAGATTGTGCGTACAGCTGAATGGCTTGGAACGGCGGCGCCTCTTGATGATTTCAGGTCTCTCTGCGCGATACCGCTGAACCATATCTACGGTTACAATGCCAATGTCAATATAGCCCTGTACAGGGGCGGAACAATAATTCTCGTTGCACAGCCGACTCCGGACAATCTCCTTGAAGCTATAAACAAGCATGAGCCCAATCTATGGGCTGCTGTTCCAGCTATGCTCATAGGGCTTATAAGCCATCCCGAAATTGGTAAATCTAAAATCAAATCAATAAAAGGAATATTCTGCGGGTCTGCGCCCCTTGCTGTCGGAACTCTTGAGAAGTTTGAAGAACTTTCAGGAGGACGGGTTGTTGAAGGAGCGGGAATGTCTGAAACCGTAAATATATATACAGTCAATCCTGTGGGAAAACGGAAATTCGGCAGCTGCGGAATCATATGGCCCGATACTGATCTTGTGGTGGTGGATGTGGAGACCGGCAGGAAAGTTATGGGCAGAGGCGAAGAGGGTGAGCTCATCGGACGGGGCCCGCAGTTCACCGCGCAGTACTGGAAAAATCCTGAAGAGACCGCTAACACTATCAGGGATGGATGGCTCTACACCGGAGACATAGTAAAGATCGATGAAGAGGGATTTGTTTTTATACTGGACAGGAAGAAGGATATGGTTATCGTCAACGGGTTTAATGTATATCCGCGCGACATTGATGAAGTCCTGTATAAACACCCGAAGGTGAATGAAGTATGCACCATCGGCGTCCAGGATGATAAACAGGGTGAATCAGTAAAAGTTTTTATCAGCGTGAGAGAAGGGGAAACAATGACTGCTGATGAAGTAACAGCTTACTGCAGGGAACAGCTTGCCCCTTATAAAGTTCCCAGATATATAGAGTTTATAGAAGCTATTCCGCGGACACCTGTCGGTAAGCCTGATAGAAAAGTCCTGAAAGATAAAGAAAATCTGAAGCGTCAGAATTTAAATAAATAGCCGGTAATCGGGGCTGTTGTGAAAGCCGGCTTTTTCTAATGCCGGCTTGCAGCACCGGCTGTAACCCGGCAGGGGAATAATATCGCCTATCCGGAAGTAATGATCTTTCAGGAATTTAAATATTTCGCGGTAAAATCTTCTTTTTTCATGATTGTAAAAAGTTTGTCAAAAGTGGCTATTTTAAAAATCTGACTGATATTATCATTCAGATCAATTAGTACAAAATCAGTGCCATTGCCTGAGAAAATTCTGGACTGTTTGATTATTCTGCTGATACCGAAAGAATCAATAAAGGTTACATTCTTAAAGTTTAAAGCAAGAACTTTCAGGTTTGAATTAATGTACTTTCTGCAGGAATTATCAATATTGTTAACAGTGGTCATTGATATTTCTCCTGAAATATTAACTATGACTGTATTATCTTTTTCCTCGACGCTAATTTCACCCATTGATGGTAACCTCCAACTTTAAATGTTCAATATTCAGTTAATGTTTATTTGTCAATAGGAAATATTAAAATAAGTATATCGGTTATATGACAATGTTAATTCCTTAACATGTATGTTAGTGTAAAATAAACAATTATATGGGGCAGACCTAAAAGTATAATTGCTGTCATTCCGGCAGAAGTGAAACGGAATGCCGGCGACCGTAGGAAGATCTTCGATAATCTCACAGAA
>DAONFJ010000090.1:0-13705 GCA_035403545.1 Spirochaetota bacterium
GCGTAACCGGCACCTTCACCTGCGGGATAAAGTCCTTTAACTGTCAGAGACTGCATGCTTTCATCCCGTGTTATCCTCACAGGAGATGATGTTCTTGTTTCTGCACCGATGAAAACTCCCTGGGTTGAGATAAATCCGCGCATTTTATTGTCGAAAAAAGTCAGAGCTGTCCGTATTTCTTTTGTAATCCATTCAGGCAGGAAATCCTCAAGCTGTGAAGGTGTTACTCCGTTTCTGTATGATGTTTCCCTTATCTTTTTATCGGCGCTTTTTTTAAGAAAAGATGTTACTGTCTGGGCTGGAGCTTTGAATTTGCCCCCTCCGGCTGAAAATGCTTTTTTTTCTATTTCACGCTGAAATTCAATTCCCGAAAGAGGGTCATCTCCCATATCCTCTTTTTTTACTGTTACTACTATGGCAGAGTTTGAATACTTAAAGTCCCTGCCGGACATGCTCATTCCGTTAACGCAGAGTTCTTCATATTCCGATGATGAATTTATTACTGACCCTCCGGGGCACATGCAGAATGAGTATGTTCCTCTGCCGTTTGATTTGTTGTTATATGCCAGGCTGTATTCCGCAGCGGGGAGGTGAGTCAGATATTGGCTCTTCCCGTATTGGATTCTGTTTATCTCGCCGGCCGGATGTTCTACCCGGACACCTGTAGCGAATCCTTTTTTTTCAAGAGCTGCACCTTTTTTTTTAAGGAGAGAATAAATATCACGTGCGGAATGGCCGGTCGCGAGTATTACATTGCCGGAAAAAAATTCGTTTCCGGCTGATGTGGCAACGCCGCTAATTTTTCCTCCGGAAATGTACAGGTCGGTTACTCTCTCGCTGAATCTTATTTCCGATCCGGAGCCGGTTATTGACTTGCGGATATTTTTTACGATTTCCTGAAGACGGTCTGTTCCTATGTGAGGTTTGGATTCGTATGCGGCGGATGGAGGCGCACCGTTTTCAATAAGTTTTTTGTAAAACCATAGTATCTCCGGCCTGTTAATTCTCGTGGTTAGTTTTCCGTCAGAGTATGTTCCTGCTCCACCTTCGCCGAAGAGAGAGTTGCTGTCCGGATCAAGTATTCCGGTATTTTCCAGAATCTCAATATCCTTCATTCTCTCTTCAACACGTTTGCCCCGTTCGAGCACTATTACATGCGCACCCGATTCAATCAGCCGGAGCGCCGCGAAGAGCCCTGCGGGGCCTGCTCCGATTATTATAATGCTTTCAGTGAAATTCTGTTTAACTGTTTCAGGGATGGAAACCGGAATATATTCCTCGATGTCATCAGATTCAAGAATCTTTGCTGCTGAAACATTGTCTATTTCAATCAATATTCTGAAGTTATAGAATATATCATTTTTATTCCGGGCATCGAGCGATTTCTTTAATATTTTGCATGAAGTAATTGCGACTTTATATTTATTTTTAATAAGTGAAATTATTTCATCTTCGTGTTGAGAAGGGGTAAGTTTTATATTACTTATCTGAAGAAGCATTGTCAGGCTAGTGCGTCAAAAAAGGAACCGGGTTTAATAAAAGGTTTGTGGCTATCTGTTTTTCCGTATGAATCATATTCGTTTTCAGAACTGTACATCATTCCTAATAATTTTTCGCGTTCAACAAGAGAAGGTTTGGAATATACCGGCTGTCCGTCCTGAGGTCCCGGGCTGGTTACTTTCTCGACTTTACCGTCGTGATATTTCGGCCAGATATAGTTCTTGGTTGAAACAGGAGAGTTCTCTCCTGCCCTGCTTAAATTTATTTCTGATATGCCTGTAGATATATTCATATTTTATCTATCGGCAGGTAAACGGTAAATCTTTAATCCGGTTCCGTAAAAAGTATATAGTTCCGTCCTGCTTTAAACATATATAAATAAAAACAGCGACGTATAAAAATTCTGAAAGTGAGATTTAAATATTATATGTTAGCAGATATTCTGAAGATTATGAAAAATCAGAATCACCCCGGATTAGGGTTTATAACATATTGACTTCAGTAATAATGTTTCATATGATTGTTTACCAAATATCATTCAGAGGATTTGAATTACCTTTAAAGGCGGGACTTTGGAATGAATCTCCTTTATACAAGAAGATATAAACTGAATTTAATTTTTTCACTGATTGTTTCATTTTTTCTTGCAG
This sequence comes from Spirochaetota bacterium, assembly GCA_035403545.1. Classification (GTDB taxonomy): domain Bacteria; phylum Spirochaetota; class UBA4802; order UBA4802; family UBA5550; genus WRGT01. The sequence continues at coordinate 2,151 of DAONFJ010000090.1, forward strand.
TAATAGCAGCAGGGATCATGTCAAAACTTCCGGATGGAAGAACTCTTGCATACGATCTTAGGTCCGTCGCGGGAGCATCGGTGTTTATTTTCTCAAATCTATATTTCACAAGGAAATACAGGAGGAGGAGAAAAATTCTTCTTACGGATTTTCCTGACGGGTGGATTGAAATTCTGGAAAAATATGTCCCGTTCTACTCTCTCCTGAATGAAGATGATAAGTATATATTCCAGAAAAAAATACAGCTGTTTCTGAGCGGAGTGCTGATAACAGGTGTCGGTATGGAGATTGATGATGTGACCAGAGTACTTGTCGGAGCAGGAGCTGCCATACCGGTATTCAAAGTTTTAGACTGGGAATATACTATGATCACTGATATTTTTGTCTGCCCGGATAAATTTAATGAATATTTTGCCATGGCCTGTAGGGAAACAGATATATTGGGACTGGTCGTTCATAATAATTCAGCTGTATATCTCTCGAAGGAATCACTGATAAGGGGTTTCTCGAAGACTGACGGCAACAATACCGGTATCCATGAGTTTATGCATAAAATTGACGAAGGGAGCGGTGATATTGATGGAATTCTTCCATCTCCATTTCTTTCAAAAAAAGAAAGGTCGGAGTGGCTTGAAATCGTCGACAAAGAAATGGAAAGGATTAAAAGGTCGGATTCTCTTCTCCGCCCGTATGCTTTAACAAATAGGGCGGAATTCATTGCAGTTGCTGCGGAATTTTTTTTTGAAAGACCTCTGGAGATGAAAAAAAATCATCCGAAACTTTATAACATTATGCAGAGAGTGTTCAGGCAGAATCTTTCAGCGGCTGTTGTAAAAGAAGCCAGAAACCTTTTTAAGCGATGATTATTTCAAAAATTAAATCCGCAGTTTGTAAATTTTAGTGATCATATTTAAAATCGCCGATGCAGAAAAACTTATCTGAAATTATTTCTTGACTGCAATTATCTTTATATTTACTGAATAGTTGAGGTTCTTCACAACTACCTGGATTTTATAAAAGACTTCTACCTGTTTAAATTTATTGAATATTTGTTGGGGGCATGATGGGATTATCAGTAACATATAAAATTTTGAAGGAACATCTGGTTGAAGGGAAACTTGTTCCAGGCGAAGATATTGGAATAAGGATCGATCAGACCCTTACCCAGGATGCTACTGGAACGATGGCATACCTGCAGTTTGAAGCGATGAACATACCGGAAGTTAAAACTGATATCTCGGTCTCCTATGTGGATCATAATACCCTTCAGATGGGATATGAAAACGCCGATGACCATAAATATCTTCAGACAATGAACTCAAACTACGGTATATACTACTCTAAGGCTGGTAACGGCATCTGCCACCAGGTGCACCTTGAAAGATTCGGAAAGCCCGGCGCGACTCTTCTCGGCTCTGACAGCCATACGCCCACAGGCGGCGGTATCGGCATGATCGCTATCGGAGCAGGTGGAATTGATGTTGCTGTTGCCATGGGGGGAGGGCCTTTTTATCTGACATGCCCTAAAGTGATTAATATAAGACTATCTGGAAAGCTCCGTCCATGGGTTGCAGCGAAGGATGTTATTTTAAAAGTCCTTGAGATTCTTACCACGAAGGGAAATGTAGGGTATGTAGTCGAGTATACCGGCCCCGGCATTGATACACTTTCTGTACCTGAACGTGCTACTATTACAAATATGGGAGCGGAACTTGGAGTAACCACTTCAATTTTTCCGGGTGACAGAATTACAAAAGAGTTTCTTAACGCACAGGGAAGAGGAAATTCTTTCAGAGAAATTCTTCCTGATGCGGATGCGGATTATGAGAGAGTTATAGATATAGATTTAAGTAAACTTGTCCCTATGGTTGCGTGTCCGCATTCTCCGGATAATATTAAAGAGATAAAAAACCTAAAGGGAATGAAGGTCGACCAGGTTGCAATTGGAAGCTGTACCAATTCATCCTTTCGCGATCTTATGACTGTTGCTGAAATTCTTAAAGGGAAGAAGGTTCATCCTGATGTCAGTTTTATTGTTGCTCCCGGATCGAAACAGGTTTTCGAGATGATTGCAGCGAATGGCGCACTTGCTCATATTATTTCATCGGGCGCCCGGATTATGGAGTCTGCCTGCGGATTCTGTATTGGTTCGGGGCAGGCGCCTGTAACTAAGGGCATTTCCCTCCGGACAAATAACAGAAATTTTGAAGGAAGGTCAGGTACTGAAACCGGGCAGATATATCTTGTAAGCCCGGAAACTGCCGCTTTGTCGGCTCTTAAAGGTGAACTTGTTGATCCTCTTGATTACAGCCCTTCACTTTATCCTGAAATCAGAATTCCGGATAAATTTATAATTGATGATTCAATGATTGTTCCCCCTTCATCTGTAAAAGGTGAAATTTTTCGAGGACCGAACATTGGTGAACCTCCTTTTACCGATCCTCTTCCGGATCAGGTCAGTGGTGTTATAGGCCTTAAAGTAGGCGATAAAATTACTACTGACCATATAATGCCCGCGGGGCAGAGACTTAAATACAGGTCGAACATACCTGAATATTCAAAGTATGTATTTGAAAATGTTGATGCCGATTTTTCATCTCGGTCCCTGAAAAATAAAAAAGCAGGAATTTACACAGCCATTGCCGCCGGTGAAAGTTATGGCCAGGGTTCCAGCAGGGAGCATGCCGCGATATGCCCTATGTATCTTGGAGTACGGGTTGTAATGGCAAAGTCTTTTGAAAGAATACATTCCGGAAACCTTATAAATTTTGGAATAATACCGCTTCTGTTTTTAAACAGCAGCGATTATGATGGAATAAAACAGGGCGACAGTTTTAAAATTTCCGGTCTCATTGAGTCTGTTAAAAAAGGGGGCAATCTGAAAGTGGAAATTGCGGGCATTGTTTATGAACTGCAGATGCTTGCAACTGAAAGGCAGAGGAAAATACTTCTGACAGGCGGATTGCTTAATTATACAAGAGAGAACATGATAAAAAAATGAGTGATTTATCAAATGACAGAATAGTTCTCTGTCAGCCTGATAATTTAAAAGGGTGCAGTTTATGCTGCGGCCTTTTTAATTTCAGGGATTTATCGCATGACTTTCTTGTCCGCTTTCTTGGTGAAGGCCAATCGAGGGAGAAAACATTATTAACTTATGAGGATGCTATAACGCATTCCGGAATACGGGACGTATTCTCACATATCTGCCCGTTTCAGGGACTGTTAAGTGATAGTAAACCCGGGTGCCTTATTCATCCATTATACTCCGGAGTGGAAGGAAGGGAGAGATCTCTATTCTCCACCAGGATATGCGACGGATTTTTCTGTCCTGCTCATACTCTTCTTTCGGATGAGGAAAAACAGTTTCTGGTTGAAAACGCCGCGGACTGGTACCTCTATTCGGCTGCGATAGCAGATCCTGAAAGCTATTCATTTATTTACAATTACGTTAAAGAAAACTGCAGTAACGCGGATTTTTATGCGTTGATGATTAACGAAGGGCTTGCTGCACATATCGAGAATCTTGCGGCTTATTCCGGTGTGATTTTCTGCTACTCAATTCCTGAATACAATATCAATAAAGTAAACTTCTGCATCAGGTATATAAATGAAACGAGAGACCTTGTGGTCTCCCGTATTATGAAATCAGCGTCTCAATTAAATGCTAATCAAAACTGAATGGCGGATACTCGTCTGTAAGCCCTGACATGAATGATGATATTTTTGCAAGATACCTGAAGTATTTTGTAAGGTAAATGAAAAGTACATTCGGCCATCTTCTTGTAAGTATTACAATTATTATTCCTGTAAGATAAACAAACGGAATAGTCAATGTTATCATCGACATTATAATCAGGTGCGGCAGTGTAATCAGCAGTATTCCTATAATCGAAAGTCTTAGAACAGCCAGATTTTTTGAGTATTTTAATGGAAAAGTAATATTAATCTGAAGAGGATGATCTATGGACTCTCTTCCTGCGTAAACCGGGCGGTCTTCAACTATTCCTATTATATTAGTCTTGATATAGAAAAAGTATCTCATTGTATTTTCTATAACAAGGGCAAAATCCTCAACACACCTTCCTGTAGAGAGTATAACAATCTGGTTTATGAAACCGAGGATTGATGAGAGTGCTGTATAAATCAGCATAATAATAAAATGCGGAATCATACTTAACGTGTAAAGCCCAAGAAGCCTGAGCAGGGCTCCAACCCTTGAATACTTAAGGGATAAATCTATAGAGAAGAATGTGTTTCCTCTACCCGGTGATGATTTTTCCTTTTCGGACTCTTCATAGTCAAACATATCATAATCGGGCTGACGTTCTTCAGCTTTTTCTATTTCTGTCTCTGGGAAAACTATAAAGTCGTCCTCAAAATTATCAAAAGATTTTTCAGCATTACTGCTCTCTTCCTGGCGGACAATAGCATCATATTCATCAAGATCTATTTCGGGAAGTTCATCAAGCGTATCTGAAACGCGTTTGGTTTCCAGTCTGCCGGACTCAGCTATTTTATCAAGGGTAAGATCCGGATCAATTTCACCCAGAGTAAGTTTTAAATCTTCGTCAGCCGGTTCTTCAAATCCGGGCCTTTCAATTTCTGAAGTAAGTTCATCAAATGTCAGGCCTGCATCATCAAGAGTCAGCTTTTCATCTTCTTCGGACAATTCTTCTTTCATTGTCCGGTTTTCTTCTGCAATCTCAATTTCCAGAGTATCAAGATCAATTGTTATACTTTCGTCTTCATCCACTTCTTCGATAAGCGGCTTTGGTTTTTTTCTGGAAAGCGGAGCAGGCTGTTCCGGGATGTCGTCTTCAAAAATAAGTTCTCTTTCTTCAATTTCATCAAGATCTATATCAAGATCATCAAGGTTGAGTTTTATATCCTCTTCGTTAAATTCATCTTCAGGAGTAATATTTTTTTTACTGATACTTTTTGCAGCTTTTACTGCAACAGGTTCTTCGAAGACGTCAGCACCGGGAGAAGATTCATCAAAGTCGATATCGAGATTGTCGATATCAAGCGTTATATCCTCTTCGGAAGGAGCTGGTTTAGTTTTCTGTTTTTCAGCGATGACAGGTTCTTCGAACAGGTCAGCACCGAGCGAAGATTCATCAAGATCGATATCGAGATTGTCGATATCGAGAGTTATATCCTCTTCGGATGGAGCTGGTTTAGTTTTTTGTTTTTCAGCGATGACAGGTTCTTCGAACAGGTCAGAACCGAGAGAAGATTCATCAAGATCGATATCGAGATTGTCGATATCAAGAGTTATATCTTCTTCGGAAGGTACTGCCGGTGATGCAGCGGATTCAGCAGGGACCGGTTTTGTTTTTTTAAGTTTATCTTCTCCGCTTTCTTCCAGTTCAATATCAAGAAGATCGAGGTCTACCGTTATTTCATCTTCAAAATCAATTTCACGCTGTTTTGAGATTGGTTTTTCTTCAAATTCAATTCCTTCTTCAGCGAAAAGAGCATCGATGTCGTCCTGTGAACTGAGTTTTTTATCTCTTCCGTTTTTTGTATCTTCAGGTATTGATTCTGTTTCTATATCTTCAAAATCAAAATCAGTTTCATCTTTAAGAGGAACTTCTTTTTTCTCAGGTTTTTCCGGAGTCTCGTCAAAATCATCGAAGAAAATATCCTCGTCTTCCGGTTTTGCAGAATCTTCTTTCAGTTCTATTTCAAATTCATCAGCGGAAGCTTTTGCCGGTTCTTTTTCATCGAAGGATATGAATTCATCTTCAGCTTCGAATGCCGGTACTTCAGCGAATAAATCATCATCTTTTTCTTTTTTAACGGACGGAGTCTTTTCTGAAAAAATATCCTCTTCATCAAATCCAGGGAGATCGGTTGTTTCTTCTATCTCGAGATTAATTTTTCTTTCTTTTTTGCCGGTGTCAGCTAACAGATCATCAGCGGGGAATTCATTTGCCAGTTCGTCTTCAAGCGGGTCATACTTTTCTCCTTTTTCTGAAGGAGCATCATCAAAGAAGATATCCTCTTCATTTGATTCAGGTGCAGTTTTTTCTCTTTCCTGTTCTGGAGATTCCGTATCAACTGAAAAATCATCATTAAAAAGCGATTCTTCAAGATTGACATTTTTTTCTTCATCTTTGCTTTCGATAACTCTGTTATCAATAATATTTTCTGTACTGCATTTAGGACAAGTAAAAGCAAATTTTTTATTTGCCACTTTATCGTCATCTACAGCAAATGCAGATACACAGTTATTACACCTGACAATCATTTCATGCTCCTGTTACGTTATCTGCCCGGGAAAAATTTTTCATTTACGTTATGCTGAATAATTATCGGAGAAATAGGGAGAAACAGTATCATGAACCATTTCATATCCCTGCCGTTAATCATCTCTGACTTCTGCATGTATTTAAGATTTAAGTAAATACTCCAGACACCGAAAGTGAAAACTGAAAGTATTATATTCATAACCGGATCATCACCAAAAACTCTGCTGATTCGAGCTAACCACCAGAAATAGTAGATTCCCAAAGTAAGAGCTATAAGGAGAAACATTACTACAAGGTTATTTTCAGGGATATATTCATGCATGCTTTTTACCTTTAATATTCTGTTTTATTGCATATGATCAAACGAATTTTTTTATCATCTTTCTTTGTCTGAATACAGATAACAAATGCCTAAAGATGAGTTATATTTATTCTATAATATTAACGGTATTCTCCATATAATATCTTAACAAATTTTTACATTAACATTTATGATCAGCCGTAAAAACTCTGTTTTTACGGAAAGGGCTGTCTCTTTTACAGACCCAATGACCGCCTGAACTTTGCCGATCACGGCACCTGCTGATTCATGAAAAAAGTCAGCCCCCTGACTCTATGTAAATAGAGTTTCTGTTAATTATCAGGCCTTTCCTTGATTTTGATATAGAGTTTTTTCAACTCGCCGTTACGCCATATTGATACTTCAACAGTTGTACCTATAGCCGCCTCCTCCAAAGACTGAAAGAGATCTTTTACATCCACTATGTTTTTACTGTTAATCTGAACAATTACATCTCCTACCCTGAGTCCTCCAGATTCCGCCGGGCTTCCGGTAACCACTTCTCCGACAAAGGCTCCTTTGTTTTCTTCTAGCCCGATCTGTTTCGCGTCCTCATCGGAAATAGGTACAATACTTACTCCAAGATATCCCCTTTTTACTTTTTTGTTTTTCTGCAGTTGTGCAAGTATTGATTTTGCAGTGTTCATCGGAATCGCAAATCCGATTCCCATATAACCGCCGCTTTTGGAGTATATCATCCTGTTGATTCCGATAACTTCACCGTAAATATTGATCAGAGGCCCGCCTGAATTTCCCGGGTTAATGGATGCATCGGTCTGTATATGTGATCCTCCCATAACATCAACATCGCGTCTTCCTGTGGCGCTTACTACTCCTACTGTAAATGTCTTATCGAGCCCGAATGGATTACCTATCGCGATGGCCCAGTCGCCCACCTGAACTTTGTCTGAATCTCCGAAATAAACCGGGGTGAGTTTAACTTTAGGATTTATCTTCAGGAGTGCCAGATCTGTTCTTTCGTCAGAGCCTATTATTTTAGCTTCATAATTTTTTCCGTTTATATTAACTGTTACTTTATCTACTCCATAAATCACATGATAATTTGTGCAGATATATCCGTCCTCCGAGAGAATAAACCCTGTTCCGAGTCCTGCACGTTTCTGTATTTTTGAACCTCCCCCTTTACCGAAAAATTCTCTCATCATGGGATCATCAAAAAACGGATTCCTGACTTTTACCAGCTGTTCAGTTGTTATAAAAACCACTGAATCTTTATACTGGTTAAATATTTTTCTGAATATATTCTGTATTTCAAATGCTTTGGTCGATTCGGCTTCAGCTTTTATGGGGGATTCCCCGGAGTTTCCGAATAGAACACCGGGATTATCCCTGCTGCATGAGAAATGATTAATACCTGCCGCAATAACGATTATCAGAACCGGTATAATAATAAATATTTTTTTAATTCCAAACCTCATGTTGATATCCTTTTAAAAATTATTTTTTTTATATTTTTTTCCGCGCATTTCCTCTTTTTCTATCTCTTTCTGGAAAATATACCTGTCATCATGTGAACCATCAGTTTTTATAGTATCCATATCCACCATGGGGGATTCTTTCTTATCTTTGCAGCTGACTAGAACTGAAATGATCAGAACAGATAAAACGATTAAACTGACAGATTTATTCATTCAAAGCTCCATTTATAAGATGGTAAATCATTGTAAATCAATAATAAAGATATAAGAAAAAAATACAAATAATTTTCTCACTGAGAAAGGGCGGAATGTTTTTTTTAGAGGACTGGATTTTGTAATCATTTACAGTAATAATTCCTGAATTTTTTATGATAGAAAATGCTCTATTCTCCCCGCCGCCTTCGGCGGCGGGGAGATATAATCGTTTATTTTACACTAAAATATATGTTAAGGAATTAACATTGAATCATTTAATATTTTTTTACTTTTTTTTAGTTCTCAACCACGTATGGTCCAGGAATACAGATTAGAAAAATTATTGGATTTAATGGGAGATGGCCACTTACAAGGCATACGCAGCGGCTCACGCACTCCACAACATATGGCTCCATTAAGTTTTGAACAGTTATATTATTTTATAGGGTTTAAAAAAAATTCTTTTTGACTTCTATCTCTGACGAAGTATTAAGAAGTAAATGATAAAAAATATTCATTATAAAATTGAATCTGCAAAAGACGGAAATTCATCTGTTATTGTTCATCAGAACGGTAAAGAAATTCCTCTTCACAGCAGAATAAATCCCTTGAAAGAGAGTGATGCGACAGTTTATGAACTCGATCCAGGAAGATTCGATCTTCTTCTTGTGCTCGGCTGCGGACTCGGATATGGTATTATTAAACTTAAAGAGGTTTCTGAAAAGTTCAGGCAGATAGTTATAATAGATATTCTGCATGGCATTGAAACTGAAATTGTAAAAAATCCTCATACATCTTTTCTTCAGAAAGGGAAAAATATTACGATTTTATCTGGAATGGAGACGGCTGAACTTGAAGGAGTTCTTTCCGGTTTAATAGATTTTCAGGAACTCAAAGGGATGCAGGTAATTGAACATCCGCAGTCGTTAAGGATTTTCCCTGCGTATTATGGTGAGGTTAAAACCCTTATAAAAAAGGTCATAGATAAAAAAGCCGGTGATAAAGCGACGATAAAGGCTTTCGGAAATCTTTTTTTAAGAAACGCATTGAATAATCTCGGCAGCTTCACCCAGTGTCTCCCGGTCTCGTTACTCGAAGGCAGGTTCAGAGGGAGAAAAGCTGTTATTGTTTCATCTGCTCCGTCTGTTGAAGACAATATAGATAAGCTGAAATTTTATGAAAAGGATTTATATATCATAGCTGTTGATTCAGCACTCCCCGTACTCGGATGTTACGGTATAAAGCCGGATTTTGTAATTTCAATCGATCCCCAGGCGAGGATAGGTGAACATTTTCTCGGGCATGAATCCCGTGAAACACTGCATGTTTTTTCCATAGTCTCCCCGCCGGAACTGGTTGAAAAATACGGGGGATTTATTTCTATGAACAGTCATCCCGTGTCACAGATTATTGAAGATATGTATCCCGGCATGAACGGTTCGATAGATTCCGCTACCGGTTCTGTTGCCGGAGATGCGTTTATGTTCGCGTTTATGGCGGGATTTGAATTTATCGCCATGACCGGTTTTGACTTCTCCTTCTCGCAGAATATTATTTATGCAAGAGAGACTGCGTACCAGAAAAGGTATGCTTTATATTTTAACAACAGGTTTAAAACAGCGGAGACTTTTAACGCTGCTTATATTTTTAAGTCCAGCAGATCTCTTATTGTAGACGGCAGATATACAAGAAGATCATTTATCGGTTACAGAAATTCTTTCAGCTCACTGATTAATGAGAAAGGTTTTAAAAATATTTTCATGATAAACAGAAGAGGGCTTCCTTTAATTAATGTGCGGAGTACAGATTTCGATTCATTTATGAAGCTGACCGGAACTGTGAATGAGAATAAGGCTGAATATCTTGGCGGGATAAAATGGAATAAAAAATTTTTCCCGGCGGATATGAAAAAAGTTAAGTCGAGACTGCTTGATGGAAGAGTCTTTGATGAGATTATAAGAGAATCGCTGGGAGATGATGTTCCTGCGGAAAAAAGAAAGAAGATTGCTGAGATGATAGAGGGGATTGAATAAAAGAAGGGCAGTTTAAGATTACTATCCTTCCCCATCTTTTATGGGGAAGGTGCCCGAAGGGCGGATGGGGAGAGAAAACATGATACTTGCAGACATAGAGGTACGGACTTCTGAAATTGAGGGACGGGGAGTATTCCTAACTCAGGATGTTGAGAAAGGTGAGCTTCTTATAATTTATACATACGGAATAAGTGAACTGATACACAAAGACCAGCACGATGCTGCATGCAGGGATATGGAGAACTCACCGAATCCGGATATAGTAGAATCGAGCGTGAGGTATGTCCACAACTGGTTTATATATGACGCTTATACAAGGCATAATACAAGTTTCGGGAACCGCGAAGGTGATTTCGTTAATCATTCATTTAATCCGTCTATGATATATCACTGCGGGCTCTGTTTCGCGGCAAGAAGTTTAAAATCGGGTGATGAGCTCACTGTTGATTACAGGTATTTTTTGTCTGAGGATATAGAAGGTTTTACTGACATGAAAAGCGGCAGGCAGATAAAAGGAGTCAACGGAAAGAAGGCGTTCATCTCATCCTTAAAGAAATTGAACGAACTGTTTAAGGATGATCCGCTGTACGGGGAAGAGGATTGATATTTCCCATCAGCCATTTAAGCACCTTCCCCATGAAAGATGGGGAAGGATTAAAGATTGTTGTAATGTAATAATAGTTTTAAAGATAAAATTGAGTATTTTATAATTTCTCCACCATTTCTCATGGGGGAGATGGCGCATCGCGACAGAGGGGGACTATGAGGATCGGAGTTACAGGAATTTTTGCATCAGGGAAGGGGACTGTCTGTGAGATGTTCAGGGAACTTGGTGCTGAAGTTATAGATACAGACATTGTTGCAAGAGAGATAATGGAGCCGGGGCAGGATGGATTGAAGCGGGTTATCGAAGAGTTCGGTTCAGGCTTTATTAATAGTGACGGGACTCTTGACAGAAGAGGTTTTGCAAACTCTGTTTTCGGAGATAATGAAAAAGTAAAAATTCTTAATGCGATTACACATCCTGCCATACAGAAAATAGTTGTTGCGAGAAGTTCCGGAGACGGAATTTATATGATTAATACACCTCTCCTCTTCGAATCCGGTTTTGATAAAATTATGAAATATAATATTGTAGTAACTGCGGGAGATACCCAGGTGCTGGTACGGGGGAGTAAAAGGGATAAAATTTCTGAAGAAGAGATAAAAGAGAGGCTTAAACATCAAATTCCGCTAAATGAAAAAGTTAAACTTGCCGATTATATCATAGATAATTCAGGTACTATTGAAG
>DAONFJ010000091.1:0-13381 GCA_035403545.1 Spirochaetota bacterium
ATTTTTCTGAATAGTAATATGAATATTTTAAAGGATTACCCTAAAATTAGCGAAAATTTTGTCAATATTAATTTCCGGGCAAAGCAATAACACACCAGTTTTGAACAGGAGTATAGAAACAATATAATAATTTACGCGGATGTGTCATCAAAAAAACTGTTTTAGAATTGTTTTAATGAAAATAATAGAAGGTCATGATAAAATTTTTATAATCATATAATTTTTTCCAAATTAGCGATGTATAAATTCTTGTCATAACCGAAAACACCAACTCCAGAGAGATTCATTTTTTATAAAAAATCTTTATAATTATAATAAATTAATCCACATTTATTGTAACTTTATAATTGATCCAGCTTTCAAAAAATTTTTCATCTTAGCTAACAAATATATACAAATTAAATAGCATAGGATATTAAACTTAAAAACATTGAGGTTATTGATTGGAAAACTCCTCCGAAAACAATGAAAAACCTGATCTCAAATGCAGGATTACCCCCCAGGGGCTGTCTGATATTGAATTTCTTGACGCATATTCACGAGCGGTTTCTACTGTGGCAGAATCTGTATCTCCGGCAGTTGTCAGCATCATAACAAAAGCCTCAGGAAACGCAAACGAGCTCTATCAGCTCGGCACCGGATCAGGCGTGGTGATTGCACCCGATGGTTATATTCTGACAAACAGCCATGTAATAAACAATGGAGAAACTATCGAAGCTGCATTTACCGATGGGACCAGACTCCCGGCAAGGGAAATTGGAAGAGACAGCGCAACGGACCTTGCCTTGATCCATATTCCTGCTGCAGGACTCGCATATTGCATAGTTGGTGATTCATCCCTGATTAAACCGGGGCAGGTTGTAATTGCAGTGGGGAATCCTTTGGGATTTGATTCAACCGTATCAAGCGGTGTAATCAGCTCTCTCGGCAGAACCCTGCGAAGCCAGGACGGACGTCTCATTGAAAATGTCATACAACATACAGCACAGCTTAATCCCGGCAACTCCGGAGGACCGCTTGTTAACTCCAGGGCGGAAATAGTGGGGATTAATACAGCCATCATTGCCATGGCCCAGGGTATAGGTTTCGCAATTCCGTCAAACACAGCATCATGGGTATTGACTCAATTGCTTTCTTTCGGCAGGGTTAGACGGGGATATCTCGGAATCAACGGCAGACAGAAAATCCTCCCTGTCAGATTCATCAGAGAATTGAACCTCGATACTGATGCCGCAGCTGAAGTAGTCTTTGTGGAACACGGCGGGCCTGCTTATAACAGCGGTATAAAAACCGGTGATCTTATAATCGCAATTGCGGAAAGCCGTATCCGGTCACTTGATGACATTCACAGGTTTCTCACGGACTGGGGAGTTAACAGACCAGTCCAGATAACTGTTTTAAGGGGGAGAGAAAAAAAAATTTTAAATGTCACACCTGTTGAAGCTCAGTAGATCATTCCAAATACCTCCTTTAAGTGCTTGATCTTTTTCCAAGGTGAAACAATTTTGACAAATACCGGCTTTTTTCACTTTTCCGGGGCAGTAATAAAGACAGGACATGGCAGATGATAACGATTTCAGGATTGAATAAAACTTTCGGCGGACAGGTGCTTTTTGATGACCTGAACCTCAATGTGAACCGCGGAGAAAAAATAGGATTAGTCGGACGTAACGGTCACGGAAAAACAACACTGTTTCAGATGATTCTCGGGAATGTGGAGGTAAATTCAGGGAATATCACTGTTCCGAAGGGTTACCGCATAGGGCATCTGGAGCAGCATATTCATTTTACCATGCCTACTGTTCTTGAGGAATGCGCACTGGGCCTCCCTTTAGGGGAAGAATATGAGACATGGAAAGTTGAGAAAATACTCTCCGGCCTGGGATTTTCGGAAGAAGATATGGAGAGAGACCCGGCCGAGTTTTCCGGAGGTTACCAGATCCGCATGAACCTGGCTAAACTTCTTGTTTCAGAACCTGACATGCTTATGCTCGATGAACCGAATAACTATCTCGACATTGTAGCCATCAGATGGCTTGAAGATTTTCTTAAATCATGGGATGGCGAATTTATACTTATAACACACGACAGAAGTTTTATGGACAGTGTTTCAACGCACACTGTTGCCATTCACCGTACTAAAGCAAAAAAAGTTGAAGGTGATACAGACAAACTCTACAACATGATAAACCAGGAAGAAGAGATATATGAGAAGACCCGCCTGAACGAAGCCAAGAAGAGAAGACAGGAGGAGATATTTATAGCGAAATTCAAGGCTAAAGCAAGTTTTGCAAGCCGTACACAATCTCGTGTCAAAAAGCTTGAAAAGCAGGGTGAGATGAAGGCTCTTGAGGTAATTGAGGATCTTGACCTCTATTTCAACAGTGCTCATTTCGCAGCGGGACAGATGATGTCTGCCGAAGATATTTCTTTCTCGTACAACGGGAAAGAACCCTTTCTGATAGAAAACTTTTCCTTAGCAGTAGGCAAACGGGACAGGATTTGTATTATAGGAAAAAACGGTAAAGGAAAATCAACTCTCATTAAACTGCTTGCCGGCCAGCTCCAGCCGACGAAAGGGACTATAAAAAAACATCCGTCACTTCTTGAAGGATATTTCGGACAGACAAACAAAATCGACTTAAATGAAAACAGGGCCGTGTTTGAGGAGATAAGAAGCGCCGACAAATCATGCAACGAATTCAAAGCAAGAAGCATCGCCGGCGGACTGATGTTTCCCGGTGATAATGCCCTTAAAAAAATAAAAGTTCTGTCAGGGGGAGAGAAAAGCCGCGTTGTACTTGGTAAAATTCTGGTAACACCATGCCACCTGCTGTTTCTCGATGAGCCGACAAATCACCTTGATATGCAGTCCTGTGATTCACTCATAGAAGCAATAGATGATTTTGACGGATCAGTTATAATGGTTACACACAACGAGATGCATTTAAGAAGCGTCGCCACAAAACTGGTAATCTTTGATAATAATAAAATAAGTACCTACCCCGGCACCTATGATGAATTCCTCTCTGACGTCGGCTGGGCTGATGAAGACTATTAAAAGAGGCCTTTAAATATGATAGCACGGGAATGGAAATGTATCTGTCCTGCCGATAAAATCCGGGAATTTATCCCGTATCTTCACAGTACAGGAGTAAAAGATGCAGAGAAAATCCCCGGTTTTAAAGGTGCTGAAATTTTACAGAGAGAGTCAGCCGGTTCTTTTGAAGTAGTACTCATTACATTCTGGGATTCTGCCGAATCTATAGCTGAATTTGCAGGTGAGGATATTGAAAAAGCTGTTCTCTATCCTGAAGATTATATATATGGAATCACATCGGATCTTACCGTAAAACATTATTCCGTTGCAGAATTGCATTTTAAAAAGATCTAAAAAATTAATTAATCTATTCTATTACTACGCTATACATTTATCTTAAAAATACATACCTCCTTTAATCTAAAAAAATTCATATTTCTATACATTTTTTTTAAAAAGTTTAGAATTATCATTACTTTTCTCAAAAAGAAACTGGCCGCAGATTTTAACACGAATATAGAGCTTAATAATTTATCTGACTATATTCCGGAGAATCAGAGGTGAAGTCTGCTTAAAAATGTTTCCCGTGGATGGTATAATATGAATTCAAAAATAGATATTAAAACAGCGGATGAAATAAAACTTACAAAATCAGTAATTTTTAATGATATAATGCAGAAAAATAACAGGAGAATGCTTAAATCATTCATTATCATTCTTGCTGTCGGCAATATTGCTGTAACTGCAATCAAATTCACCGGAAAAGGTTCAGCATACCTTACATATCAGGCAATACTTGTTCAGCTGCTGGTTATTTCAGGAATCCTGATTCTGACGGAACTCGCGATAAGAAAACGTACTGGTACCACATTCTCTGGATTTCTTACTATTACATCCATAGTTTTTTGTCTCTGGATATTTCAATTCTCTTTTCACGGGGCGAGTGAACTTTTCGCGGCTAATTATATCACACTCGCTCTGGGGATATTTTATTTTAATCCATGGCTATGTATTTACAGTTTAATAATGGTGCTGATTTCACAAAGTGTTCTGTTTTTTCTGAGACCGCAGCTTATCCCCGGAGGCCCTGCAAGTAATTTTATAGTACGCTATATTATACTGCTTATGGTGGGACTGGGAGCTGCAACCGGCGCATCAGCAGCGAGACAACTTCTAAAACTGACAGTGTCAAAACATGACGAGTCAATACAAAGCCTTTCTTCTCTAAAGGAAATGGCCCGGTCAGTAATTAATTCCATTATGATTCTAAAAACACACATAGCACAGCAGGAGGAGATTTCAAACAGCATGAATACTATTTCAGAAAATCAGGCAATTGAACTCAGCCGGATAACAGACTCTCTGGAAACTCTCGCATTAAATGCTGAATCTGTAACAGAAACATCGCGTTCCCTTTACGAAGAGATGAATATCACTATGGAGGAAATTAACGATTTAAAAGAAGTGAATGACTCCCTGCAGAGCGATTCGCTTCATGTGCAGGAAACACTCGGATCTCTCCTGACTCATTCCAGGGAATCATTAACTCACATTGATAAGACACTTGAACGATTTCATACCGTACTTGAAAAAAGCAATGAGATGTCAAATTTTATAAATTTAATCAACGACATTGCCGACCATGTAAATCTCCTTTCTCTTAATGCCTCGATAGAAGCCGCGCGGGCGGGAGATTCAGGACGCGGTTTTGCCGTAGTAGCAGAACAGATTTCTAAACTTGCCGACCAGACTTCCACAAACTCAAAAGAGATCGAAAGAATTATAAAGGAAAACTCAAACATCATCAGTGAAAGCAACATGCTTATAAGTGAATCGGCTACGTTAACAGAGAAGCTTAACGAAGCGGTATCCGGTATAAAAGACCAGATCGATGTCGCAGTAAACAAAATCGGAGATATAGACGTAACTATACGGACCATAAGAAATCTTAATGACCGCGTACACAACTTCAGTAAAACAATTGAAAAATCGACCTCTGAACAGAAAATTTCCACAAGAGAGTCGAGCAAATCTACATCAGAAGTCACGGACCAGGCAGGTGAGATTGTAAATATTTCCCGCAGAATAAATGAATCAACGCGGATGCTGAATAATCTTGCAGAAGAATTGAATGGCCTTGCCGGAGAAATTGTTGCGTAATGTAATATTATTTTTTCTAACATTACAGGTTTGTTGAAATAATTAATTATTTCAACAAATCCTCCAGCGCCTCCTTTAACCCGGGAAACTTAAACCTGTATCCTTCTTTAAGCAGTTTTTCCGGAACTGCCCTCTGCCCGTCTGTAAGGAATAAACCGAACTCTCCCAGGACAGCCCTCAGGACAAATCCCGGCACAAACGGTATGAGTACCGGCCTTTTCACAGCCTTTGCCATGATCTTTGTAAAATCACCATTTGTAACAATACCCGGGGCAGTGCAGTTGTACGCACCGGACATTTTCACGTCAGCAACAGCTTTCAATACTATTCCTGTGATATCATCAACATGTATCCATGGGAACCATTGTCTGCCGTTTCCGAGTTTTCCTCCAATCATAAGTTTAAAATTTCTGGCGAGGATAGGAAATGCGCCGCCATCCGGACCGAAGACCGAACCGAAGCGGAGAAGAACTATTCTTAAATTTACATTCCCCCCTTTCAAAGCCTCTTTTTCCCAATCACTGCATATCTTTGCAAGAAAATCCGATCCGGGCCCTGCTGATTCTGTAACAATCTCATCCCCTTTTATGCCGTAGAATCCCACTGCTGAAGCATTAATCAGGGTTTTGCCTTTTGATTTTACTGTCCTGAAAGAATTTACTATATTCGCTGTTGAAATAATCCTGCTGTCATAAATTAATTTTTTTACCTTTTTATTCCATCTCTGAAAAAGATTTACTCCGACAAGATTTATGACAACATCATGCCCGGCCAGTCTCTCCTGCCACTCTCCTGTTTTCATCAGATCAGCATAAACAAAAGAGACTCCATACCGCAGAGGCTCCTCCCTTCTGGCAAAAAGAGTAACATCATGACCTGCATCGCAAAGTGCCGAAACTATGTGTTTCCCGAGAAATCCCAGTCCCCCTGTGACCGCTACTTTCATTTATTTCCTCCTGCAGATATTTAAAGATTTATTTTCAGTAATATATGTCTAAAATTACAATATGTAATATTTTATTGAGAGTATAAATATTTATTCTTTAATTTTCATATTTATAAAGGTATTCTAATCCCTCCGGAAATCCGGATAGAAGATTTAATTATTTCTTTTTAAATTAAAATATATGTTTAAGAATAATTATTGCCTTTTCCGCCGTATGAAGTATATTATTCAAATAATAAATTATTATACGGATTTAAGATATACTATTTTTTAATACATCATTAATTTTATATGATTCATCGGAGGCTTAAATGACTATGCAGGCGGATTTAAATATAAATGATACTAAAAATACAACCACCGATCAATATGTTACTTTCCTTATAAATAATGAAACTTATGGAATTGAGGTATTGCGGGTAAAAGAAATAGTGGGGATGACTACAATTACATCAATCCCTAACAGCGAAAAGTATCTTAAAGGTGTAATGAATCTCAGGGGCATTGTTGTACCTGTCATAGACTTGAGAATGAAATTTAATATCGCTGAAAAAGCATATGACGCTTTCACAGTAATTCTCATAATCGAGATGAGTGAATTTCTTGTAGGTGTGATAGTCGATTCCGTTTCAGATGTTATTACAGCTCCAGGACAGCTTCAGGAAGTCCCGAATTTTCATGTGAGCATAGACCGTGACGTAATAAAAGGGGTATTTAATAAAGATGGAAATCTTATAATTATACTAAATGCTGATATAATGCTCACTGTAAAAGATATGGAAGTACTTTCAGATATACAGGAAGCATAAATAAATCCCGAAAATAATTATGCAGCCTTTATGTTGTACGGCTGCATAAAACTTCACTTTATTATCCAGCACATAATGTTATCATAAAAATTATCTTTTTTATCTCATTTTTAGAAGTCAAATGCTTCTTTACGTATTATTTTATAATCCGGTGAAGAGCTGGTTTGATTCCGGAATTGCATTTAAAATGATACATATTTACATGGAGAAAATTATGAATATTCATTCATTCAAATTCAAGCTAATGGCTTATATTACATCAATTGTAATTATTGCGATTATTATAATTCAATTAATTACTCTTGTTATGACCTATTATACAATAAATGACGAGATCAACAACAAGATGCCGCTGAAAATGGATGCTATAATCAGTGAGATGAATATAAAAATGAATATGCATTCATCCATTGTACGGTCACTTGCATCACTCGCGCAGAGTAACGGAAATCAGATTTCCAGAGTTAACTATATAAATATACTCAAAGATTTTGCAGGAGATAACAATGCGAGTTTCGGATTCGGTATCTGGTTTGAACCTTTTAAATACAGCCCTGCAATAAAATATTTCGGACCTTACGCATACAGGGATAAAGATAAAATCATAGTTACGACTGACTATGAAACCGCTGCTTATGATTTTCACAATCAGGGATGGTATAAAACCGGAGCAGGCAAACCGGAGAATAGTATTTCATGGTCAACCCCGTTCTTTGATGATGCAACGGGAGTAACAATGATCTCCGCAGTATCACCTTTTTATAATTCCGGAAAAGATTTTATGGGAGTGGCAAGCGGAGATTTTGATATTGCGGAACTTCAGAATATAGTACAGTCAATTAAAGATGAGAAAACCAACCTTAGTGCTTTTCTCCTTAATTCTGATGGAACCTTCATTGCATATCAGGACAAAAATTTTATCATGAAAAAAAAGATAACCGAACATCCTGACAAAAATTTTGCTTCACTCGGGAATGAAATCATCAAACTAAAGAACGGTAATTCTAAAATTGAATTTGAAGGCGATAAAAAATGGGTCTATTTCCGTGAAATGAAGGAAACCGGCTGGATACTCTGCATTACGGTATCTGAGAGCAAACTTTATTCTCCGCTTTATAAAATGGGTGTTGCGACAATATTTATCGCCATAATCGCAATTGCAATAAGTCTTCTAATCAGTTTTTACATTTCAGGTAAAATTTCAAACCCTGTAAAAGCCATGAGTGAGTTTGCCAATAAACTCGCAGAAGGTGATTTCACCGGCAGAGTTAAAATTAATCAGAAAGATGAAATCGGGCAACTTGCAAATGCATTAAATTCTTCAGCGGACAATCTTGAGGATTTAATTACAAACATTGTAATGTCTGCAGAAAATCTGAGCCAGGCAGTGGATCAGATTACTAAAGGCAACATGAACCTGTCGCAGAGAACAACAGAGCAGGCAGCAGCCCTTGAGGAAATCGCGTCTACCATAGAAGAGAATACTGCAACTGTTGACCGCAATGCTGAAAATTCAAAAAGTGCCCAGAAACTGACGAACGAGGGTGCTCAGAAATCTGCTATCGGCAGTGATCAGGCCGTGGTTGCTATTCAATCGATCAATGAAATTAATGATTCAAGTAAAAAGATCTCCGAAATAATTTCTGTAATAAACGAAATAGCATTCCAGACTAATCTGCTCGCGCTGAATGCAGCAGTTGAGGCTGCGCGCGCCGGTGACCAGGGTAAAGGTTTTGCGGTTGTTGCCGGAGAAGTAAGGAACCTTGCACAGCGTTCAGGAAGCGCAGCAAAAGAAATTGAGATTTTAATAAAAGAGTCTGTAGAAAAAGTCGAGAAAGGCACACAGGTAGTAGTCCAGTCCGGCGAGTTCCTGAAGGAGATTGCAGATACTGCAAAAGCAACCGCGAATATTATATCTGAAATAGCTGCTGCAAGTGACGAACAGCGTCAGGGCATGGATCAGATCAATAAAGCAATCCTTGAACTCGACTCCGCCACACAGCAGAATGCCGCTCTTGTTGAAGAGACTGCATCAGCAAGTGAACAGATGGCCAACCAGGCACAGGAGATGCTTGCGCTGATGAGCAGATTCACTATAAAAAATAAAAAAATAAAAACTGAAAGCGGTGTGAAATCACAAACAAAAACAATTCAAAAAACCGTGAAAGAAATCCCGAAAAAACCCGCTGAAAGAAAACCTGAAAAATTTCAGCAGGGAAAACTGAAAGCTGAAGTACAAAAATCTAAAATAATTACTGACAGCAAACCGGCTGCGCCAGCACAAAAAAAAGACATAGCCGGCGACATCGATGACTTTATGAATGACGACGGATTCGAAAAATTTTAGGCAGAGGGATAATTCCGGGAAGAGAAAACTCATTATCTGATGTTCAGCACTCTTTCCGGATGACTGTATATGTTAAATCTTTCTCCTCTGAGAAAACCGATAAGAGTCATTCCTGAATGATCCGCCGCATTTACAGCTGCGCTTGTTGGAGCTGAAACTCCGGCTACAATAACAGCACCCGTCCTGAAACTTTTCCGTATCATTTCAAAACTGATCCGTGAAGAGAGCATTATTAAAAAAATATTCTCCGTCTTACCGGAAGCAAGAGATTCACCCATACACTTGTCGAGAGCGTTGTGCCGGCCTACATCCTCCGCAAAAGAGATAAGATTCCCTTCGGAAGAATAAAAAGCACATGCGTGAACTCCACCTGTCTTATCAAAAACTTTCTGCATTTTAAAAAACTCATTCTGTAAAACGAAAAGTTTATTCGTCTCAAACTTTCCGCCGCTTTGAGAGAAAGGGGCTACAAGTTCATCCGAAAACATACTCCCCGAAGAAGCATAAACTTTTTTAACTCCCGGAACAATTCTGCCCTTAATGTGAAAAGAAATCCTGCTGTCACCTGCCTCAAATTTTTCGACATCAGTTATTGAATCTATTACACCTTCATTATACAAAAGGCCAAGCCCCAGTTCGTAATCCATTCCGGGCATTCTCATGCAGAAATATTTTTTCTCGCCATTGATATAAATCTCAAGCGGATCCTCTCTCACAATAATGTCAGAGGTTGACTCAGTATTTCCGTCTTTATATTTTATTACCTGTATTTTCGCTGTATCCATTTACCTTTCATTGCCTCATTCATTAATATCTATCTTTCTCAATCCTTTCATCATCAGTTCATCATCTCTGTATAGCGTATAATGCGAAAAAAAATCTCTTAAACTATTCTGAAGCAGCGGTTTCTGCTGAACGCCGGAGCCTGAATATTCAAGGAACTCATCACAGATTGAGAGATGCTTCTCTTCAATTTCATAAGCCCCATCCCTATAACGGAAGTAAAGATAATAAAACAGAGGTTCAAATATTGCCGCCGCTCTTTCCAGTTTCGAAACTGCAGGATCTGGAATATTCATGCATGCAGTAAAATAATCATACGAAATAAATTGATAAATTTTTGCGGGAATAGAATAAATATCACTCCCTGCTTTAGTACTGAAATCAATAGAAATTTCAGTTGAACTGAACTCATCAAAGAATACAGCTGTAGGAGTGATATTAATATTACCTGAATCGACTTTCAAATGTGATTTAAGCCTTAATGAGTCTATAAGATAGGGATCACTTCCTTTTGCAACAGGAACAAGCCTGGACTTGTATCTTATTCTATCTGTAAAATACTTCGGGAAAGAATGAGTATCACCCTTCCCTGTTATTCTTCCATTTCCGCCGGAGAGTTTAAAATCAAATCTGAGTACATGCACAAAATCAATTGTCCTGCCCGGAATCATTTTTACAAACTGAAGTGAATGCTGTTCTGAAGACGGTTTTCTCTTTTCAAGGAGAGTATGTTCACACAGATACTCCGGAATGACCTCAATAAGATTTTTTGTTATTTCAATACCTGTGGTATAGTCGAGTTCACCTACCGGGATAGAGGGTACCGGCATTTCATTTTGAAGAGAAAAAAATTCCATCAGGGATTCATCGAGGTATATACCTGTGATCTTATTTCTATCATTACCGTCTATACGTCTGACTAAGTAGTCGATTATTTCTGCAGGTGACTTATCTGAATTTTCTATCTTCATGTCAACACCCTGAGCATATCAATAAGAACAGCTGGATTCACTCCACTGTTCCTGTACAGTTCAATTATTCACTGATTGTAAATACTTTTTATATTATGTAAACAAAAAATGAATAAATATCAATGTTTATTCCATAAACTTCGGCGGCTGATCATTATTCGTTACCTCGAATGGAGGCGATAAATAATTTATCTTTAACAATAATACAACAATCCATTGGCCGGCGGCTGATGTACTTCCGGTATTTATTTGCCGTTTAAAAATAATTACTGAAAAAATATTATTAACCATTGACAAATAGACGAATGCTGTGTATTTATAAATTGAATTAAATATCGAAATAGAGATTACAGTATGAGTGAAACACTTTTAAATGTAGGAGTCGCACAGGTCAGGCTGGCTAAAGAACCGACGGTTCTTCGTACAATTCTTGGAAGCTGTGTTGGAATCTGTATATATGACAGAATAAAAAAAATCGGGGGCCTTGCGCATGTCTTGCTTCCCCTTGATACCGCGCACGGTACTAATCCGGAAAAATACGCAGATACAGCAATACCTCTTCTTGTTCAGATGCTTCTCAAAGAAGGAGCAAAAAAAGAGTTTCTTTCGGCTAAAATTGCCGGAGGCGCTTCGATGTTCAAATTTGAATCTAATGTAACTCTCGGCCAGATTGGGGACAGAAATATAGAAGAATCGAAGAAAATGCTCGAGAAGCTTCAGATTCCGCTTCTTGAAGAGGATACGGGTGGAAATGCCGGCCGCGTCATAGACTTTTATCTGATGGACGGCCACCTGAAAGTTAAGGCTGCCGGTCAGGAAAAAATTTATTATAAGGTTTGATATAATCCGGGGTATTTTACATGCATGCACAGATAAAACAGAGAATAGAAAGTACAATCAACAACCTAGCAGCTCTTCCGACAATGCCGGAAATTGCTTCAAAAATTCTTAACATGGTAAACAATCCCGATGTATCTTTCAAGGATGTCGCGGAGGAAATATCGAAAGACCAGTCCATGACTACCAACATTCTCAAACTTTGTAATTCAGCTTATTTCAGCAGAGGGAAAGAGATTACTTCTATTGATAGAGCAATTGTTACTCTGGGAATTAAAGAGATCACAAGTATAGTTATGGTAATCGCTGCGAAGCCTATTCTCGATAAATTTGTAATAGGTTACGACCTCGGCAAAGGTGAACTCTGGAAACAGGGGCTTATGGTTGCAAACCTGGCAAAGAAAATTGCTGTAATGAAAAACCGTAAAGACATTGCCGATGTTGTGTTCACCGGCGGCATTATTCACAATGTTGGAAAAACAGTAATAGCCATATACGTTCAGAACACCTACAACGATATAATAAATGAAGTTAAGACAAAAAATATAACTTTTAATGAAGCTGAAAAATCAATAATGGGTTACAGCCACCAGGAGATAAGCGAAAAAATTCTTGAGAAATGGAATTTCCCTCCTGTACTTAGAGCAATTGTACGATACTACTCAGATCCCGAAAACGCACCGGAACAGTATAGAGCTGAAGTCTCTGCTGTTCATATTGCAAATACAATAAGTATAATGGCCGGTATAGGGATAGGGAGTGACGGACTTTATCATCAGCTAAGCAGCAATGCTCTTGATTCACTGAAAATCACAAACGCTGAACTTGAAGACCTGTTTTCAAAAATTCCCGAGATGGGAAAACAGATACAGGATCTGGCTTAACTTCCCGCCAGGGACCGGATGGATAAGCGGAAGGCCAGGGAGGAACTGTTTTTTAACTGTTGAATATAATTTATACGGGTTTAATGCAGTCTGCTGTAGTCCAACAGGCTCACCAGCCATGAACCCGAAGCATTACACGTATTTCTTTATCTCTCTCTGCATATCGCGCTTCATATCCCTGTCCTGGATTGTCCGGCGCTTATCATGCGTATTTTTACCTTTAGCCAGGCCAAGTTCCATTTTAACTTTTCCATTTTTGATATACATCCTTAAAGGAACCAGGGTGTAACCACGCTCATTAAGTTTCCCGATGAGTTTCTTAATCTCATATTTATGAAGGAGAAGTTTTCTTTCACGGAGAGGTTCGTGATTGAAAAAGTTTCCCCGATCATAAAGAGAGATATTCATCCCAATAATATATACTTCTCCATTTTTTATGTAAGCATATGATTCCTGGATGTTAACATTTTTCTGCCTGATAGACTTTACTTCTGTCCCTTTCAGAACAACTCCGGCTTCATAAGTATCAAGAATCTCATACTCAAACCTGGCTTTTTTATTTCTTAAAATTTCAATTATATTATCAGACATAAAGAGTGCTCCG
>DAONFJ010000092.1:0-13279 GCA_035403545.1 Spirochaetota bacterium
AATGATTCAATTTTTAAGATTTGATAAATCAAAAGAATTTGATGTCGAATTTGAAGTAATAAAGGGGAAAGAAGCAGCCGGATTTTTTCTTAAAAGAACTATCTATCTTTTCCTTTTCGGTTATTCAACTTTATTTCTGGCAGTAGCTATACCTTTTGTGAAAACCCCATGTATGTATATATATTTTGCCGGCAGCCTTGCAACTGCTTTTTATCTGATGAGATATATAAATCATATAGTAAAGTATTTAAAATATAGAGGCGGTTCAATAAAACTTAATAATAATTTTGTTGAGGTAAAAACCGCAACTCAAACTATTAAAATACCGGCAGACGAAATAACTTATCTGGAAATAAATCCTCTTGGAAATCTCCTGATAAGAGAAAAATCCGGAGTTACATCTTTCCCCAGAGTTCTGCTGATCGATGAACAGAGAAATTTTATACAGGAGCTCTTTCAGGATATGGCTCCTAAAAGAACTCTTCTGTATAAGAAGATATGGGAATTTGCTGATGCTATAGTCGTAGCTCTTGTTCTTGCAGTTCACATAATCCAATATGTAATACAGGCTTATTATATACCAACAGGTTCTATGGAAGAAACTCTTCAGATAGGAGACCACCTGTTCGTTGAAAAAATCACTTACGGGCCGATAATTCCTAAAATGATGGGGATGGAAAATCCTGTTCATCTGAATGCCCTGGCTGTACGTGGATTGAAAAGAGGGGATATCGTGATCTTTACTCCTCCTATTGAAAGCGAGAAACATAAAGATTACATAAAAAGATGTATTGCATTACCCGGTGACGAATTTCACGTTAAGGATAACTTTGTGTATATTAACGGCGTAAGACAGGATGAGCCTTATACTCTCGGCAAACCTACAGACTACGATCATTTTAACATTAACAAGTTTAACAATATTGAAGGTATAGTTCCTCCTGGAAAAGTTGTAGTTCTCGGAGACAATAGAATTAATTCCTCCGACGGGCGTTATTTCGGTTATCTCGATATAACAGCAATCAAAGGGAGAGCTTTTGTTCTCTACTGGAATACAGAACAGATTTTTAACGGTAAATTCAACAGGCTTGGTTTAATAAGATAAAAGTGATATTTATATATCTGAAATTCTGCTCGCGGTTACATTTCAGATGTAACTCTTCGAAAAACGAAGGTAAATTTATTCTCCGGCGTGCTGTTTGCGGCGGTGATATATTTTACTTTCAGTTTTTGAGTAATTACTTTTAGATAGAGCAGTAATGGATAAATCTGTTTTTAAAAAAAGAGTTCTGATAACAGGTTTTATTTTATCGATAATTCTGTTCTTCTTTGTTCTTAAACTTTTTAATCTTCATTTTTCAGATAAAATTATACTCCCTGCTAAAGAGCCGATTGAAAACGGAAGGGGGTATATTTTTGACCGTGAAGGATACCTTCTTGCCCTTAGTATAGAATTTGATTCAATCTATGTAAATCCTCAGGAACTTAAAGATCCGTCAGCTGCCGCATCAGCCCTGTCACCTCTGGTCAATCTTCCTCCGTCAGCGTTTTTATCAAAATTTTCGGGAAATAAAAAGTTTATCTGGCTGATTAGAAGATGCGATGAGCAGCTTGCGACGAAAATAAGGGCACTCGGAATTAAAGGTGTATATTTTACAAAAGAATATAAGAGAGTTTATCCGTATAATAATCTTGCATCTAACGTAATAGGTTTTGTCGGCCTTGATAACAGCGGCCTTGACGGGATTGAATATCAATACAACAGGATTCTTTCAGGCAAAGATGAGGTTGTTAAAGACGAAATATCAAGAGAGATTTACCAGAAAAAAAATCTGACTCTTACAATCGACCGCTATATTCAGCATGTGGCCGAGGAAGAGCTTGCAAAGGCTATGGTGCAGCACAGGGCTGTACAGGGATCTGTAGTAATCCTTGAGGTGGATACGGGGAGAGTCCTCGCTATTGCCAAATATCCTGCGTTTGATCCTAACTCATTCAGCAATTACAGTTCGGCTGTCCGCGCTAATTTCAGTATTGTAGATACATTTGAACCCGGGTCAACATTGAAAATTCTTGCACTCTCTTCCCTGCTCGAAAATAAACCTGAGGCATTGAAGAAGGAATATTTCTGTGAAGGATTTGTTGATATTAATGATGTGCGGATAAACTGTCTTCATAAACACGGGAAACTTACAATGGACAGGGTAATCGCTGAATCCTGTAACGCCGGGATGATTCAGTCTGTTAAAATCCTTGAAAAGAAAGATTTATATAAAACATTACACAAATTCGGATTAGGCGCGCAGACCGGACTTGAACTTCCCGGTGAAGCAGAAGGAATACTCAGGCCTGTCGCGCAGTGGTCCGGCCTGTCTAAATATTCTATATCTATCGGCCATGAACTTTCTGTTACATCGATCCAGCTTGTCGCAGCCTTTAATGCAATTGCTAACGGGGGAGTATATGTAACTCCAACCCTGATCGAAAAAATTGAGAAACCTGATGGTACGGTAGTCCGGAATTTTTATCCGCGTACAAAAGGGCGGGTTATAAAAGCGGAAGATGCTTCGTTTCTTATGAAAATGATGAGGGAAGTTGTAGCCTCGGGAACCGGCAAGAGGGCGGATTCGGTTTATTATCAAATTGCAGGTAAAACAGGGACTTCCCAGAAATTCAGCACCGCAGCCGGAGCATATTCCGACCGGAATGTTTCGTCATTCGTGGGAATTGCTCCATACCAGAATCCGAAGATTTGTATGCTGGCAGTGATCGATGATCCGGAAGACCGGATTATGGGCGGCGCTTCTGCGGCACCGGTTCTTATGCGTATAACGGACCGTATACTCCCGTATTTCGGTATAGGGGGGAAGGACGTTTCGTCTCTCCGGATTAAGAGGTCACAGGAGTTCAATAAATTTGAATATCAGTCAATACCTGATTTGCGCGGAATGAATACATCAGAGGCTGCAGCAGTGCTCCGTGTCCTCGGTGAAAAATATGGAATTAAATATTTCATCAGAGGGTCAGGCAGAGTTTACGGGCAGAAACCCGCACCGGGCAGCGGTATTAAACCGGGCGAAAACATAATTCTATTTATGCGTTAACAGAAATGAACGGGATATTTAACAAAAACATTCAGAATCTTGCCGCAAAAAACAGTGAACTTTCCAGCCGGCTGCAGAATGTATCCGGAGAGTATGTGGAAGTCATTGAATCTAAAACGGGAAATCCTGTGCCATGTATAAAAATCGATGACGGAAAAAAACTTTTTGTTCACAGCAGGGTTGATCCTCTGCGTGAAGCGGAAAGATTTATCGCGGAAGTAGACCCGTCCGGCAAAGACCTTATCATTGTTCTTGGATTTGGTTTCGGGTATCACTGTGATTTTCTCCTTGAAAAAATTTCTTCGGAAGTAAACGTAATCGTAATAGAGAAAGATGAAGTTCTTCTTAAAAAAGCCTTCCAGTCACGCGATCTTGAAACGCTGATTAAAAAAGATAATTTCTATATACTTGCAGATCCGTCTGAGAGTTTTCTTGCAGATATTTTCAGAGGTAAATCTTCGCGCAACGTGCTTTTCATTACTCACCGGGGCGCTTCACAATTGTATCCCGATTACTACCAGAATATTGTTTCAGTGATCAAGTCTTATATCTCAACCAAAGATGTTAACATCGCGACACTGGCGCGGTTTGAAAAGACCTGGGGATCAAACACTACGCGGAATATCGGTGTTATTTCACAATCCTGCGGAGCTATCCGGTTTTTCAATATGTTCTCCGGCATTCCTGCAATTGTTGTTGCGGCAGGGCCGTCTCTTACACAAAGTCTCGGCTTTATAAAGGCTAGTATTGATAAAGCGGTAATCATTGCTGTTGATACTTCATACAAACTTCTTATTGATAACGGTATTACTCCGCACTTCTGCCTCTCTGTTGATCCTCAGCTGATCAATGCAAGATATTATGAGGGGATCGGCAAAACTGACACAATTCTTGTTTCTGATCCGACGGTTCATCCCTCTATTTTCAGATTTTTTAAAGGGAGAGTTTCTGTTACAGGAATTGCTTTTGATATGATGAAGTGGATAGAGGAAATATGCGGGGAGAAGGGTGAGCTTACTCACGGAGGTTCGGTGTCCACTAACGCGTATGATTTTGCCAGAAGGATCGGCGCGTCACCGGTGCTTATGGTCGGACAGGACCTTTCGTTTACCTCGGGCCTTGCTCACGCGAAGGGTTCGTATCTCGATGAGCAGATTCATAACAGGACATATAAGTTCAACAACGCGCAGATGTACAACAGGCGGCAGCTCGCATCTCTCCCCCCTGTGTATTTAAAAGGTGTAAGAGGGGAGAGGGTGCGTACAAACCAGAAGATGATGATTTTTCAGAACTGGTTTGAGAAAAGAAACGACACTGATCTTATTAACGCAACATACAATGGAGTATTCATCAATGGCGTAAAAAACATTCCTCATGATAAACTTCCCTTTGATTATCCTTCACTTGATCTTAAAAATAAAATTAATGAACTTTATAATAAGTTTACAGATGAGGCTGATTCCGCAAAAATCAGCAGACTGAAAAAAAGAATAGATGACATGCTTTCTGAAATAGAGAACCTGATCCCTGCACTTGAACGGGCATTGTCCTACGCTTCGGAGCTTTCTGAGATGATCAACTCCGGCAAAGATAAGAGCGATCCCGGGAAGATGTCATTTATCCTGAAAAAACTTTCTGAAACAGATAAATTTATTGAAACAATGAAGAAGAGTAAAGGGCTTATCAGTTTTTCAATACAGAGGGTTATCCATACTATTACAGAAGGGTATGAGTTAAATAATGACAAAGAGGATAATGCTGCCGAAAGATCTCTGTTCCTTTACCGGGGCTTGCTTGAGGGAACTTTGTTTAATAAAAAAATTCTGGGTAAGATGAAGATGCTGCTTTGAAATATTGCATGGACTAAATCTTTTGTAAAAATGCGGCAGACACAATAATTAAATCTTACAGTGATACGAATATTTTCTGAAGCAGGCCCTGAAACAGTGTTTATCTTGTGAAGTTCAGGCCTATGCCGATTTTCTGCTGCTTGATATTGTAGTCTATAAGACTTTCTCCATATCCGTTCCAGTATTGAATCATTAAACTCATGCTGTTCAGATACAGAGGTATGGTGGTGTTTATCTCTATTGCTCCACGCTGGTACTTCGGATTGTATCGGGCCATGGCTGCAAGGTATGAATTATGCAGCTCCGGAAATTTAAATGTAACTCCTAATTCCCCATATCCGTAATATTTATGAATGTCCGGGTTGTCATCTCCGGCGACATCAGATTCATCTTCTTTTTTTCTTTCATTGATTCTGTACCATCCTTTCAGGCTGGCGATCATATAAGCATTTTCAAAATACGGAGTAAGATATATTCTGTTCCAGCTTCTCGAATAAGGCAGCTCCTTCCCGTTGGATTCATGTTCCACTCCCGAATCGATACGCATCCCGCTCCACATTTTTGTGCGGAGAAAAATTTCCGGATTAAAATTGTTTTCACGGAAAGGCCTGGAGTCATTGAGATCATAAGCCTGCCAGAACGATTTCTGGGTGTAGCCGAAGTACATTGCCCAGCCGTAAAACTTTATTAATCTCTGCTTGATGCTTACCTGGTACTTTATTTCAAATTTTTTTCGTTCGTCACTTTCAGGCAGCCCTGAATATGTAAACGGGAGGATATAATTCTGTTTGTGTGCTGAAAATCCATTTGTAGTATTATTTGAAATGTTGTAATCGATTATTTCCTGTGGTGTCGGAACTTTTAATTCGTTGTTAAAACTTTCCTGTATTGTTCCTTCTATATCTTCATTATTCTGTCCGTAAAGAGATGAGGATAAAACTATAAAAAATATCAGGGGAAGTATTTTTTCTGTCACAGAAATCCTCCGTAAAAACTGGTATGAATTAAAAACTGATGCGGAACATAAAAAACTATTATTTCTGATTAACGAAGACTGCGGTTGATTTTCTGTTAAGAATATCGTATTCTGGTGGTTGACATTGCATTTTTTAACAATAGAGTGATTCATGATGTTCTCTATTGTTAAAAAATTTTCTGCAGAATAATCTGTTATTTCAATCTCTCCGCCAGTTCCTTATCCAGCACATCGCGTACAGCATTAGAATCCGGTTTAACACTTATCGGTTCATTCGCGTGAATTGACTTAATCCCTTCCAGAGTCTTCTCGTGGTAGCCGACTTTAAATTCGGAAAACTTCAGTCCATGAGCAGTGGAAACTATTATAACTCTATCTGTTTTTGATATTTTCTGTTTTGCGAGTAACTTGATAAGTACCGCCAGGGCAACCCCGGTATGAGGGCAGCTGTACATTCCTGTCCTGTCGGCAAGTGCCGCAGCCTCGGCTAATTCCTCTTCGCTTGCCTGTTCAACAATTCCGTTAAAGCTCTTCAATGTTTTAATCGCTTTCTGCACCGATACCGGGTCACCGATCTGTATAGCTGACGCCAGAGTTTTCTTCGGAGTAATGGGACTGAATTCTTCAAAATTTTTCAGATACGAAAGATAAAGCGGGTTGGCATTTTCGGCCTGTGCAAGTACAAGTCTTGGTTTTTTATTAATAAGTCCAAGATCATACATCATTTCAAATCCGTTTCCGAGCGCCGAGACATTGCCCAGATTCCCCCCTGGGATAATAACTACATCCGGAACTTCCCAGTCAAACTGCTGGGTCATCTCAACCGAAATTGTTTTCTGACCTTCAATACGGAGAGAGTTCATGGAATTCGCAAGGTATATACTGTTATCCTTTGTTATGTCCTGAACTATTTTCATGCAGCCGTCAAAATCAGTGTCGAGTGAGATGACAATCGAATTGTTGGACATCGGCTGTACAAGCTGCGCAGTGGATATTTTATTTTTCGGAAGAAATACTATCGATGGAATACCTGCATAAGCAGCATATGCCGCAAGTGCCGCCGATGTATCTCCTGTGGAGGCGCAGGCGACAGCTTTAATTTTTTTTCCGCGGTTAATCATATCGTTTACCATTGAGACAAGAACAGTCATTCCGAGATCTTTGAAAGATCCGGTATGGCTGGTTCCGCACATTTTGACCCACAGATCATTCATGCCGTACATTGCACCGAACCTTTTCGCCCAGAACATGTTTGTATTCCCTTCATACATGGAAACAATGTTATCGTTATTTATTTCAGGTAAAACCCACTCTTTTTTACTCCATACTCCGCTGCCGTATGGCCATTTATTTGTTCCGATTCTTCCGTCGAAGATTTTTTTCCATTCATCCGCTGAAGTTTCTTTTAACCTGTCCATGTCATGATGAACTTCAAGCAGGTTACCGCATTTTTTACATTTATATACAACCTCATCAAGAGGGTATTTCTCGTCACAACCTGCAATACATCTGAATTCCGCCTTATATCCCGGCATATAAATTTCTCCTAATTTTTAAAATCTTCAACACGAATCAGAATTACTTTTTCTTTGATGAAACTGAATTTTTCAATCGCTTCTATGCATTTAAGGATGTTGCTTTCAACAGCTTCATGTGTTACGATGATCAGCGGAACATATCCTTCATTTACTTCCTTCTGCATTACTGATGCGATGGAAATGTTGTGCAGCCCGAGGACTCCGGATATCTGTGAAAGTATTCCGGGGCTGTCTTCTGTCTGGAGCCTGAGGTAATAGCGCGAAATCCTTTCTTCCGGCGACATCAGTACGGCTTGTCCGGTCAGGGCGCCGTGATATTCATTTTTGCCTGAAAGCTGCACTATATCACTTACAATCGCAGATGCAGTCGGAAGGCTTCCGGCACCTCTTCCATTGAGGATAATAGCGCCAGTCATATCTCCTTCGAACATTATAGAGTTGAATTCATTCCGGACGGAAGCAAGCGGATGATCTTCCGGTATCATTGTAGGATGTACCCTTATATCAAGCGCATGATTTTTAAATTTTGCAATCCCTAGAAGTTTGATGATGTAACCCATATCTTTGGCATGTGCAATATCAAATGGGCTGATGCTCGAGATTCCTTCAATAGGAAATGTTTTAAAATCAATTGATTTTCCGTATGAAAGCATCGCAAGCAGTGAAATTTTATGTCCTGCGTCAAAACCTTCAATATCAAATGTCGGATCTGTTTCTGCAAATCCTTTTTCCTGTGCGTCTTTCAGCGCTTCATGAAAAGAAATCCCTTCATCTTCCATCCGTGTGAGGATATAGTTCGTAGTACCGTTTAAAATTCCAACTATTGATTTTATATGATTCCCTACCATACCTTTTGTTAATGCCAGTATACAGGGTATGCCGCCTCCGACAGCCGCTTCAAATCCTACTGAATTACCTGTCTCCGCAATTGCTTTGAGAATTGCAGTACCGTCTTCTGCGAGAAGTTTTTTATTCGCAGTAACTACATTTTTACCCTTGCGGAGCGAGTCTATAATAATCTCTTTAGCAGGACTGATCCCGCCGATAACTTCAACAACTATATCGATATCGCTGTCTTCTGTTATATTGCTCCATTTATCCGTAACTGTTGTTTCCGGAATTTTACTTTGAACTTCAGATAATTTCAGGTCGCAGACAGTTTTAACTCTCAGGTCAATTCCGGATTTTAAAGCAATGGTTTCTGAATTATTTCTGATTAATTTATATACACCTTCTCCGACAGTGCCGAAACCGACTATTCCTA
Organism: Spirochaetota bacterium; assembly: GCA_035403545.1. Lineage (GTDB taxonomy): Bacteria > Spirochaetota > UBA4802 > UBA4802 > UBA5550 > WRGT01. Next base: position 8,733 of record DAONFJ010000092.1, read on the forward strand.
TGTTTACAATTTTTTTCATTAACTAACCTCGTGTCAATATCTGCTATAAAGATATGCTGAAAGAGAGGGGGAAATAAATCAATAAATTTTCAGAATAGTTTTCCATCTGTATTGTAACATTTCTGAGGCTGGCGGTAGAATAAATTTCCGCCGTGGCCTGCGGGCGGAAATAATTATTGCCGGTGATTTTGATCCGTTATGCAGTTTTAAACTGTAAAATAATCGGTAATTTCATTCAATTTTTGAGACTTTTCTTTCAGTTCTTCAGCCGATGCATGAAGATTTTCAGAAGAGGTTGTAATAAGCTGAATTGATTCATTTATGCTGGATAGGGCCTTCAAAATTTCGTTGCTATTGTTTTTTTGTTCTGCTGTGGTTTCGGCAATTACTGTTGACATCTGGTTAATTGTTTCAATATCACTTAAAACACTCTGGTTCCCTTTTCTCTGATCTTCTGATGACACAGCTATTTCCTTCATGAGTATTGCTGTATTTTTAATGTTATTCATAACCTGTACAATTGCGGTATTGGTTGTATTAACCAGATTTGCGCCTTCGTTTACATCCGCTCTTGTCTGCTGGATTGTCGTTTCAATTTCTTTTGTACTGGCGGCAGTAGCATCGGCAAGTTTTGAAATTTCCTGCGCAACTATGGCAAAACCTCTTCCATGTTCTCCGGCACGTGCGGCCTCGATTGATGCATTAAGAGACAGAAGGTTGATCTGGTCAGAGATATCGTTAATTATCTGTACAATTTCCACAATTTTCAGGGAGTTTTCAGATATCTGGTTTATTTTGGAAGTAGTATCGTCAAGAATAGATTTAGTTTCATTCGCGTTTTCAACAGCGACCTGTGTTTTACCGCTAACATCGGCAGCTTTTTTGCTCACGTTGGATGAAGATTCAGAGAGCATCTCCATTGCTCCGCTGGCGTTTTTCATTTTTTCTGCCTGGCTTTTTGCAGCATCTGCAATACTGTCAATTGAAGCCGCCAATTCTTCATTAGAAGATGTTGTTTCCTCTATATAACCTGCCTGGTTCTGCATCTGTATTTCAAGTTTTTTACTTGTATCTGACAGTTTTTCAGATTCCATTCCAAGTTCGCCGGATACTTCTTTGATTGATGATACAACATGCTGGGTTGTTACAATCATATTGTTGACAGCTTCAATGAGTTCGTCAAATTCACCGCGGATGCTGTTCTGATAAACTTTGCAGGTACAGCAGAATTTTCTGATTTTTTCGTTTTTAGAAAGACCTTCCATCCCGTCATAGCAGGTTGTATTTTCAATACCCCAGCACGCAAGGTTGGATGTCCTGTAAGCCGGGCAATCAGTTTTTTTACAATCCTGGAGTGATGTGCATTTTTTATAATGTCCTTGAATAATAAATTTACTGAGATCACCCTCGCTTACATGTGTAGCTGTTTCAATAATGTGGCTTAATGGTTTTTTAATATAACCTGCAATGAATATACTGATCATAATAACAATAAACGGTGTAATAAAAATAAGAATTAAGAGAACCACTGCGAAACTTTTCTGAAGTACCATACTTTCGCTTTCAGGTATCGCTGCTGCAATATACATTTTCTTTGACGGGATGTGTTCTTTATATATAAGATATTCTTTTCCATCGGAAGATTTATATTTGAAAAAAGGTTTTTCAGAAGCAGCGAGCACAAGTAACGAGGTATCTGTCTCACCCTTTTTTTGCGGATGTGAGAGGTATGTTCCATTTTCATCAATGGCGAAGAAAAAATCTCCCCCGCTTATATTTGTATTCTGGAGCATGTTGAAAAAAATTATGTCATCATTCACTGCTTCATGCAGCAGCACGGCATATTTAACACTTTTATGAAGTGACGATTCAGCTAGCTTGTATGAATAATTATTTATAAATAAAAACAGAACAACAGTTGTTATAATGAGAGGGGGTAGTGAGATAATTGTCATTGATTTAACAACTGTTCCGCGGATTCCGTAGAAAACTTTTCTCAGTACCATATACTAAAACTCCTTTCAGCTTGAAAAAATAACAGTATTACCTGAAAAACTTATATTGCCGATGTCAATTTAAAATTTAATAAAACGCCGGGAATCTTTTTCTAATATAAATTTTAGTGTAAAAGAAATAATCATGCTCTCGCCGGTGAGGCCGGTGTGAGCATAAACAATTTTTGTCTATAAAACGGCGGAGAAATAGATACCGGTTATCATCAGTATCTATAAATTTTTTTATGAAGCATGTCACCCGACTTCGCACCGGCAAAAGCAATTGTCATAATAATTATAACCCGTATAATGAAAAAGTATGAGAAAGTTCCGGCCAATACAAAAAGAATTAATTGAGAAACCAGTATTTCAATTGAAGCGCCAATCAATGGTTCTTTTATTGAAAACCCCGGCGACATATAGGCGGAATAAAGTGTTCCGGAGTATATGCCTGTTAGCGACCCTATTGATGAAACCAGAATACTTGTCTCCAGCTCTATTGAGGTATTTCCGCTTATAAGAATGAATAATTGGCCCGCTATAGTTGCAAAAATGTATTCAAAAATAAAAATGGATATTACTGAAAATATGATCCAGCGGAAACTGATCTTCAATTTTGTTGAAGATATTTTTTTCTGGAATATTAAATTTGATCCGCAGAAACTGCAGAATCTGCTTTCAGTATCAACCTGAGATCTGCACTTCATGCATACCATGTTATTATTATTCATCTATTGTAATCTCTCTTTTAATTATCATCTGGGTATGTTCCTCTTCGGGCTTTACCCTGTATAATACTTCATTTTTGTCAGCAATGAGGCTTCTTGCCTGCAAAAAAGTCTTATAATCGGACCGTACTCCGCATACTTTAACAATTACAGAATCTGCTATACCCGCACCGCGTACATATATATCGTTATCTCTTTTAAATTTTTCACCCGCAGATTCATCCTTTTTAATAAGAGAAAAAGTTGGAGAAAAAATAATTTTAGCATTATGTTCTTTCATAAACAGAAAACTTTCATCGTGGAATACGTCAGCACATATAAGAACACCGAAATTGAATCCATACGCGCTGAAAATTTTAAGTTCATTTCCCGGTGTAATTTTTCCGACTTCCGCGAAAAAAAGATTCTTCTTTCTGTATGACCCCATTTCTGTACCGTTATGATAAATATATGTAGTGTTGTACATAACTCCATCTGCAAGTTCCGGCATTGTACCGCCGATGATAACCGCATTAAGTTCTTTTGACAAAAGTTTAATTCTTTTAATCTGGAGATTCTGGTTATGAATACTCTGGCCATGATTTCCAAGCCGCTGATTTACAAAAAAATATTCAGGAAAACATACAAAATGCGGCGCATATTTCTGCATCTCTTTAATGTCAGTTCTGGTAATCGGTATTCCCAGAGATTTCTGGTACAGTATGACTTTTATTTTTTTCATATTATTTCCTGCAAAATTTCATCAACTAAATGAATTCCGAATCAATCTTTTGATAAAATAATAAACCTGAAGATTTTTTTTGTTAATAAACTGAAAAATTTTCACATGTATTAATATGAAACTTATATATGGAAGTGATAAGTCAAGGAGTAATTTTTCCTTATGAAAGCTCGTCAGTTTAAATAAGTATTCTGTCGGTTTATAATAAACTTATTGCCTCTATAGAAGATTTGTAAAATTAAAATTTCGGTTTTTGGGAGGTGTTTTATTTGAAAAATTCGTATGATTCGTTTGATGAAAAGTTTGAAAAGATTTACCGTAATAATTATCTCTACCTTGTTAAATATTTATTTTTATTTGTTCATGATTTTAATATCGCCGAGGATCTTGCTCATGATATTTTTTTGAGAATCTATAAGTCAAAGAATGCTGTAATTACCGGTGATCAAATACGGAATTATTTAAAAATAGCAGCCAGGAATATCGCTATCGATCATTTAAGAAAACAGTCGAGGGAAGAAGCTAAAAATAAAAAAATAATTCCTGAACTGAAAGAATACGATGAAGCATTCTATTCGAGCCTGGAAAACAGTGTTATTGAGGGCGAAGTGATGTCTACAGTGAATGATGTTCTTGATAATTTTACTGAAAGAGGCAGGAAAATTTTTCTTTCAAGAATTATGGAGCATAAAACCCGTAAAAAGGTGTCAGAGGAGGAGGATATTTCTTTATATACAGTTAAAAGAATAGAAAATGAAATTTTGTATAAATTAAGAGCAGAACTGAAGCAATATCTTTAACTGAAGAAAAGTGAAGTCCTTCAGTTATGCAAAAGCCCGTTCCGGTAAAAGGCCCGGGCTTTTTAGTTCAATAAAATGTTTTCTTTGTTTAACACAGTAATTCAAAATGGCGAGAGGGAGTTGCTCCGGGCTTGATAATCCAGCAAATTCATATAAAAATGTTGGTAGAAATATTATATAAATAAAAGCTCCTTTAAATCCGTACCAATAAATTAATAAAAACGTATATTCTTCAAAAATTTTTGATTTTTTTTAATTCTGAATAAAATTACGTTGACAGAAGTATGGTAGAAAAACTATGGTC